>NZ_JAAFKF010000129.1 GCF_013299175.1 Sphaerotilus sp.
CGGCAAATGGCGCACACAGCACAAGGCGCACGCGCACCCATCCCACGCCGCGATCCGTTCGAGGACGCATGACCGCACCAACCCAACGCCCACGAGACCATCACATGCAATCGCCAACCATGCCAACCGAACGACTTGAGCTGCTGGCCGCGCTGAAGATCGAAGCCAGCTTCCCGGCCAATGGTGGGTTGGTGTAATGGCACGCGAACCTAAACCGAAGGAAGGCGTCACGCCAGCGCAGGCCATCGCTGAAGCGAAGGCCCGGTACAAGGCCGACTTGCAGCAGCGGCTTGCTGCAAAGCACATCCTCGACCCTCAGGAGGTCGGTGGCGCCTACAACGCGGGCCGCGCGCTTGACACCATCCTGAATGGGCAGTTGCGGAAGATTACGGCAGAGGATCTGCAGCGGTTCGCCGCGCTGGCGAAGTCGCTCGGGAAGAAGTTCGCGGGCGGCATCACGGCCAAGCAGATCATCAACCTGGCGCACCCCGAGCGGCGCCAGCGCGCGAACACCGAGATTCACTACGCCGTGCCCATGGAGATCAAGGGCAGCGTCATTCACTTCACCACGAGTGCTTCACCGGGCAGCCGGGCGGCGCGGCACCATGTCTACGTGGACTTCGTGGGCCTGAGCGGTGCAACGGCAGCACCGGCCGAAGAAGAACAGCTCCCGGCGCTGGCACGCCAGTTGGCCACCGGCAGCATCCGCATCGACTGTGACTGTGAAGACTGGCGGTTTGTCTTCCGCTACATCGCGACGGTCGGCAACTACAACTCGATGCGGCCAGAAACCGGCTTCCCCAAGATCCGCAATCCGCAGCTCGACGGCGTGGCCTGCAAGCACGTCTTGCGCACCGTCCACCTGCTGACCCAGCCCATCGCCCTGCAGCGGATCGAACAGATGATCAAGCTGGCGCGGGGCACGCTCGACCGCAAGGCTACCGCTCGGCTGAAGAAGGCGCAGGCGGACGACATGGCGCTGGAGCAGATGGCCCGCAAGGACTGGAAGCGCACCCAGATCGAGACGACCGAAGAACGAACCGAGCGGCTGGCCGCTGCTAGGGCCATCCGCGCAGCAGCGGCCAGCCAGGCCGCCAAGACCATTTCGCCCGGCACATCCGAGCGGGATCGGAAGGTGCTGGTGGCGCGCGCGCAAAAACACATCGAGCCACTCGTGGCGATGGGTGTCATGACCCGCGAAGCCGCCGACGCCATGTACGCGCAAGCAACGAAAGGCTGACCGATGACGATGATCGAACGAATCCCTGCGGCCGTGGCGCTGGCCCTGCGCCAGGTGGTGCTGCGCCATCCGCGCGGGCTGGACTGCCAGGTCTGGCGGCGCGTGGTGAAGCGGCCCGCTGCGGGCGTGACGGGGGTGATGGAACAGCTCATGGGCGGCCTGCCCACGCTGGGCGGCATGGGCGTGCTGTCGGCGGAGGAAGAGCCGTCCAACGAGTACCAGCCCCTCGGTGCCGGGCGGCTGCTGTTCTGCGACACCGCCCCGCCGATGTCCATGATGAACGACCGCGGCACCGGCACGCTCGCCGCGGAGACCGTGGACGCGCAGGTAGAGGCGCTGGCCAGCCCCGGCGAACCCGAGCACTACACGCCGACGAAGGGCGACCTCGTGCTGCTGCTGCCTGGCCTGGACGTGGTGGCCGCGTTCACGGTCGAGGCCGTTATCACTCCTACCGTCATCGCCCCCATGGTCCGCCGGCTCACTCTGCAGCGGCGCGACAACCTCATGCACCTTGAACCGTTCCAGTCATGACCGCGCTGCAGTGCATTTCCCGTGACCCTTTCGAGGTCGCGTAACCGCTCCACCCACCAACGAGGAAACCACATGAACTCTCTGACCCCCGACCAGCTCGACCTGCTTACCGCCGCCATGGCTTCGACTGCGAACTATGCCGCCGCGGAACGGTTGACCGCCGCCGCCCGCGCAGAGCTGGCGCTTCAGGACCGCCGTGGGCGCGAGAATGGCGCGACCGCCCGCATCGTGGATGCGATCCTGGCTGGATGCGATCCCGACGCTGTGGCCGAACACCTGGACAGCGAGGCCGCCGCGGTCGAAGCACGAGCCGCCGCCGCCCGCGACAGCCTGGCAGCCCTGCGTGTTCAACTTGACGCGCACCGCGTCCACCTTCGCCGACACGACGGCCACGTTTCAGCGATGGGCCGTTCATTGGCCGGCGAGGTGACGAGGCTCCAAGCGGTTGTGACAATGGCCGAGAACGCCCGAACCCGTGAGCTTCACGCCCTCACTTCAGGCGGGTTCACGATGGATCAGGCGATGAAGACGGTTGACCACTCCGAAGCTCGGGCGGTTGCGCGTAAGTTGGATGCGCTGGCCGCCGCTGGCATCGACCCAGCCGATGCGCCGCTGGTCCTGTCTGACGCGCAGATGACCGCTCAACAGCGCCAGCGGGCAGCACGGCTGCTGCCAGACCTGGAGCGCATCCATGACTTTCAGCGCGATGCGGTGCGCGACGTTCGGGCGCTGCCCGATTGGGTTCGTGCCGCCATCGAGGCCGGCGCCGTCGATCTCCACGACGACGAGAAGAACCGGCGGCTTATCCCCGCCTGACCGTGCTTTGGAATGGGTAGGTTTTGGGTAGGTTTTCGGCGCTGCAATGCTGAGAAAACCTTGTCAAACCCTTGTCTCGCCCTTGTCTCGCATGGTGGTGTTTTGGGGAGGGTTCGAAGAGTTGCAGAGGGCAGCGCCAGCCCTGCGTTCAGGCGTGACGGGTGTCGGGCTGGCGCTGCCGACCGATGGAAATATGCCGGATTCCGTGTTGTCGATTGCTGTACGTACATACAGTGTCAGCGGATAATCGACCGCACCTCCACACCCGGACGCCACCATGCTCGATTTCTGCCCAGCACTGAACACCGACCACTCCGCCCACCACTGTGCAGACATCCACGACGCCACGCTGGGCGACGCCGAGCCGCGGTGGCTTGATCCCGCGGTACGGGAGCTGCTGGCCGGAGAAGACGTGCGCAGTCAGGCCGAGTTCCAGCGGCTGATCGGTCGCCGGATCGTTCGGGCGCGTCAGGCATGTCGGCTGCAAGGGAAAGAGCTGGCTACCAAGATCGGCCACAAGAACGGCACACAGCTTTCGCTGTGGGAAAGCGGCGAGCGGATGCCGTCGTTGTCCGGGCTGCTGCTGCTCGCTGCGCATCTCGGGGTGAGTGCCGAGTACCTCTGCGGCTGCTGTCCGGAGGAAGACCCCGACCGCCTGGAAGCCACTCGGCGCGAAGCGATCCGGCAGGCCCGTGCCACCATCGAAACAGCCGTCAACACTGTCGCCACAGCCTGTATCGCTGTGCCACGCGCAGCGGCAGACACAGAAGCCGCATGGCAGCGACTGGGTGGGCTGGTGGGCGAGCTGCTGGCCGCTGTAGCCAACGCCCGCGAGCGGAACAACCGGGTCTTCGACGAGGAGCTGATCGGCGGCGCGCGTCTGCTGGCCACCGCCGACCGGCTGGCGCTGGCCGTGGCCGACATGGGCGCCCGGTCGGGGCTGCATGAACGGTTGCGCGCCGACATCGCGGCGGCGCATGGCCGGCTGATCGGTGGTGCCTGAGACATGGCGCGCGTCACGCGTAGTGCGCTGGGGATGGTGGCGCGTGCGCTCGGGGCTGATCGGGTCGAAGCAGGGGGCAGCGAGCACGATCATGGGTAACTTTCCGGGTAACTGTCGGACGACTGATCGTGAAGTTCTATACAGATCAACGTGTTATGCCGAGAGTGTGATTCCCATCACCGCTCCAAATCAGGCCCCGGCAAGCTACGCAAACCCCAAAAAGCCCTTGAGAATCAACGCTCTAGGGCTTTTTTGTTGCCCAAGGAACCCCAAGAAGCGCCGCTTGAACCTGCCCCCGAGCTGTTCAAGATGGCGACCACCAACACCCTGACCGATGCCGCGATCCGCAAGGCCAAGCCCGGCGACAAACCCCGCAAGCTGTCCGACGGTGGCGGGCTGTACCTGGAACTGCAGCCGAACGGCGGGAAGTGGTGGCGGCTGAAGTACCGGTTCGAGGGCAAGGAGAAGCGGATCGGGCTGGGCACGTACCCCGAGGTGCCACTGGCCGATACCCGCAAGCGACGTGATGAAGCCCGCGCCCTCGTGGCGGCTGGCACCGATCCGAGCGAGGCACGCAAGCACGAAGCCGAAGCACTGACCGCCGCTGGCGAGCCGCTGCCCGGAACTTTCGAGTTCGTGGCGCGAGAGTTCCACGCCCAGGAGGTCGAAGGCTGGTCCCCGTCGCACGCTCGGCGGGTACGTGGGGCACCCGCTCACCCGTGGCGCGCTGCTGCTGTCGGCGCTGACCTTCCGGCGACCCGGCAACCTGCGGGCGATGGAGTGGGCGGAGATAGACGCCGACGCCGCGCTGTGGACGATCCCGGCCGCGAAGATGAAGCGCACCATCCACGGCAAGAACAACGGCCGCCCGCATCTGGTGCCACTTGCACGGCAGGCCCTGGTGATCCTGGAAGAGCTGCGCCGTCACTCGGGATCGGGTAAGTACGTGTTCCCGTCCTTGCTGTCGGCGCAGCGGTGCATGAGCGAGAACACGATCCGGGCCGCCCTGCGCCGCATGGGCTACGGCAACGAGGACATGACCTATGACCGCGCCGAGTTCATCGACCAGCGCCGCCAGATGATGCAGACGTGGGCGGACTACCTGGACAAGCTGCGCCACGGTGCCCAGGTGATCCCGTTCAAGGCGGCTTGAATGTATAACTTATGTGCAACAATAAGCCACGCATAGCCCCGACAAGTCACAGGACACACCATGCACACCTCAACCCTTCGCAGCGTCGGTGGATCAGTCGCTGTCACGCTGCCGCGCCAGTTTCTCCGCTCGCTCGGACTGTCTGCCGGCGCAGTGGTGAACGTCGAGATGAGCGGCGGATCACTGGTGCTGACGCCGGCACGCCCGCGCTACATCCTGGCGGATCTGCTGGCGGGAATGGAGCCGGGCGACATGCCCGCGGATGCCGACACCGAACGGGCCGCGCCTGTCGGGCGTGAAGCATGGTGACGCGCAAGGCTGCCCCCTGCGTTCCGAAGCGCGGGGATTTGATCCGTCTGGACTTTGACCCGAGCGCGGGACATGAGCAGCAAGGAACCCGCCCCGCACTGGTGTTGTCGCCAGTCGAGTTCAACCGCTTCGGGATGGCGCTGACTTGCCCCGTGACCCGTGGGGGCAACTTCGCCAGAGGTCGGGCATGGACGGTGGCGCTGACCGGAACCGGGCTGCTGACGGATGGTGTGGTCCTGTGCAACCAGGTCCGCACCGTCGATTGGCAAGAGCGCCGCGGGCAGTTCATCGAAGCGGCCCCGGCTGATGTACTGGCGGAGGTGTTGGCGCGTGTGGCTACGTTGATCGAGTGATCCCGATCCGATCCGCTTGACCACCAGCAGGGGGGCGGATTGTGCAAAAAGCCCAAATGCCCCCCAAGGGTTCCAGGGTAATTCGGCTTTTTCGCGGAAAACATCCGGGGTGGGCCACGGTGCGGAAAAGGGCGGAATCTGGTGGGTCGCGGGGCCGGGTAATGGCGGCAACTCAACAGCCCGAGAGGCCCTATGTCCCCCCGAGTTACCCCGGTCACGCCGCCCCTTGCACCCCTGCCGGCCGATCTGGCTGGGCTGGCGCTGCTCCCGGCCAGCATTGTGTGCGCCATCCTTGGCGTCGGAGACCAGACGCTCCGCGATTGGATCAAGGCCGGCAAGTTCCCCGCCGCTGATTACCGAGATGGGCCGCGCTACGTGCGGTGGTCGAGTGCCACGGTGCGTGAGTGGCTGGCTGCCAACGCGATCAAGCCGACGGTGGGCGCCAAGTGATCGCCACCGCCACTACCTTCGCCACAACCGAGTGGGCCGCCGCGGCGGTGCGCCAGTCGAATGGTCTTTCCGCGGAGACAGTGGAACCCCCGCGCGCTGAGCGGTGGCGCAAGCCACATGCACACCCCAGCAAGCGAGGCACGTCCGGCCCCCGCATGGATTGGCGGATGTGCGCCACTGGCGACGAAATTCGTCGGGGGCAGCCAATGCTGAACCTGCCTTCAACCAAGGCTCAACCGAGGGTGGCCGGTGTGCGGAATCTGCAGAACGACCCGAGCGCCTGGAGCAGTGGTCCAGACCAGAACTGGGCTTGGCAGGCGCCGCTCCGGGCTTTCCCGGTTCGGGCTTGATGGTGCCGCAAGGTGCCTTGCTCCGGGTTCGGACAGGCGATGATCGACAATATGCTTACGATGACTGTTTAATTCCCATCACCGCTCCAGATTTTTGCCTCAGACGGCTTCTTCAGTCTCCTGCCGCCACGCCAGCAACGCCTCGCGCGTGACCAGCAGCACCTGATCCTCCCCCGCACTCGTCTCCAGCCACACAGCTTCCAGCGTGGGGAAGGCCGCCTCGAAATACGCCCGCTCGTTGCCGATTTCCAGCACCAGCACGGCCTGAGGCAGCATCCGCGCTGGTGCATCCCGCAGCAGTTGGCGGACGAAGTCCATGCCGTCTTCACCGCCCGCGAGTGCCAGCTCCGGCTCGGCCAGGTACTCGGCAGGCAGTACCGCCATCGACGCGGCGTTCACATACGGCGGGTTGCACAGGATCAGCCCGTAGGAGCCGTCCAGCGCCGCCAATCCGTCGCTTTCCACCAAGGTGATCCGGTCGCTCAGGCCGTGGCGCTGCACGTTGATGCGCGCCACCTCCAGCGCATCGGTGGAGAGATCCGCGGCGTCCACCCGCACCTGCGGATACGCCATCGCCGCCAGCACCGCCAGACTGCCATTGCCGGTACACAGGTCCAGCACGCGGTCGGTGTCCTCGGACAACCAGCTATCCAGCGCCTCGCCCAGATCGGGATCGGCCAGCAGCTCGGCGATGAACGAGCGCGGCACGATGGCCCGCTCGTCCACATAGAACGGCACACCCTGCAGCCACGCCTCGCCGGTCAGGTAGGCGGCGGGCTTGCGCGTGGCGATGCGCGTGTCGATCAGCGCGGCGACCTCGGCCTGCTGTGCGGGCGTGACGGGCGCGGCGGCCTGCGCGTCGAGGGCATCCAGCGGCAGGCCGAGTTTCCACAGCACCAGCCACGCGGCTTCGTCGAAGGCGTTGGTGGTGCCGTGGCCGAAGCCGACACCGGCCTGCGTCAACTGCTCCGCCATGGCGTCGATGAGGGCGAGGACCGTGTTCGGTGCGTCAGTGGTCATGGGCATGGTCATGTCAGCATCGCCTCCAGCGTGCGGCGGTAGATGTCCTTGAGCGGCCCGAGCGCGGCCAGCGCGCAGTGTTCGTCGATCTGGTGGATCGTGGCGTTGACGGGGCCGAACTCGACCACCTGCGGGCAGATCTGGGCGATGAAGCGGCCGTCGGAGGTGCCGCCCGTGGTGGACAGCACCGTCTCCAGCCCGGTGACGCTGCGGATCGCGCCGGCCAGCGCATCGACCAGCGGGCCGGGGCGCGTCAGGAAGGGCCGTCCGCTCAGGCTCCAGTCGATGGTGCAGTCCAGTCCATGCCGGTCGAGCACGTCCCGAACCTGCTGCTGCAGCCCTTCCGGCGTCGATTCGGTCGAGAAACGGAAGTTGAAGTCCACGACCATCGCGCCGGGAATGACGTTGGTCGCGCCGGTGCCCGCATGGATGTTCGACATCTGCCAGCTCGTCGGCGGGAAGTGGTCGTTGCCCTGGTCCCACTCGATGGCGCAGAGTTCGGCCAGCGCAGGCGCGGCGAGGTGAATCGGGTTCTTCGCAAGCTGCGGATAGGCGATGTGGCCCTGCACGCCGCGCACCGTCAGTCGCCCGGACATCGAGCCGCGCCGCCCGTTCTTCACCATGTCGCCGACGCTGCGCACGCTGGTCGGCTCGCCGACGATGCAGGCGTCCAGCCGCGCGCCGCGCGCGACCAGCCACTCGCAGACCTTGACGGTGCCGCTGTGCGCCGGGCCTTCCTCGTCGCTGGTGAGCAAGAAGGCGATGGCGCCGCGGTGGTCCGGGTGCGCGGCGACGAATTCCTCCACCGCCACGACCATGGCCGCCAGCGAAGTCTTCATGTCGGCGCTGCCCCGGCCATAGAGGCGGCCGTCGCGGTGCGTGGGCACGAAGGGGTCGGAGGTCCACTGGTCGAGCGGGCCGGTCGGCACCACGTCGGTGTGGCCGGCGAGCACGAGGGTCGGTCCGTCCGTGGCACCACGGCGGATGGCCCACAGGTTGCTGACCCGGAAATCGTCCGGCCCGAACGGCAGATCAACGCACTCGAACCCGAGCGGGCGCAGGCGGTCGGCGATCAGCGCCTGACAGCCCGCATCGTCCGGCGTGAGGGAGGGGCGGGCCAGGAGTTGCTCGACCAGGGCGAGGGTGGGCAGGTGCATGTCGGGGATGGCCGCGGGTTCAGCGTTTCTTGGACAGGAAGGGCAGCGGCTTGACCGTGGCCGAACTCGGCAGTGGCGACGGCGCAGTGCCGGTGGGCATCGGGGCAGGCGAGGGCGAGAAGCTGCCGCGGGCGTTCGGGTTCTGGCCGGGCACCACGTCCAGCGTGATTTCGGTGAAGGACGGGCCGGGTGCCGCTTCCTGCTCCTCTTCCTGCTGGCGCTTGCTGCTGACCATGTCGTTCTGCAGGCGCCAGAGCAGGTTGGTGGGCGAATCGGCATGGCTGATGCCTTCGTCGCGGGTGACGACGTTTTCGGTGACGAGGCGGGCGATGTCCTGCTCGAAGGTCTGCGAGCCTTCCGCCATCAGGCGGTCCATCGCTTCCCGGATGCCCGAGAAATTGCCCTGCTCGATCAGCTCGGCGACGAACTGCGTGTTCAGCAGCACCTCCACCGCCGGCACCCGCCCGCCCTGCGTCGAGCGCAACAGCCGCTGCGAGACGACGGCCCGCAGCCCGGCGGCCAGATCCGACAGCAGCGCCGGCCGCGACTCGGGCGTGTAGAACGACAGGATGCGGCTCAGCGCGTGGTGGCTGTTGTTGGCGTGCATCGTCGAGAGCACGAGGTGGCCCGACAGCGCGTAGGACAGCGCCGCGCTCATCGTCTCGCGGTCGCGGATCTCGCCGATGAAGATGCAGTCCGGCGCCTGCCGCATCGCGTTTTTCAGGCCGATCTGCAGCGACTGCACGTCGCGGCCGACCTCGCGCTGGTTCACCACCGACTTGTAGTTGGTGAACAGGAACTCGATCGGATCCTCGATGGTCAGGATGTGGCCCGCGACCTGCTTGTTGCGGTTCTGGATCATCGAGGCCAGCG
>NZ_JAAFKF010000013.1 GCF_013299175.1 Sphaerotilus sp.
GATGCAGGCGATCCTGGCCGACCACCGCCGCATCCTCGCCGCCATCGCTGCCCACGACGCGCCCGCCGCCCAGCAAGCCCTGCGCGACCACCTCAGCGGCACGCTCCTCGTCGCCGACGCGATCCGCCAGCGCCACCCGGGCTACATCACCGACTGACCGCTGCGGCCTGCGTCGGCCGGTACGGCAGCTCCAGCCGGTACGCCAGCGCGATGAACAGGCCCTGCGCCAGCCCCATCGACGCCGTGAGCGAGCGGAACCCGAAGGTCGCGCTGTCCTGCACGATCAGCGCCACATCGGCCTCGCGGGCGAGCGGACTCATGCGGCTGTCGGTGAGCGCGATGAGCCGGGCACCGCGCTGCACCGCCTGCTGCGCGACGGTGACGGTTTCCTCGGCATAGGGCGCAAACGAGATCGCGATCAGCACGTCACCCTCCCGCACCGAGCGCATCTGCCCCTCGTGCATGCTGCCCATCGCGGTGACGAGTCCGATGCGCTTGTCGGTGTGCTGCAGCGCGTAATCGAGGTACACCGCCACCGGGTACGACCGCCGCGAGGCCATGATCCACACCGTCTGCGTGTCGGCCAGCAGATCGACTGCCCGCCCGAACGCCACCTCGTCGAGCGTGTTCTGCAGCTCCTGCATGCCCGCGAGGCTGCCGCCGAGGAACTCGTGGGCGATCTGCGCCGCGTTCAGGTTGGGTGCGCCGGATTCGATCACGTCGCGGATGCGGGCGCTGTAGTTGCGGCCGGGGGCGATCTGCTGCGACAAACCGTCGCGGAAGATGCGCTGCAGCTCGGTGAAGCCGGTGAAACCGAAGTGCTTGGCGAAGCGCACCACCGCCGAAGGTTGCACGCCGCAGTGGGCGGCCACGTCCTGGATACCCTCCAGCCCGAGGTGATCGCGGTGCTGCTCGACGTAGCGGCCGATCAGCTTGAGCTGGCGACTGAGCGACTCGTATTCGTCGGAAATGCGCTTGAGCAGCAGATCGACCGTCATCTTGGGAGCATTCGCGTTCATCGGCTTCGATTCTATGCCGCCCGCAGCGGGCCGCCGGTGCGGCGATAGACTGCCCGGATGCTCGACATCCTGTCCATCACCGGCCCCATCTATCTCATCATCGCCATCGGCTACTTCTGCGCCCGCCGTGGCGTCTTCGAGAAAGCCGAGCTGCGCGCCTATGGCAAGTTCGTCATCAACGCGGCCCTTCCGGCGCTGCTGTTCAACGCCCTGAGCCAGCGCCGCATCGCCGATGTGCTCAACGTCAGCTACCTGCTGGTCTACGCGGCCGGCACGCTGGCGCTGGTCGTGGCGGCGATGGTCTGGGCGCGGCGGGTGGCCGGCAAGTCGTGGTCGGAGAGCGCCATCAGCACGATGGGCATGGCGTGCTCGAACAGCGGCTTTGTCGGCTATCCGATCATGGTGCTGCTGCTGCCGGCGGTGGCAGGAGTGGCGCTCGCACTGAACATGCTGGTCGAGAACCTGGTCGTGCTGCCGCTGCTGCTGGCGCTGGCCGATCGGGATGATTCGCACCACCTGCCCTGGTGGCGCGTCGTCGGCCAGTCGCTGGCACGGCTGGCGACGAACCCGATGATCCTCGGGCTGGTGCTGGGCTTCCTGGCCTCGGCGATCGGCTGGCAGTTGCCGGGGCCGCTGGCGCGCACGGTGACGCTGTTCGCGCAGGCCAGCAGCGCGCTGTCGCTGTTCGTCATCGGCGGCTCTTTGCATGGGCTGTCGCTCGCCGGCATGGGCCGCCAGATCGGGCCGATCGTGCTGGGCAAGCTGGTGCTGCACCCGCTGTGCATCCTCGCCGCGCTGGCCCTGGGCGCGGCGGTGGGTCTGCCCGCGCTCGCGCCCGAGCTGCGCACCGCGCTGGTGATGACCGCCGCGATGCCGATCATGGGCATCTACCCGATCCTGGCGCAACGGCATGGGCACGAAGGCTTCAGTGCGGCGGCGCTGCTGGGGACGACGCTGGGGTCGTTCGTGACCCTGAACCTGCTGCTGTGGATGTGGCGCCTGTGAATTTTTTCGTGTATACAATAAAATATGATCACCTGGGATGAAGCCAAGCGCCAACTGAATCTCAAGAAACATGGCTTTGACTTCAATGGTTGTGAGGCCGTGTTTGACGGGCCGGTGATCACGCTCGAAGATGACCGCTTGGTCTATGGTGAGCAACGGCTCAACTTGCTGGGCTGGCTGTCCGGACAAGTCGTGCAGATGACCTACACGGAACGCGGGGATGGCCTGCACGTCATTTCCCTGCGCAAGGCGACGACACATGAAACACGCTACTTCTTTTCTCAAGTTCAGTGCTGAGCAGATCGAAGCGGCCCTCGCTGCTGCGCCGGGGCAGGTCGATGACCCGGACGAAGCCTACGACCCAAACGATCCGCAAGCCGTCGAGGCGTTCTGGCGCAAAGGCACGCTTGTTCGCGAAGGAGGCATCACGGCCGTGAAAGCCGCCTTGGCCGAGCGTCGCCGCCCAGGGCAACGTGGGCCGGGCAAACGCCCCCCCAAGGAAGCCATCAACATCCGACTTTCTCCTGATGTCGTGGCCGCCTTCCGTGCGACTGGAGCGGGGTGGCAATCGCGTGTCGATGGGGCATTGAAAGAGTGGTTGCAGACACACTCGCTGGTCTGAATGGCCCGCAACACCGAAATCAAGGCCCGCGTCGCCGACTTCGACGCCCTCGCCCACCGCGTCGCTGGCTTGTCCACCGCCGGACCGACCGAGATCGCGCAGGACGACACCTTCTTTGCCTGTCCGAACGGCCGCCTCAAGCTGCGCGACTTCGGCGATGGGCGCGGCGAGCTGATCTTCTACCAGCGCGCCGACCAGACCGGCCCGAATACCTCGTTCTACGCCATCACGCCCACCGCCTCGCCCGACACGCTGCGCGAGGTGCTGACGCTCGCGCACGGCCAGACCGGCCGCGTCGTCAAGCAGCGCACGCTCTACCTCGTCGGCCGCACGCGGGTGCATCTGGACCGGGTCGCGGGGCTGGGCACATTCATGGAGCTGGAGGTCGTGCTGCGCGAGGGCGAGCCGGTCGAGGCCGGCGAGCAGGAGGCGCAGGCGCTGATGCAGCAGCTCGGCATCACGCCAGCGCAGTTGCTCGACCGGGCCTACGTGGACATGGTGCAGGATCAAGCATTGAAGGACACCCGCCCATGACCCTGATCTACCGCCCCGCCGTGCCCGAGGACGCCGACACCTGCGTCGATCTGCGCGGCCGGACCCGCGAAAACGCCTTCTCCGTCAGCGAGCTGGCCAACATCGGCGTCACCCGCGACACTTGGTGCGACGGTATTGCCGACGGCTCGCTGCCGGGCCATGTCTGTCTGGACGATGGGCAGATGGTCGGCTACTGCTTCGGTGCGCCGGAGACGGGCGAAGTCATCGTGCTGGCGCTGTTGCCTGCGTGGGAAGACCGAGGCATCGGCCGGGTGCTGCTCGGCCGATCCGAAGGTGCGCTCCTACGGTTTCTACCGGAACCTCGGCTGGGTCTCGACCGGCCAGCCGGATGCGCATGGGGACGAAATGCTCGAATACGTCTTCGCCGACTGAAGCCCGCGCTCACCACCGCAACGTCGCGCCCTTACTCCCCTGGATAGCGCAGCCCGATCTGTGCCCGGATCGTGTCCAGCGTCTGCATGATCGCGACACTTTCCTCCGGGGGCAGGATGTCGCCGGCCAGCGTTCCAGCCGCCACCAACCGTTCGATCTCATCGGCCTGGAATTGCATGCCGCGCCCCGGCACGTCGGACACGTAGGTCTCGATCACCTTGTCCTCGCTGTCGAGGAGACGGAACGAGGTCGGCGCGTACCAGGTCGCGTCAATGTCGATGCGGGCCTCGGTGCCCAGGATGGAAGCGACGTTGCGCCCGGCGTTGTCGCTGGAGGAGATCGTCGTCGAGATGGCGCCGCCGCCGTGGCGGAAGAGGGTCGCTACCTCAGCGTCGGCGCCCGTGGCCTTGAACCGCGCCATGGACAGGATCTCCTCCGGCATGCCCAGGATGTCCCAGGCAAAAGACACCGGGTAGATGCCCAGATCGAGCAGTGCCCCGCCGCCGAGTTCGAGCGCATTGAGCCGGTGCAGGGGATCATCGGGCAGATCGCGCGTGTGATCGGCGACGACCGAATAGACGGTGCCGAGTGCCCCCGAGGCGATCAGTTCGCGGATGCGGACCATGTGCGGGAGGAACCGTGTCCACATCGCCTCCAGCACGACAAGCTTCCTGGCCTTCGCCAGATCGACGATCGCGCGCGCCTCGGCAGCGTTGACGGTGATCGGCTTTTCGATCAGGACGTGCTTGCCGGCGTTCAGTGCGGCCATCGCATTGCCCGCATGCATCGGGTGCGGAGTCGCCACATAGACAATATCGACTTGCGGATCGGCCACCAGACTTTCGTAGCTGCCGTGGGCGTTCGGGATGCCGAAACGGGCGGCGAAACGCTCCGCGTTCTCCTGCGTCCGCGAACCCACGCTGCTGACCTGGTGCCCGGTGAGCAGCAGATCCTTGACAAACAGATCGGCGATCCAGCCGGTCCCGAGAATTCCCCAACGCAGCAGTGTCGTCATGCCAATTCCTTTTTCTCTCTGACGCCAGTGCGATTGGCGCTCACTTGAACACGACTGTCTTGTGCCCGTTCAGCAGCACACGCCGCTCGCTGTGCCACTTCACCGCCCGCGCCAGCACCTGACTCTCGGTGTCGCGGCCGATCGCGGTCAGGTCGTCCACCGTGAGGCTGTGGTCCACGCGGGCCACGTCCTGCTCGATGATCGGGCCTTCGTCGAGGTCGGCGGTGACGTAGTGGGCGGTCGCGCCGATCAGCTTCACGCCGCGGTCATGCGCCTGGTAATACGGCTTCGCACCCTTGAAGCTCGGCAGGAAGCTGTGGTGGATGTTGATCGCCCGCCCGCTCAGCGCCCGGCACATCGGGTCCGACAGGATCTGCATGTAGCGCGCCAGGATCACGAGTTCCGCGCCCTCCGACCGCACGATGTCGAGTTGCCGCGCCTCGACTTCCTGCTTGGTCGCCGCCGTCATCGGCAGGTGGTGGAAGGGGATGTTGTAGCTGGCGGCGAGCTGGTAGAAGTCGCGGTGGTTCGAGACGATCGCCTTGACCTCGATCGGCAGCGCCCCGCTCTTGCAGCGGAACAGCAGGTCGTTGATGCAGTGGCCGTGCTGGCTGACGAAGATGACGGTGGGCATGCGCTGGTCGGCGCGGTGCAGATCGACGGTCATCGTCCACTGCGCCGCCAGATCCTGCAGCGCCGCGTCGAGCTGCTCGCGGCCAGTCTGCGCGCAGACGAACTGCACGCGCATGAAGAACAGGCCCGTCTGCTGGTCGTTGTACTGGGCGGCTTCCTGGATATTGGCGCCGTGGGTGAACAGCAGACCGGAAACAGCGTGGACGATGCCCGGCTTGTCGGGGCAGGAGAGCGTGAGGACGTAGGCGGCGGCAGTGGTCATGGTGGTGTGAGAACTCAGGGCTGCTGGTCGAGGAACTGCGTGAACTGGGTCAGCACCTCGGGCGCGACGCCGACATTGTGCTTGGCCTCGGGGTAGGCGCCGCTGTCCACGTCGGTGCGGAACTCGCTGAACGCGGCGATGCGCTCGGCCTGCAGGCGGGCGAATTCGGCGGCGAAGTGGCGGTAGACCTTGGCGTGGCGGGGGATGTGGCCGGTGTTCGAGCCGAGCACGTCGCTGGCGAAGAGGTATTGCGCATCACCGCCGGCACCGGCGCCCATCGAGATGAGCAGCAGGCTGGTGCGCTTCGAAATCGCCGCGGCGATGTCGGCTGGCACGACTTCGATCTCCGCAGCGAAGGCGCCAGCCTCTTCGAGCGCCTTGACCTGGCGGTACACGAGCTGCGCCGTCTCCAGCGTCTTGCCGACCGCCTTGAAGCCACCGGTCCAGGTGCATTGCGACGGGATCAGACCCGTGTGGCCGCAGACGGGAATGCCCTCCTCGCGCAGCCGGCGCACGATGCCCATGCTCGCGGCGCAGTAGACCGCGTCGCCGCCGGCCTTCATCGCGGCGAAGGCGGCGCGCAGGTATTCCTCGGCGCTGACGAAATCGCCGTATTCAAGTCCGGGAAAGGCGAACAGCGTCGGCGCAGCCTCGCGGAAGGCCGGACCCAGCAGCGCGGGCGGCACCGACACCAGATCCACACCAGCCTGCTGCGCAGCCGCCGCTTCGTCGAGCGTCTCGATGCGCAGCATGCTGAGTTGGCGCTTTCCCTTGAGGGCACGCAGGTCGGCGATCGTCGGGCGTTGGGGCTTTTTCATGGGGGAGCTTCGGTGGGAATGGGGGGATTCAGAGCAGCGACTTGAGTTTCACGGCGGCATCGGCGAGGGCCGCGGGCGTGGGCTGGCGGTGCCGCTCGACGAGCATCCGCGCCAGCTTGAGTTCCTTGGCGACCACCGACACCGGGCCGAAGCCGCTGACGCCGACCAGCCGCCCGTCGGCGTCGAGGTGGAAGTCGATCGACGCCGCGTCGCCCAGCGGGCGGGTCACGGTGGTCACGCCCAGCGCCGGCTCGCCGCTGACCTGGAGCTGGTGGTCGAACTGGTCGGACCAGAACCACGGCAGCGCGTCGAAGGCGATGCCCTGGCCGAGCATGTTGGCCGCCGCGACGCGGGCTTGCGTCTCGGCGTTCTGCCAGGTTTCCTGCCGGATCAGCGCGCCGTTGGCAGGGCTGGGGAATTCGGCCACGTCGCCCGCGGCGTAGACACCGGGGGCGCTGGTGGCGAGCTGCGCATCGACGACGATGCCGCGCTGCACGGTCAGGCCCGCTTGCACCGCGAGTTCGACCGACGGCGCGATGCCGATGCCGACGATCACCGTGTCGGCGTCCACCACGGCACCATCGGCCAGCACGACGCGGGTGCGGCCGTCCGGCTGGCGCTCGAAGGCGGTGGGCAGCGTGCCGAGGCGGATGTCCACCCCGTGCGCCCGGTGCAGTGCCAGCACGCGCACGCCGATTGCCTCGGGCACGGCACGGCCCAGCAACCGCGGCGCCCCTTCGATCACGGTGACTGCGCAGCCGCGCTGGCGGGCGGACGCGGCCACTTCCAGCCCGATGAAGCCACCGCCGACGATGGCGATGTGCTGGCCGGGCTGCAGGCGGGCGGCGATCTGCGCGGCGTCGTCGAGCGTGCGCAGGCCGAGGATGCCGGGCAGGTCCGCGCCGGGGATGTCGAGCCGGCGCAGGTGCCCACCTGTGGCGAGCAACAGCGCCTCGTAGGCGATGCGCCGCTCGGCCCGCTGTGGCCCGCCGGTGATCGTCACCTCGCGCTGCACCGGGTCGATCGACGCCACCCAGGCGACGACGTGGCTGATCTGGTCGGCGTCGTAGTCCGCGGCGGGACGCAGTGCGCACGAGGCCGCGTCCTGCACGCCGGTCAGCAAGCCCTTGGACAGCGGCGGGCGTTCGTAAGGCAGGTGCGGCTCGGCGCCGATCAGCACGATCGGGCCAGTCCAGCCGCCCTGGCGCAACGCCTGTGCAGCACGGCCGCCGACGTGGCCGGCACCGACGATCACCATGGCGCGTGAAGTGGGCATGCTCGGGTCGTCCTCAGACTTCGATGAAGATGCGACCGTCCTCGACCTTGGCCGGGTAGGTCTTCAGCGCCACGCAGACGGGGGCGCCAAGGGGTCGGCCGTTGCGGATGTCGAAGCGGCCGTTGTGCTTCGGGCACTCGATGACGTGCTCCATCACGAGGCCGTCGCAGAGATGCACCTTCTCGTGGGTGCAGAGGCCGTCGGTGGCGTAGACCTTGTCCTCGACGCGGTAGACGGCGTAGGTCTGACCGGCGTGGTCGAAGCGGGACACGTCCTCGTCATCGATGTCGTCGAGGGGGCAGACGTTGATCCATTGGGGCATGGCAGGACTCCGGAATGTGGGACTGTGGTTCAGTCTGGTTCAGTTCGGGGTGGCAGGCACCGGGCGCACGATGTGCCAAGTCGGCTCGCGGCGCTGGCGCCACAGGGCGGGCAGTATCTCGCGGTACGCCTCGGCGGTGCCACTGTAGGCGGGCGGGCAGTCGGCCTTCATCGCTTCGTGCAGCTTCGGCAGCGCGTGGTACGGCACCATCGGGAACATGTGGTGCTCGACGTGGTAGTTCATGTTCCAGTAGAGGAAACGGAACACCGGGTTCATCTTGACCGTGCGGCAGTTGCGGCGGTGGTCGAGCACGTTCTCGGGCAGGCCGGCGTGCTGCGTCAGGCCGAAGAAGTTGTAGAGCCATGCGCCGGCCATCGACGGCAGGCCGACATAGAACAGCGGCAACCAGCTCTGGAAGTACAGCGCCACGCCGATCAGCGCCGCATAGATCGCCACCCAGACCCGCGCCTCGCGCACCATCTTCGGCCACTCCATCTCGGGCACGAAGGTCTTCTCTTCGGCGTTGAGCTGCCCGAAGGCGTTGGCGATGACGCGGGCGTATTCGGTCGGCGCGTTCTTGATGGCGAAGCAGTTCAGCGCCATCGTCAGCAGGTCGGTCGGCACCGGCGCGGCGATTTCCGGGTCACGGCCGACGACCAGCGTGTCGGTGTGGTGGCGGGCGTGGCTCCAGCGCCAGCGGGTCGGGCGGCGCAGCACCATGAAACACGCCACCTGGTACAGCGCCTCGCTCATCCAGCGCGTCTTGAAGCAGGTGCCATGGCCGGCTTCGTGCCAGCGCGAGTCGGCCGGGCCGCAATACAGCGTGGCATAGAGGAAGAAGGCGGCGATGAACGCGCCCG
This sequence comes from Sphaerotilus sp., assembly GCF_013299175.1. Taxonomy (GTDB): domain Bacteria; phylum Pseudomonadota; class Gammaproteobacteria; order Burkholderiales; family Burkholderiaceae_C; genus Sphaerotilus. The sequence continues at coordinate 8,760 of NZ_JAAFKF010000013.1, forward strand.
TGCCCACCGTCCACGCCCAGCCCATCAACGCCCCCGCCCCGATCACCAGCGCGAACCACAGCGCGGTGTCGCGGATCGCGTGGGCGTCGTCGCGCTTCATCAGCTCCTTCATCAGCGCCCGCGGCACGGCGCACTTGTACCAGTCGCCGTTGACCAGCCCGGCCGCCGCCGCACGGTCGCCCGCCCCACCGATCAGTCGGTAATCGTCGAGGTTGGGGGCCGGGTCGGTCATCGTGTCGCTGCGCATGGCATGGTTCGTTTCATTGGATTTCCGCTGGATTTCCGTTGGATGCGCGGATGCTAGGGACACTGTTCCTGCACCACAATGCCAACCCATCCAAAACCATCATTTCCTATCAGAAGGCATCAACCATGCGGCACTGCATCATTGCATTTCCATCATGAGCAGCCGCCCCACCCTCACCGCCGTGGCGGCGGCGGCCGGCGTGAGCACCGCGACGGTGGACCGCGTGCTCAACAGCCGACTGCCGGTGCGCGAAGCCACGGCGCTGCGCGTCATCGAAGCCGCCGAGCGCATCGGCTACCACGGCGCCCACCTGATGCGCGCCCGGCTGCAGGAACGCACCGACCGCACGGTGCGCACGCTGGGGTTCGTGCTGCTGCGGCGGCACGAGGCGTTCTACCAGGCCCTCGGCCGGGCGCTGAACGTGGCGGTGGCGCGCTACCCGTCGCCGGGCGTCGCGGTGATCGAGTACATGGCCGCCGTGGAACCGGCCGCCATCGCGCAGCAGTTGCTTGACCTGGGCCGCGAGGTCGATGCGCTGGCGGTCGTCGCGATCGACCACCCGCACGTCACCGCCGCGATCGAGACGCTGCACGCCGCCGGCAAGCCGGTGTTCTCGCTGCTGTCGGACCTGAGTGCGCCGACGCGGGCGGGTTACGTCGGCGTCGATCCGAGGAAAAGCGGGCGCACGGCAGCGTGGGCGATCAGCCGGCTGGCCAAGGCGCCGGGGCCGGTGGCGGTGTTCGTCGGCAGCCACCGCTACCTGGGGCACGAGGCGTGCGAGATGAGTTTTCGGGCCTACCTGCGGGAGCACGCGCCCGCGTTCCGCGTGCTCGACCCGATCGTCAACCTGGAGGACGCGCAGATCGGGCACGAGGCGACGCTGGAGCTGCTGCGGCGCCACCCGGACCTCGCGGGCATCTACGAGGCGGCCGGGGGTGGTGCCAGCGGGATGATCCGCGCCCTGCGGCTGGAGCGTCCGCCCGGCCACCCGCTCGGCCACGTCGTCACCGTCTGCAACGAGCTGCACGCCGAACACCGCAACGCCCTGATCGACGGGATCGTCGATCTGGTCCTGGTCACGCCGATCGAGCGCATCGCGCAAACGGTAGTGGCCGCGATGCACGACGCGCTCGACCGGCCGGATGGGCCGCCGCTGGCGATGCAGCGGACGCTGCCGGTGGAGGTCTGCACGCCGGAGAATGTTTGACCTATGGAACAGCTAAAAATCGACAGCACCATGGACACCCGCCAGGAAGCGGTGCCCCCCGAGTACGACCTGGATACGCTGATCAACGGTATCAACGGTGTCACGCCCGATCCGGCACAGAACGCAGAACGAAAAAAGGCGCGCAACCCAGGCTGCGCGCCACACGCCGCCCGGCCTTGGCCGGCGGCGATCACCACACCACTGGAGATTCAGGCACCGCGGCGCTTGCGCTGGCGGTACTGATCGACCACCACCGCCGCGACGATGATCGCGCCCTTGACCATCTCCTGGTAGTAGGCGTCGATGCGGATGAAGGTGAACCCCGAGGTCATCACGCCCAGGATCAGCACGCCGATCACCGTGCCCGTGACCCGGCCGATGCCGCCCGACAGCGAGGTGCCGCCGATGACGACCGCGGCAATCGCGTCCAGCTCGTACATCACGCCCATGCCAGACTGGCCCGAGATGGCCCGCGCCGCCGTCACCGAGCCGGCAATGCCGCTGAGCAGACCCGCGATCGTGTAGATATAGATCAGGTGGCGGTTGACGTTGATGCCCGAAACGATCGCGGCCTGCCGGTTCGCGCCGATCGCATAGGTGAACTTGCCGAAGCGGGTGTAGCGCAGCACCACATGGAAGATCGCCGCCACCACCAGGAAGATGAACACCGGGACCGCGCCGGAGCCGATCCAGGCGAAGTTGTCGGTCAGCATCGACACCGGCATCCCGCCCGTGAACCACTTGGCGAAGCCGCGGGCGGCCACCATCGTGCCCAGCGTGGCGATGAAGGGCGGGATCGCGGTGAAGGCGATCAGCGAGCCGTTGAGCAGCCCGATCAGCAAGCCGATCGTGGTGCCGGCCAGCAGCGGCCAGACCATCGGCAGGTCGGTCAGGTGCGGGAAGATGGCCCGCGGGAAGTCCGACACCTGCGCCAGACTCGCGGAAACCACCGCCGCCGCCGCCACCACCGAACCCGAGGACAGGTCGATGCCGCTGGTGATGATGACCAGATTCACGCCGATGGCGATGATGCCGATCACCGCCATCTGCAGGATGATGATCTGCAGCCGCTCCGGGTTCATCAGGAAGCTCTGGCCGTTGACCCACCAGCCCAGCGCCTCGAAGAACAGCGAGATGCCGACCAGCACCAGGAAGATGCCGAGTTCGGGCGGCCACTTGCGCTTGGCCGGCTTGAAGGTCATGGACTGCGCGCCCACAGTCGCGTTGCTTGACATGGTGTCTCCGTATTGAAAAGGAACTGGATCAGCGCGAAGCCAGATCCATGATCGTGACCTGATCGGCCTCGGCACGGTCCACGATGCCGGTCATGCGGCCCTCGTGCATCACCATCACCCGGTCGCTCATGCCCAGCACCTCGGGCATCTCCGACGAGATCATCAGCACCGCCACGCCCTTGCCGGCCAGCTCGCTCACCAGACGGTGGATCTCGGCCTTGGCGCCCACGTCGATGCCGCGGGTCGGCTCGTCGAGGATCAGGATCTTCGGTTGGGTCAGCAGCCAGCGGCCGATCAGCACCTTCTGCTGGTTGCCGCCGGACAGGTTCTGGATGACCTCGTTCAGGCCGGGCGTCTTCACGCGCAGCGACTGGCTCATCGCCTCGCAGTCGCGCTGCAGCTCGCCCTGCTGGACAAAGCCGTGCTTGACGTAACGCTGGCTCAGCACCGCCGATTCCAGGTTCGACAGGATGTCGAGGATCAGGAAGCAGCCGGAGTCCTTGCGGTCTTCGGTGAGGAAGGCCATGCCATGTTTCATCGCGGCGGCCGGCGTGCCGATCGTCGCCTTCTGGCCACCGATGCGGATCTCGCCTTCGGTCGCCGGCACGACGCCGAACAGCGCCTCGGCCACGTTCGAGCGGCCCGAGCCGACCAGCCCGGCCAGCCCCAGGATCTCGCCCGCCCGCAGGTCGAAGGTGACGCCCTTGAAGATGCCGTTCACGCCGAGGTTCTTCACCGACAGCACCACGTCGCCGATCGGCACGGTCTCCTTGGGGAACATCTGCGTCACCTCGCGCCCGACCATCATCTTGATGATGTCGTCGCGGGTGACTTCGGTGGACAGCTTGGTGTCGATGTACTTGCCGTCCCGGAACACCGACACCTCGTCGGCGATCTCGAACAGCTCGTTCATCTTGTGCGTGATGTAGACGATGCCTTTGCCCTGCGCCCGCAACTGTCGAATGATGCGGAACAGGTGCCCCACCTCGGTTTCGGTCAGCGCGGACGTGGGCTCGTCCATGATCAGCACATCGGAATTGAACGACACCGCCTTGGCGATCTCGACCATCTGCCGGCTGGCGATGGACAGGCTGCGCACCTCGGCTTCGGGGTCGATGTCGATGGCGAGGCGGTCGAACAGGGCCTGCGTCTGCTGGCGCAGGGCGGTGTGATCGACGAAGCCGAAGCGGTTGAGCGGCTCGCGGCGGATCCAGATGTTTTCCGCCACGGTCATGAAGGGCATCAGGTTGAGTTCCTGATGGATCATCGCGATGCCCTGGTTCAGCGCGTCGAGCGGGCCGTGGAGCACCAGCGGCCGGCCCTTCACCCGGATCTCGCCCTGGTCGGGCGTGTAGATGCCGGCAATGATCTTCATCAGCGTGGACTTGCCGGCGCCGTTCTCGCCCATCAGCGCGTGGACAGTGCCCGCGCGCAGACGGAACCGGACATTGTCCAGCGCCACCACGCCAGGGAACGCCTTGCGGATGCCCTCGATTTCCAGCAACACAGTCTCAGACATCCTCGGGCACCCTCAGGCTCAGTTCTTGCCGCTGTACTTGGCCAGGTTGGCCGGCGTCACCAGCTCGAACGGCACGTTCACGAAACGCTCGACCGGCTGCTTCTTGATCAGCTTGATCGCGGCGTCCACGGCGCCCGAGCCTTGACCGGCGGCGTTCTGGAACACGGTCACCTTCAGGTCACCGGCCTTCATCGAGGCCAGCGCGTCCGGGGTGGCGTCGATGCCGGCGACGATCGAGGCGGGGGTCCACTTCTTGGCGGCCTTCAGGGCGTTGATGGCGCCGATGGCCATTTCGTCGTTGTTGGCGATGATGGCGTCGAACTTCACGCCCGAAGACAGCCAGTTGGTGGTGATGTCCTGCGCCTTGGTGCGGTCCCAGGCGCCTTCACGCTTGTCCACGATCTTCATGCCGGAGCAGTCCTTCGTGGCGACCACTTCCTCGATGTCCTTGGTGCGGGTGCGGGCCGCTTCGTTGGACAGCTCGCCCATCAGCACCAGGATGTCGCCCTTGCCCTTGAGCAGGCGGCAGACTTCCTGCGTCTCCAGCGTGCCTGAGACCTTCTCGTCCGAGGCCACAAACGCCACGCCGGCCGGCAGCTTGTCGAAGTCCACCGGCTTGCGGTTGACGTAGACCAGCGGGATCTTGGCGTCGGTCACCATCTTGGTGATCTTCGGGGTCGCGTCGGTGTCCACCGGGTTGACGATGATCGCGTCCACCTTCTGGGCGATCAGGTTCTGGATCTGGCTGAGCTGCTTGCCCACGTCGTTGCCAGCGTCTTCGACCTGCACGTTCGCGCCGGCCTTCTTGCCCGCTTCCAGCGTGCCGTTCTTCAGGATCGTCAGGAAGGTGTCGAGCTGGGCCATCGCCAGACCGATCTTCTGGGCGTGGGCCATCGGGGATGCCAGGGAACCCGCCACAGCGGCGGCAATCAGCAGTTTCTTCATGGTCTCGGTCTCCTCTAGGTGTCAACAACGGGCGCCGGGGCGCCATCCAGGGTGGTGGTTCGGTTGATCGCGCCGTGAAGCACTGCTCAACACGGCGCCACTGTAGCGTTCGGTAGAAATTTTTTGGAAATAGATTTCTAAGGAAATACACCTAGGGAATTAGATTTCCGAAGCTCCTAGACTCGGCGCCAACTTCCGTTCACACGCCCGCCTCCGGGCCGGACCTCCTGATGAGCACCTTGAACTTCCCCTCTGGTCGCCCGATCGACTTGGCCTGCCTGGGCCGGGTCGCGGTGGACTTCTATGCCCAGCAGTTCGGCAGCCGCCTGGAGGACGCCCGCAGCATGGCGATGTACCTCGGCGGCTCGTCGGGCAATCTGGCCTTCGGCGTGGCGCGGCTGGGGCTGCGCAGCGCGATGATTTCGCGGGTCGGCAACGAGCAGATGGGGAACTTCCTGCGCGAGTCGCTGCAGCGCGAAGGCTGCGACGTGAGCCAGCTCCAGACCGACCCCGAGCGGCTGACCGCGCTGGTGCTGCTCGGCCTGAAGGACCGCGACACCTTCCCGCTGCTGTTCGTGCGTGAGAACTGTGCCGACATGGCGATCCGCGCCGACGAGATTTCCGAGGAGTTCATTGCAGGCTGCCGTGCGCTGGCCATCACCGGCACGCACCTGTCCACGCCGACGACCCGCGAAGCCGCCCTCACCGCGCTGACCTTCGCCAAGCGACACGGGGCGATGCGCGTGCTGGACATCGACTACCGCCCGGTGCTGTGGGGCCTGACCAGTCGCGGCGCCGGCGAGAACCGCTTCGTGGACAACGCCAACGTGACGCACCAGCTCCAGCAGGTGCTCGGCGAGTTCGACCTGCTGGTGGGCACCGAGGAAGAGTTTTTCATCGCCGGTGGTCACCCGGACGACCTGATGGCGTCGCTGCGGGCGGTGCGCGAAGTGTCGGCCGCCAAGCTGGTGGTCAAGCGCGGCGCGGCGGGCTGCTGCGTCATCGAGGGCGCCATTCCGGCGGCGATCGAGGATGCGCCGACCTTCCGCGGCGAGCGGGTCGAGGTGCTGAACGTGCTGGGCGCGGGGGATGCCTTCCTGTCCGGGCTGATGACCGGGCTGCTGCAAGGCAAGGACTGGGCCGAATCGACCCGCATCGCCAACGCCTGCGGCGCCATCGTCGTCTCGCGCCACGCCTGCTCGGCCGCGATGCCGACACCCGCAGAACTGGAACACTGGTTCAGCGGCAGCCGCAACCCGAAGGTCGATGCGGATGCCCAACTGGCGCACCTGCACCGCGTCACCGCCCCGGCCCGCCCGGTGTGGAGCGAACTCTGCGTGATGGCGTTCGACCACCGCAGCCAGTTCTACGACATCGCCCGCGAAGCCGGTGCCGACGAGCGCCGCATTCCGCAACTCAAGTCGCTGCTGGTGCGTGCCGCCGAACAGGTCGAGCGCAGCCACCAGTTGCAGGGCCATGTCGGCGTGCTGATCGATGGCGGCGACTACGGCCGCGACGCGCTGGCGAGCGCCACGGGGCGCGGCTGGTGGGTCGGGCGGCCGGTGGAGCTGCCGGGTTCGCGCCCGCTGCGTTTTGACGGCACGCGCTCGATCGGCACGTCGCTGGTCCACTGGCCGACCGAGCAGGTGGTCAAGTGCCTCGTCCACTACCACCCGGACGACACCCCTGCCCTGCGCCTGGAGCAGGAACAGACCGTGCTCGAACTCTGGGAAGCCACCCGCGAGAGCGGCAACGAGCTGCTGCTGGAGATCATTCCCCCGAAGGCCATGACGCCGGCCGGCACCGAGGACGCCGCCGTGCTGCGCGCCGTCAAGCGGTTCTACAACCTCGGCGTGAAACCCGAGTGGTGGAAGCTCGCCCCCATGAGCGCCGATGGCTGGACACAGCTCGAAGCCCTGGTGGCCGAGCGTGACCCGCATTGCCGAGGCGCCGTGATCCTGGGCCTGAACCAGCCGCTGCAGTACCTCGCCGACAGCTTCGTCCACGCCACCAACCCGATCGTCAAGGGCTTCATGGTCGGCCGCACGCTGTGGGTGGACGCCTCGCTGCAGTGGTTCAAGGGCGAAATCGGCGCCGATGCCGATACCGCCTTCATCGACACCGTGGCGCAGAATTTCGCCACCCTTGTCGAAGCTTGGAAGCGCCGCAAGGCCCACTGAACGCCCGGACGCCCGAATTCCCCCTATGAACAACACCCTCCGACTCACCGTCAGCCAAGCCCTGGTGCGCTACTTGGCCGCGCTGCGCGTGGAAGTCACCCATGTGGACGGCTCCACCGAAGTCCTGCCCTACGTGGGCGGCGCCTTCGCCATCTTCGGCCACGGCAACGTGACCGGCCTGGGCGAATCGCTGCACCAGGTGCGCGACCAGTTGCCCACCTACCGCGCCCACAACGAGCAGGGCATGGCCAACGCCGCCATTGCCTACGCCAAGGCGAATTTCCGCCAGCGCATCATGGCCGTCACCTCCAGCATCGGCCCCGGCGCCACCAACATGGTGACCGCGGCGGCGCTGGCGCATGTCGGGCGGCTGCCGGTGCTGCTGCTGCCGGGCGACGTGTTCGTCACAAGGCTGCCGGACCCGGTGCTGCAGCAGGTCGAAGACTTCGAGCAGGGCGATGTCAGCGCCAACGACTGCTTCCGCCCCGTGACGCGCTACTTCGACCGCATCACGCGCCCCGAACAGTTGCTGGTGGCGCTGCCACGGGCGATCCAGGTGCTGACCGACCCGGCGCAGTGCGGGCCGGTGTGTCTGGCGCTGCCGCAGGACGTGCAGACCTTCGCGTTCGACTGGCCGGTGGAGTTCTTCGAGCCGGCGGTGATCCGCTTCCGCCGCCCGCCTGCCGAACAGCGCGAGCTGGACGAGGCCGTGGCGCTGCTGAAAACGGCGAAGAAGCCGATGCTGGTGGCCGGCGGCGGCGTGCTCTACAGCCAAGCCTGGGCGGCGCTGCGCGATTTCGCCGACGCGCACGGCATTCCCGTCGTCGAGTCGCAGGCCGGCAAGGGCAGCCTCGCCTGGGACCACCCGCTCAACCTCGGCGCGATCGGCGTCACCGGCTCGCCGGCGGCCAACGCGGCGGCGGCCGAGTGCGACGTGGTGTTCGCCGTCGGCACCCGGCTGCAGGACTTCACCACCGGCTCGCACTCGCTGTTCGCACACGCCAAGCTGCTGAGCCTGAACGTGCAGCCCTTCGACGCCGGCAAGAAGCGCGGGCAAGCCTTGGTCGCCGACGCACGCGCAGGGCTGGCGCAGTTGTCGGCCGCGCTGGGCGACTGGACGGCCGACGCCGACTGGACCGCGACCAGCCGCACACGCGCCGCCGCGTGGGTCGCCCGCGTGACCGAGCTGACGCTGAACGTGCCGACCGACACGCGGCCGTATGACGCCGAGGTGATCGGCGCGGTGCGCGAATCGGCGGCGGATGTCGGGCTGGACAGCGGCACGAAGGATCTGGTGGTCTGCGCCGCCGGCACGCTGCCCGCGGAGCTGCACAAGCTCTGGCGCAGCGGCCTGCCCGGCAACTACCACATGGACTACGCCTTCTCGACCATGGGCTACGAGGTCGCCGGTGGCCTGGGTGCCAAGCTGGCCCGCCCCGAGCGCGAGGTGTTCGTGATCGTCGGCGATGGCTCCTACATGATGCTCAACGCCGAACTCGCCACCTCGGTGATGCTCGGCCGGAAGATCATCGTCGTCCTCCTCGACAACCGCGGCTACGGCTGCATCGAGCGGCTGCAGGTCAACTCCGGCGGTGCGAGCTTCAACAACATGCTCGACGACTGCATCCCGGAAGGCGGCCAGCCGTCGGCGATCGACTTCGCGATGCACGGCCGCTCGATGGGCGCGGACGCGGTGCATGTGCAGGATGTCGCCGAGCTGCGCCGCGAGCTGGCCCGCGCCCGCGCCGCAACGAAATCGCAGGTGCTCGTCATCGACACGACGCACCACCGGACGACGAACGACGGCGGAACATGGTGGGAAGTCGCGCTGCCCGAGGTGTCGCCGCGCCCCGAGGCGATGGCCGCGCAAGCCCGCTACGTCGAAGCCAAGAAGAAACAATTTCATTGAACCCGACTGAACCCGACCCACTGGAACCGCACATGACCTGGAACGTCCGCATCGGCATCAACCCCATCTCCTGGATGAACGATGACCTGCCCGCCCTCGGCGGCGAAACCCCGCTCGAAACCGCCCTGTCCGAAGGCGCCGAGATCGGCTACGAAGGCTTCGAACTCGGCAACAAGTTCCCCAAGGACGGCCCCGGCCTGAAGGCCAAGCTCGACGAGTTCGGTGTGGCCTGCGTCTCGGGCTGGTACTCGGGTTTCCTGGCCGAAGACACGGTGGAGGCCGAGATCGACCGCTGCGTGGCGCACATGGCCAAGCTGCAGTTCAACGGCGCCAACGTCGTCGTCTACGGCGAGTGCGCCGGCACCGTGCAAGGGCAGATCGACACGCCCGTCAGCAAGCGCCCGACCTTCCGCGACGCAGCCGCATGGCAAGCCTACGCCGAGCGCCTGAACGCCTTCGGCCAGCACCTGCTCGACACCTACGGCATCCGGCTCGCCTACCACCACCACATGGGCGCCTACGTCGAGTCGCCCGCCGACATCGACCAGCTCATGGCGCTGACCGACCCGGCCAAGGTCTTCCTGCTCTACGACACCGGCCACGCCTACTTCGGCGGCGCCACCGACCCGCTCGTGCCGCTGAAAAAGCACCTGGCACGGGTCGTGCATGTGCATTGCAAGGATGTGCGCCCCGCCGTCATCGCGCAAGCGCGCAACGACAGTTGGAGCTTTCTCAACGGCGTCATCAACGGCACCTTCACCGTGCCCGGCGACGGCGTGATCGACTACGACGCGGTGCTGACGACGCTGAAGGATGCCGGCTACGAGGGCTGGCTGGTCGTCGAGGCCGAGCAAGACCCCGCCGTGGCCCCGAGCTACGCCTATGCCAAGAAGGGCCACGACACGCTGCGGGCCATCGTCAACCGACTGGGAAGCTGAACCATGAGCCTGCTCGTCAAGGCCGCCTCCGGGCGAGAAATCTGCGAAATCACACCCGAGCGGGCAGGCTGGACGCACGTCGGTTTCCGCGCCCTGCGGCTGACAGCAGGCGACCACGAAACACTCGACACCGGCACGCGCGAGCTGTGTCTGGTCGTGCTCACCGGCACCGTTGAAGTGCGGGTCGGCGACACCGTGTTCGCGGGGCTGGGTTCGCGCGACAGCGTGTTCGCCGAGCAGTCGCCGGATGCGCTGTACGTGCCCGGTGGTCAGTCCTTGACCGTCACGGCCACGCGGGACGCCGAGGTCGCGCTCTGCAGTGCGCCGAGCAAGGGCGGCCACGCCGTGCGGCGCATCGACGGCGCCGGCATGCGCCGCAGCGTGCGCGGAAAAGGCTCCAACACGCGCTATGTGTGCGACATCCTGCCCCAGGACGATCCGGGCGCTGACCACTTGCTGGTGGTCGAGGTGATCACCCCTGCCGGCCACTCCAGCAGCTATCCGCCGCACAAGCACGACCGCGATGTGCCGCCGGAAGAAACTCTGCTCGAAGAAACTTATTACCACCGATTGAACCCGCCGCAGGGATTCGCATTTCAGCGCGTCTATACCGACGACCGCAGTATTGACGAAGCCTGCGCCGTGGAAAACCACGATGTCGTGATGGTTCCTCGCGGGTATCACCCCTGCGTGGCGCCGCACGGCTACGACCTGTACTACCTGAATGTCATGGCAGGTCCGGGCCGGCTCTGGCACTTCAAGAACGATCCAGCCCACGAGTGGATGGTGGCGCTGTAACGTCGCGTAATTGCGACAAGGATGTTCCCTAGGTTTTCGCCTAAATCAGGGTACGGTAAAAACGCAAACGTTTACGGCGCTACTGTGAACGCGTGTTCTGGCATAAATTCACAGCGGAGAAACCCGCCGTAACCGGTCTGTTGTCTGAACGCGCTGCACTGGCTCCCTACCACGGTGCAGCACACAATCCAGACACCGAGCGAATGTTGCAGCGGCGCGACACGCTGGTTTACCAAGGGTCATCCTCAGGTAAATTGGAATGGAATAGTCGCTACTGTTCATCACCCAAGCATCACCCAAGGTCGAACATTCGGCCATCTTCCCGCAACGAAAGAGGAGTCTGACCATGATCCGCAAATCCCAACTGGCCCTGGCCATCGCCGCCCTGATCTCCGCTCCGGCTTTCGCCGCTGTCGGCTTCGACGCCAACGTCGAAATGGACACCACGTACCAGAACAACAAGCGTGGCGCCAGCCAAGGCGGCCGCGTTGAACTGAACGCTTTCTCCAAGGCCGACAAGGGCGGCGGTTTCGTCGCTGGCCGCGCCAGCTACATGGCCGGCAAGGGCGGCACCGTCGGTGTGGACGACATGTGGGTCCAGATCGGCAACTCGGCTGGCGACATCAAGCTGGGCCGCTTCGAAGCGGCTGACCTGTTCCCCACGGGCAAGGACACCATCGCTGAAGACGGCGGCGCTCCGTCGGGCTACCGCACCAACGCCTTCCGCGGCCGTACCAGCGACGCACACGCTGCGCTGACCCTGAACGCCGGTGGTGGCGTCGGCTTCGAGCTGGGCCTGATGGCGGCTGTCAAGAACGTCGGCATCCGCCCGGTCGTCAGCTTCGGCATGGACGGCTTCAACGCCAAGGTCGGCTTCGAAAGCGGCAAGAACGCTGCTGGCTCCACCGTCAACGGCGCTGGCATCACCGTCGGCACCACGATGGCCGGCACGGGCCTGAACCTGAGCTACGGCTCGGGCAAGACCACGGCTGCTGCCGCTGGTTCCGTTGGTGTCAAGGGTTCCAGCCTGGGCCTGAACGCCACGATGGGCGCTGCTGGCGTCGGCTACATCATGGACAAGACTGGCTCGGCCAAGGAAAACATTTTCTACGCTGCCTACAGCCTGCCGCTGTTCGACACGGGCGCCACCATCACCCCGGCCGCTTCCTACAGCAAGGCCGACAACGAAACGAAGCGCATCGGTCTGCGCGTTCGCGTCAACTACGCTTTCTGATCCCGGCTGCCCTTGCGGCAGTGGCATCAAAAGTTTCGGGGTCCACGGTTCTAGTGGTCCTGAGGGGGTGGCATAGAGTGCTGCCACCCTTTCTTGGTGAGCGCCCGATGGGTGCTCACCTTTTTTTATGCCTGAACGAACCATCCCGTCCATGTCGCCCACACCTTCCACGCTGAACGTCGCGCTGATCGGGTTCGGCTATGTCGGCCAGACCTTCCACGCCCCGCTGATCGACAGCGTGGACGGGCTGTCGCTCGCGCTGGTCGCCTCCAGTGACGCTGGCAAGGTCCACGCCCGCTTGCCACAAGTGCGCGTCACCAGCGACTACCTGGCCGCCGCCACCGACCCCGCCATCGACCTCGTCGTCATCGCCACCCCCAACGACAGCCATTACCCGCTGGCCTGCGCCGCCCTGCTGGCCGGCAAGCATGTGGTGATCGACAAGCCCTTCACGGTATCGATGGACGAAGCACGCGATCTGGTGGAACTGGCCGAGGTGCGTGGGCGCCTGCTGTCGGTGTTCCACAACCGGCGCTGGGATGGGGATTTCCTCGGCGCACAGGCAGCCTTGCGCGGTGGCGGGCTGGGGGATGTCCGCGAGATGGTGTCCCGGTTCGACCGCTTTGCCCCGCAGCCACGCGACCGCTGGCGCGAGCGTCCGGGGCCGGGATCGGGACTGTGGTTCGACCTGGGACCGCATGTGGTCGATCAGGCGCTGTGCCTGTTCGGGTCGCCGCAGACGGTGATGGCGGACATGGCGGGCTTGCGCGACGGAGCCGAGGGCGTGGTGGACTGGGCGCAGGTGGTGCTCGGCTACGCGTCCGCAGGCGTGCAGCGCCGTGTCACCTTGCATGTGACGCGGCTGGCGGCCTGGCACTCGCCGCGCTTCGAGCTGCATGGCACGGCCGGAAGCTGGCTCTCCAACGGCCTGGACACGCAGGAAGACCAGCTCAAGGCCGGCATGGTCCCCGGCGCACCCGGCTGGGGAGAGGATGCCCGCCCGGCGCTGCAGGTGGTCGGTGCAGCCGATCCGACGCCGGTACCGCGACCACGGGGCGACTACCGCCAGTACTACCTGGGCATCCGCGACGCGCTGCACGGCGTGGGTCCGAACCCGGTGCCGGCCGCCGAGGCGCTGCAGGTCATGGCGGTGATGGAGTGCGCGATGCGCAGTGCCGCCGAAGGCCGCACGCTGCGCTTCACCCCCGCCTGAACCTGAACCTGCGTGGGCCGGCTCAGGCCACCTCGACCGGCTCCGGTGTCATCAGGAAGGCCAGCGCCGCCATCACGCACTGCGCCACCGCGTGCGGCGCGCTGGCGTAGAACGCGGTCCAGGCCGTGCCGCGGTGCTCGTTGTAGTCCGGCGCGGGTTCGTCCGCCGCGCGCACCGGCAGCGACTGCTCCCAACCCAGCCGCACCGCCACGCCCACCAGCACGTCCATCACCAGCAGCCCCTCGCTCTGCAACTGCGGATTGGCACGGCAGATGTCGGAGACAGCCACCAGCGCCTCGATCGTGAGTTGGCGGTATTCGGGGGCCGGGATCTTGTTGAGCAGATCCTCCACCTGCAGCGCAAAACCACGCTCCGATGGCGTCATGTCGGCCCGTGCCACGCGGCTGTCCACGCGGTTGCGGCTGTCGAGCTGGTCCCCGATCACCAGGCCGGGGAAATGCCGCAGCACCTGCCAGACGCGGGTATAGAAGTCCTCGGGCAGGCGGGTGATGACACCCTGCACTTCGCGCCACGCCAGCCAGCCCTCCAGGTTCTGGTCGAGCACCGGGTCAGCACCGGCGGGAAAATGCACCGTTGCCAGCCCGGCGGCACTGCCACTGCCGTTGCGGGTGATGCGGCCATGCAGCGACTGCAGGCGCAGCAGGTTGCGGTTCATGTCCTGCTCGTGGGCAATGACCTCGCGCAGGCGGGTCAGGATCGCGTGCGGACTCAGGCTCAGCAGGAAGTCGAACGCTTCGGCCTGTGTCAGCTCGTGTTCGCGGGCCAGCCAGCCGGTGATGAGCAGGATCAGGTACCAGGCGCGCAAGGTCAGCGTTCCCTTGAACAGCGCCGCGTCCGTCTTGATCAGCACGCCCAGCAGCAGCACGATCTCCTGCAGCAGCACCCGCGCCCGTGGGTCGTCCCCACCGTAGCGGCGGATGCGCGCGTGGATCTCGGCGCTGCCCATCAGGCGGCTGATCACCGCGCCCTCGCCATAGGCCCGCCCCACCGCCACACGCTTTTGCCGCACGACGATCTGCGCCACCGCCTCTTCGAGCGCATCGTCGTGCAGATCGAGCACCCCGGCGGCGCGGCGGATCAGCCCCCACTTGCGACCCCGGCAAGCGCGGGCGTAGAAGTCCAGCACCATCTGGCCGACCGAGCCGCCGCGGTGCGTGCCCCAGTGCGTGCCGCCACGGCGCACCAGCAACCCGAGGATCTCGATCTGCTCGTAGGGGTTGCGGCTGCGGTCGAGCCGCTGCAGCAGCCGCTGGGCGTCGGCTTCGTGCTCCAGTGCCGCGGCGCGGGCGGGGGTCAGCGGCCGGGTCGCGCCCTCCTCCCACTGCAGATCCGGTGGCATCCGGGTGTCGGCGATGGCCGGCAGCTCCGCCGTTTCCACCCAAGGCACCGCACCGAGCCAGTCCATGCGCGTGGTGCGGGCCTGTGGCAGCAGCGTCTCCAGCGGCCCGACCTCCACGCCCGTGGTGTCGTCCCGGCCCAGCGCCTGCAGGAAGTTCAGCAGCACCTCGGCGCTGTTCGCCCCCAGCATCGCCTCGCCGATCAGCAGCAGCAGCAGCGGCTGGCCTTGCTGGTCGCGTACCTGCCAGTGGCGGCGCAGCATGGCGATTTCCGCGCGGATCTCGGCCACCAGCAGCCGGTTGTCCAGCGTCAGATAAAACCCCTGGCGGCTGTAGAACGCCGGAAGGAAGACGATCGTCTGCTCCGCGCCACCTGCGCTGGGCAGCGTGAAGACCTGGCTGGTGACAAGGCTGTCAAGCCGCTCGATCGGTCGGCCCGTCAACCCCAGCCGGTCCACCCGCCCCAGCTCGGCCAGCGCCAGCGCCAGATCGTCGGCATAGCGCACCTGCAGCGGCAGCACCAGCTCGGGCGTCTCGCTGGCGATGCCATGCGAGGCCAGCCGCGCCTGCACCAGCAGATCGGCGCTGACGATGGCGACCTGCACGCGCACCTGTTCACGCGCCGCCTCGATCATGGCCTTGGACGCTGCATCACTCGGCCCGCGCCCCCGCGGCAACAGCGCCCGCGCCGACACAAAGCCATCCTGCACCAGCACGCCCACCAGATACAGGCTCTGCGCCCAGACCAGCGGCACGTTGTCGTTGGGTGCGCGGCGCTGGCTGTGGGGTTGCAGCCGCTCGGCCTCGACCAGCTCGGCGGGCACGAAATACAGCTCCGGCAGCAAGCGCACGCCGTCCTGCTCCACCATCAGCGCCTCCAGCCGGGTGCGGTAGTCGCGCGCGGCCACCGTGTCACCGCGCAAGGCCGCGTCCAGCAGCAGATAGCAGAAGAACAGCGGCCACTCGGACTCGATGTGCGCGAACTGCTCCAGCTCGCCCGGCTCGTAGTGCAGGCGGCTGTGGTCCTCGGTCACGGTCTGGTGGCCGTCGCGCAGGAAGCGCTTGCAGCCATAGCGGCCTTGCAGCTTGGTAACGATCTCGCTGCGGGTGCGCTCGACCAGCGTGGCGTCACCCACCGCGAAGGCTGGGAAGCCGATGATGGACAGCAGTGCCGCATCGGTCTCCTTGGACTCGGATTCGCGTGGCAGCAGGCTCTCCAGCGTGTGGCGGGCCTGCGCGATGGCGTCGGCAGGGACGTGGATGCGCGGGCTGTCGGCGCCGGGCAGGAGCTGCGCGCCGTTGACCACCTCCAGCGCCGCCTTGGCCATGCCGACCGAGCTGGCGTTGAGTTCGGCCTGGCCGTCGTTGCGCTTGTGGCCACGCTCCCAGATGCCGTAGTCGGGCGTGCGCCAGGCGTGGGCGAGGTACCAGACCAGGTTCTGCACGAAGTTCAGCTCGTCCCGGTCGCGCACGATCGACAGCCCGCCCGCGCTCATCTGCCCGAGCATCAGCAGGAAGATCGCGGTCGCGTCGATCTGCAGATGGCCCCACGCGGTGTCGCCGACCACCGGTTCGCCGGTCTGGGTCGAGTACTTGGCGTGCAGGGCGTCGTGCGGGTGCTGGGTGTGCTTGAACCGCTCGACCTTGTGCGACTGGCGCACCATGGCCGCCAGCAGGCCGCGCATCAGGCGGGTCGTGGCGGCGTCAAGGTCGTCGGCCTGCGCGGGATCGTGGGGACGCCACGCCCGGCCCAGCGCCCAGACGGCCAGGATGCTGTAGACGTTGTCGCGCACCCAGGCGTGGGTGTAGTCGCCGTGGACGGTGATGGCGGTGCTGGCGGGCAGCAGGCCGGTGTTCGGATCCTGCCGGGACAGGATGATGGTGCGGGCTTGCTGGGTGAGCGCCTGGAGTGCCTTCCAGCGCGGCGCGGTCATGGAATCTGCGTGTGTACTCATATCGTCCGTCGTCCCCGCACAGGCGGGGATCCACCCGAACGGTCACTGCACTTTAGCAATTCACATGCCGCGCGGCACCAGCCACACCATCTGGTACGGCGCCAGCGTGACGGCAGACCGGGACTCGAACGCCGACTGGCCGATCAGGTCCACCATGCGCGCCGGCATGGACGAGAACACCTCGGCGGCGATGGTCTGCGGGTGCTCGCTGAAGTTGCCCAGCACCAGCACGCTGCCCTGTCCGCTGTACGCCGCACCATCGCGCAAGTAGCCCAGCACGGACGGATGCTTGGTGAAGAACGGCACCAGGTGTCCCCCCGCCAGCGCCGGCAGGTGGCGGCGCAGGGCGATCAGGTGGCGCATCCCGGCGTGGATGCGGCCAGCGTCGGTGCTCGGATCGCGCCGGTCGGCGTAGCGGCGCACATCGCGCACGGGGCGATGCACCCAGCGGCTGTCGCTGGCCTGGCCAGGATCGTCGAGGTAGCCGTGGTCATCCAGCGTGCCCACCTCGTCGCCCAGGTAGATCAGCGGAATGCCGCCCGAGGACAGCGCCACCCCGTACAGCAGCAGGATGCGCGCCACCGCGTGCGCGTCACCCTGTTCCAGCCCGCACAGCGAGGCAGCAGTCCCGGAGATGCGGCAGTCGCCGGTGGCCGGGTTGTCCTGGAAGGGCACACCGCGGGCGAAGCTGCCAGGGAAGCGGTTGACGTAGAAGCGGTTGAGGAACTGGCGGTGGTGGAAGCCGTTGATGCCGAGCTGCGCCGCGTCCTCGTCGGCGAAGGTCCAGCCGATGTCGTCGTGGCTGCGCACGTAGTTGACCCAGGCGGTGCCGGGGGCGATGTGGTGCCGCTCGGCCAGGGCTTTCTGCAGCATGTCCACCTGCCGGGTCGCCAGCGTGTTCCACAGCAGCGCCATCTGCAGCGGGTTGTACGAAATCTGGCACTCGGTGGGCGCGATGTAGGCCACCACGTCGTCCGGGTGGACGATGGCCTCGCTCTTGAACAGCAGCGCGGGTGCGGCGATGCGCGCCACGGCGTTGTAGGCGCGCAGCAGGTGGTGCGCCTCGGGCAGGTTTTCGCAGGACGTGCCCAGCCGCTTCCAGATGAAGGCCACCGCGTCCATGCGCAGGAACTCGACGCCCAGGTTGGCGATGAACAGCATCTCGCCGGCCATCGCCCGGAAAACCTCGGGGTTGCTGTAGTTCAAGTCCCACTGGTAGCTGTGGAAGGTGGTCCAGACCCAGCGGCCATCCGGCAGTTGCGAGAAGGCGCCCGGATGCTCGTCGGGGAAGATCTCGCGCACCGTGCGTTCGTAGGCGTCGGGCTGGGTGCGGTCGGGGAAGAGGTAGAAGTAGTCCTTGAACGCCGGGTCGTTCGCCCGCGCGCCGACCGCCCAGTCGTGCTCGTCCGAGGTGTGGTTGAACACGAAGTCCAGCACCAGCGAGATGCCCGCCTCGCGCAGCTTGTTCGAGAGGTGGCGCAGCTCGTCGATCGTGCCCAGCGACGGTTTGGTCGCCCGGTAGCTGCTGACCGCGTAGCCACCGTCGCTGTGCGGTTCGGGGCACAGGTAGGGCGGCATCAGGTGCAGGTAGGTCAGGCCGAGTTCCTGGAAGTACGGGATCTGCGCCTCGATACCGCGGAAATTGCCGGCGAACAGATCGACGTAGCAGACGCCGCCCAGCATGCGCTGCGACTGGAACCAGTCGGGGTCGTGCTCGCGCTGGGCGTCGAGGATTTTCAGGTCCGGGGCGCGTTCGGCCCAGGCGGCCCAGGCGGTGTCGAGCAGGCGCACGAGGAACGGCTCGAAGTCGTCCCGTTGGCCGTACAGCGGCACCAGTTCGTTGCGCAGCGTCTTCAGGTGGGCGCGCAGGCGGTCGTCGAAGGCGGACCAATGCGGCTGGTGCGCGTGGGTCTGGTGCAGCGCCTGCCAGACGCGGCCGAGCTGGGCGTCGTTCGTGGGCCAGGGGGCGGCGGTGCGCCCGGCGGCGCGGGGGCTGGACATCGTGTCGGTGGCCACGGCGGCCTCCTTGTGGTCAGGGATTCGGGGGAGCGCCATCGTCAGGCGTGCAGGCGCAGCATCCGCGCTTCCCAGGGCCGCAGCGGCGAGTGGCGCAGCGCCGCCTCGCCGTGCAGGTCGCCAACCGGGTAGTTGCCCAGCACCCAGTCGCACCCGCTGGCGCGGGCCTCGCCGGGCAGGTCGAACACCGGGGTGTCGCCGCTGAAATTGCAGACGACCAGCCAGCGTTCGGCATCGGCATCGGTACCGCTGTCGGCCTCCAGCGTGCGGGTATAGGCGTAGATCTGCGGGTGGTCGGGCAGCAGCAGGTCGTGGCGGCCTTGCACCAGCACCGGATGCTGGCGGCGCAGCGCGATCAGCCGCTGGTAGTGGTGGAACACCGAGTCCGGGTCGGCCACGGCCTGCGCGGCGTTGACCTGCGGGTAGTTCGGGTTCAGCTTCAGCCACGGCGTGCCGCGCGTGAAGCCGGCGTTGGGCGAGGCGTCCCACTGCATCGGCGTGCGGGCGTTGTCGCGGCCCTTGGCGTGGATGGACGCCATCACCTCGGCCGGGTCCAGGCCGCGTTCCTCGGTGGCGACGCGGTACATGTTGCGGATCTCGATGTCCTGGTAATCGTCGATCGAGGGGAAGGCGACATTGGTCATGCCGAGTTCCTCGCCCTGGTAGATGTAGGGCGTGCCCTGCATCCCGTGCAGGAAGGTCGCCAGCATCTTGGCCGACGCGACCCGGTGGACACCGTCATCGCCGAAGCGCGACACCGGGCGCGGCTGGTCGTGGTTGTTCAGGTAGAGGCTGTTCCACCCCTGCTGGTAAAGCGCGTCCTGCCAGCGCGTCATCGTCGCCTTCAGGTCGCGCAGGTCCAGCGGTTTCAGCGCCCACTTGCCGTTCATGTGGCCGCCCACGCTGTCGAGGTCCATGTGCTCGAACTGGAACAGCATGTTCAGCGCGCCGGTCTGCGGATTCGTCAGTTCGCGGCCCTGCGTGATGGTGGCCAGCGGCGCCTCGCCCACCGTGACGGTGTCGTAATGGTCCAGCACCTGCTCGCGCATCTCGCGCAGGAACTCCAGCAGCCGCGGCCCGTTGCAGGTCAGCGCGAAGCCCGGCTGCAGGAAGCCTTCGCGCACGATCGGCGCGTCCGGCAGGCTGCCATCGGCATTCCACGGCTTCGAGACCATGTTGATCACGTCCATGCGAAAGCCGTCCACGCCCTTGTCGAGCCAGAAGCGCATCGCCGCGTACACCTCGGCCCGCAGCACCGGGTTCTCCCAGTTCAGGTCCGGCTGCTTGCGGCTGAACATGTGCAGGTAGTACTCGCCGGTCGGCGCGTTCCACTCCCAGACCGAGCCATTGAACGCCGCTTCCCAGTTGGTCGGCGGCGAGCCATCGGGCTTGGGTTCGCGCCAGAGGTAGTGGTCGTGGTACGGGTTGTCGCGGCTTTTCCGGGCCTCGCGGAACCAGGCGTGCTCGTCCGAGCTGTGGTTGACCACGAGGTCCATCATCAGCCGGATGCCCCGCGCGTGCATCTGCGCCAGCATCTCGTCGAACTCGGCCATGGTGCCGAACTCGGGCGCGATGGCGCGGTAGTCGCTGATGTCGTAGCCGTTGTCGTCCTGCGGCGAGGCGTAGACCGGCGACAGCCAGACCACATCGACGCCGAGTGCCTGCAGGTGGTCGAGCTTCGACGTGATGCCCGGCAGGTCGCCGATGCCGTCCCCGTTGCTGTCGCAGAAGCTGCGCGGGTAGATCTGGTAGACGACGGACTGTTTCCACCAGTCGCGGTCGGGGCGTGCGGTCATGGTCGGCGGGCGGGTCAGAGGTCAGGCAGGCAGTTGCACGGTGCGCTGGAACGCCAGCCCGGCTGCATCGAACAGATAGCCGTGTTCCGGCCGCACCCGCAGCGTGATGCGGTCGCCCGCCGAGTGGGCAGCGTAGCCTTCGAGGCGCAGCGTCACCATCGGCGCGTCCGGCGCGATGTCGAGGTAGAGCATCGACGAATCGCCCAGCCGCTCCATCTGGCGCACCTTGGCGTGCAGCGGCGAGCCGACGCCCGCGTCCCCCGCCAGCAGGTGCTCCGGGCGGATGCCCAGCGATACCGCGTCACCGGCCTTGGCACGGCGGGCGTCCACGGCGACGGTGATCTGCTCGCCATGCACCTCGACCACCGCGTGATCCGCTTCGGCGCGCACGAGGCGACCGGGCAGCACGTTCATCTTCGGGCTGCCGATGAACTCGGCGACGAAGAGGTTTTCCGGGCGGTGGTACAGGTCCATCGGCGTGCCGAACTGCGCCACGCTGCCGTGGTCCTGCACGCCCTGCCCCGAGCGCAGCAGCACGATCTTGTCGGCCAGCGTCATCGCCTCGACCTGGTCGTGGGTGACGTAGATCATGCTGGCGGTGCCGATGTCGTGGTGCAGCTTGGCGATCTCCAGCCGGGTCTGCACGCGCAGCGCGGCGTCCAGGTTCGACAGCGGCTCGTCGAACAGGAACACATCCGGCTCCTTGACGATGGCACGGCCAATCGCCACGCGCTGGCGCTGACCACCGGACAGGGCCTTGGGCAAGCGGTCCAGCAGCGGGGTGAGCTGCAGGATGTCGGCGGCCTTCTTCACCTTCTGTTCGATCGCGGCCTTGTCCGAACCGAGCACGCGCAGCCCGAAGGCCATGTTCTCGGCCACCGTCATGTGCGGATAGAGCGCGTAACTCTGGAACACCATGGCAACGCCGCGCTTGGCCGGCGGCAGGTCGTTGACGCGCACGCCGCCGATGGACAGGTCGCCCGAGGTGATGTCCTCCAGCCCCGCGACCATGCGCAGCAGCGTGGACTTGCCGCAGCCCGAAGGCCCGACGAACACGCAGAACTCACCCTTGTCGATGGTGATGTTGGCGTTGTTGATCGTCAGCGGCAGGCCGGGGGCGTAACGCTTGCCGATGTTCTTGAAGTCAATGCGTGACATGGCGGTCCCTTGCGGAGGAGGTCAGGCGTGCGAACAGCACGCCATGGGGGTCGAAGGACAGGGTCGATTGCGCGTTGACCTGGTCCCCATCGGGCAGCGTCAGCGTCGCCGGTTCGGCGCTGAGGTTGAAGGCGCACAGCAGCCGCTCGTCGCCGTGGCTGCGCACGAAGGCGAGCACCTGCGGATGCACCGGCAACAGCGTCAGATCACCCTGCATCAGCGCAGGCTGGGTGCGGCGCCATTGCAGCAGGTGGCGGTAGTGGTGCAGCAGCGCGGCGGGGTCAGACTCTTGCGCATCGACGGCCAGCGCCCGGTGCGATTCGGCCACCGGCAGCCACGGTTTCACGCTGCTGCCCGGCGCACCGAAACCGAGGTCCGGCGCGGCGGTTTCCCACGGAAACGGCGTGCGGCAACCGTCGCGGCCCTTGAACTCGGGCCACATGGTGATGCCGTAGGGGTCTTGCAGATCCTCGAAGGCGATGTCCGCTTCGGGCAGGCCGAGTTCTTCGCCTTGGTACAGACACACCGCGCCGCGCAGGCTGAGTTGCAGCGCCGGGGCCAGCCGCAACAGCGCCGGATTCGGAGACTCGCCGCCCCAGCGCGTGGCGATGCGCTTGCAGTCGTGGTTGGACAGCGCCCAGCAGGCCCAGCCGCCACCCGCTTCCGCCGCGACGCGCTCGAACTTGGCGATCACCTCGTGCAGGTAAGGCGCGTCGTGCCGGTCGGCCAGCAGGTCGAAGCAGTAGCCCATGTGCAGCCGCTCGGCGCCGTCGGCGGACGGGCTGCTGTACTGCGCCACCATCGCCATGCCGGACTCGTCGCCGATCTCGCCGACCATCATCGTGTCGGGGTACTGGTCGGTCAGGGCGCGCAGGCGTTCGAGGAAACCCAGCGCATCCGGGCGGCTGCGGTCGAAAACATGGTGCTGCCACGCATACGGGTTGCTCGCCGCCACGGTCGGGTTGCTGCCATCGGGCATTCCCGCACCCGGGTTGCTGCGCAGCGCGGCGTCGTGGAAGCAGAAGTTGATCGCGTCCAGCCGGTAGCCATCGACACCAAAGTCGAGCCAGAACTTCACCGAGTCCAGCAAGGCTTGCTGCACCTCGGCGCAGTGGAAATTCAGGTCCGGCTGGCTGGCGAGGAAGTTGTGCAGGTAGTACTGGCGCCGCCGCGTGTCCCACTGCCACGCGCTGCCACCGAACACGCTCAGCCAGTTGTTGGGCGGGTTGCCGTCGTCCTTGGCATCGGCCCAGACGTACCAGTCGGCCTTGGGGTTGACCTGGACATCGCGGCTCTGGCGGCTTTCCTTGAACCACGGATGCTGGTCCGACGAATGCGACAAGACTTGATCGATGATGACCTTCAGGCCCAGCGCGTGTGCCCGATCGACCAGCGCCCGGAAGTCGGCGAGCGTGCCGAACATCGGGTCGATGTCGTTGTAGTCGCTGACGTCGTAGCCGAAGTCCTTCATCGGCGACTTGAAGATGGGAGACAGCCAGACCGCGTCGGCGCCGAGGCGGGCGATGTGGTCGAGGCGGTGCGTGATGCCGGGCAGGTCGCCGATGCCGTCGCCGTTGCTGTCCTGGTAGCTGCGCGGGTAGATCTGGTAGACCACGCCGCTGCGCCACCAACCGCTGTTGGGAGCTTTCATGACAGGATTCATAGTGGAGTGAACAGCACGCCCCAGGGATCGAAGCGAACCGTCCCGGCAGCGTCCAGCGCCACCTCCGCCGCCTCGTCACTGAGGTTGAACGCGCACAGCACCCGCGCACCTTCGTGTTCGCGCACGAAGGCCAGCACCTGCGGATGCACCGGCAGCAGCGTCATGTCGCCGTGGACCAGCACCGGCACGCCACGCCGCCACGCCAGCAACTGCCGGTAGTGCGACAGCAGCGACGCGGGATCACCTTCTTGCCGATCGGCGGCCAGCGCGCGGTGGCTTTCCGACACCGGCAGCCACGGCTTGACGGTCGAGCCGGCCGCCCCGAAGCCGAGGTCGGGCGCGTCAGTCTCCCACGCCATCGGGGTGCGGCAGCCGTCGCGGCCCTTGTACTCCGGCCACATCGTGATGCCGTAGGGGTCTTGCAAGTCCTCGAACGCGACCTGCGCTTCCGGCAGGCCGAGTTCGTCACCCTGGTAGAGACACGCCGTGCCGCGCAGGCTCAACTGCAGCGCCGCCGCCGCCCGCAGCAGACCCATCGGCGGGTTCGCGCCCCCCCAGCGCGTCGCCACGCGGGGAATGTCGTGGTTCGTGATCGCCCAGCACGGCCAGCCGCTGCCCACCACCTCGTTGAAGCGGGTGAACACGCCGTGCAGGTAAGGTGCCGAGTGCGGCTCGCCCAGCAGATCGAAGCAATACGCCATGTGCAGCTTGTCGCCGCCGCCGGTGTACTCGGCCACGCGGGCCAGCCCGTCGTCGTCGCCGATCTCGCCGACCATCGTCGTGTCGGGGTACTGATCGACCAGCGCCCGCAGTCGCTGCAGGAACACGAGGTTCTCGGGCTGGCTCTTGTCGAAGTGGTGCCACTGCCAGGCATACGGGTTGACGGGACTCACCGCAGGATCGCTGCCGTCGGGCATGCCGCGACCCGGGTTGTCGCGCAACTGGCGGTCATGGAAATAGAAGTTCACCACGTCGAGCCGGTAGCCATCGACCCCGAAATCGAGCCAGAACTTCACGCAGCCGAGCACCGCGTCCTGCACCGCCGGGCAATGGAAGTTCAGGTCCGGCTGGCTGGTCAGGAAGTTGTGCAGGTAGTACTGGCGCCGCCGCGTGTCCCACTGCCACGCCGAGCCGCCGAAGATCGACAGCCAGTTGTTGGGCGGGTTGCCGTCGTCCTTGGCATCCGCCCAGACGTACCAGTCGGCCTTGGGGTTGTCGCGGCTCTGGCGGCTTTCCGTGAACCACGGGTGCTGGTCGGCCGTGTGCGAATACACCTGGTCGATCATCACCTTCAGGCCCAATGCGTGCGCCCGATCGACGAGCACCCGGAAGTCCGCCAGCGTGCCGAACAGCGGATCGACATCGCAGTAGTCGCTGATGTCGTAGCCGAAGTCCTTCATCGGCGACTTGAAGAAGGGCGACAGCCAGATACCGTCCGCGCCGAGGGCAGCGATGTGGTCGAGGCGGCGCGTGATGCCGGGCAGGTCGCCCACGCCGTCGCCATTGCTGTCCTGGTAGCTGCGCGGGTAGATCTGGTAGATCACCCCACCGCGCCACCAGTGGCTGTTGGAGGCTTTCACCATCGTCGTCATGGTCGTCATCGCCTCAACCCTTGATGGCCCCAGCCGTCAGACCCGAGACGATCTTCTTCTGGAACACCAGCACCAGCACCACCAGCGGCACGGTCACGATCACCGAGGCGGCCATGATGCTGCCCCACGGAATCTCGTAGGCCGTGGCGCCCGAGATCATCGAGATGCCCACGGGCACGGTGCGCTGGAAGTCGTCGGTCATGAAGGTCAGCGCGAACAGGAACTCGTTCCACGCGCCGATGAAGGCCAGCAGCCCGGTCGAGACCAGCGCCGGCGCCAGCAGCGGCATGAAGACCTCGAAGATGATGCGCAGCGGGCCACAGCCGTCCATGATCGCGGCCTCTTCCAGCTCTTTCGGCAGGCCGCGCATGAAGGTGGTCAGCATCCACACCGTGAACGGCAGCGTGAACACCGTGTACGGCACCACCAGACCGATCGAGCGGTTGTACAGCCCCAGCGCCTGCATCAGCTCGAACATGCCCGACAGCACCGCCACCTGCGGGAACATCGACACCGCCAGGATCGTCAGCAGCAGCGCGCTCTTGCCCTTGAAGTCGATGCGGCCCAGGGCATACGCACCCGTGACGGCCATCAGCATCGAGATCACCACCGTGATGGTGGCCACCATGATCGAGTTGCCGAGCTGGGTGCCGAAGGGCTGCTTGCCGTTGAACAGGGTGACGTAGTTGCTCAGCGTCGGTGCATCCGGCAGCAGGCTGGTGCTGAACAGCGCCGTGCCGGTCTTGAGCGACGTGGTGACGGTGTAGAGGAAGGGGTAGACCGACACCACGACGACCAGCGCCGCGAGCAGGTACAGGACGATCGAACCCCAGAGTGGACGCCGGTTCATCAGTTCGACTCCTCGTTGAGCTTGACGCGGGCAGCGCGCATGAAGAGCAGCGCCGCCAGGAAGATGATGACCGTCAGCGACGTCGAGGCCGCCGAGCCGGAGCCGAGGTTGCCGTTGTCCACCATGTCGCGGCGCACGAAGCCCGACATGCTGATGGTGGAGCCGCTGTTGGAGGTCAGCACGAAGATCAGGTCGAAGATGCGCAGCGCGTCCAGCAGCCGGAAGATCACCGCCACCATCAGCGGGTGCTTGATCAGCGGCAGCGTCACCTTCCAGAACAGCCGCAGCGGATGCACGCCATCGACACGCGCGGCCTCGTAGCAGTCCTTGGGCAGCGTCTGCAGCGCGGCCAGGATCAGCAGGGCCATGAAGGGCGTGGTCTTCCACACGTCCACGGCCACGACCGTCCACAGCGCATAGGCCGGGTCGGCGGTGAAGGCGATCTTGTTGGCGATGACGCCCCAGTCCACCAGCAACTGGTTGATCAGCCCGAACTGGTCATGCAGGATCCAGCCCCACATCTTGGCCGACACGATGGTCGGAATGGCCCAGGGCACCAGCACGGCGGTGCGCACCAGCGTGCGGCCCTTGAACTCCTGGTTCAGCAGCATCGCCACGCCCAGGCCGGCCAGCGTCTCCAGGATCACCGAGAAGAACGAGAACTGGAAGGTGTTCTTGATCGACACGCCCCAGTCCGTCGCCCAGAAATCGGCCGAGAAGATGGAGTTGCCGAACAGGCCGTACTCGGAGAAGTAGTTGTCAAAGCCGACGTAGTTGTACTCGGCGATGTTATTGATGTTCGTGTCCGTGAAACTGAACCAGATCGACCGCGCCAGCGGCCAGCCAGCCACCAGCACCATCAGGATCAGCATCGGGGCCAGGAAGGTCCAGGCGATGCGCGTGCGGTTTTTCATGGGAAATGTCCAGTGTCCAGTTCAGCCCGGAAAACAAGAAGGGGCGCCAGCAACCATCGCAGACGCCCCGCAGGGAGCAACACCCCTGGCGGGGCGCGACCTCACTCAGCCGTGGCTCACCACCGGTTTACCACTTGGCCTTCTTGATCTGCTTGAGCTTGGCTTCCAGCTTCTTGACCGCGTCGGTGCCGTTGGACTTCTTCTCCAGCACGTCGTGGGCGGCGTCCCAGAAAGCGTTCGAGACTTCCGGGTACTTCAGGCCAGTGGCGGTGGCCGGACGGGCCACGGCGTTGGTGAACACGTCCAGCAGCTCGACCATGAAGGGATTCGCCTTCGCCACGTCCGCGTCCTTGTACAGGGCCGGGATGGTCGGGTTGTAGGAGCCACCGACAGCGCGCTTCTTCTGCACTTCGGCGCTGGCCATGTACAGCGCCAGCGAAGCCGCCGCGTCGATGTTCTTCGAGTACTTGCTCACCGCGAGCTGCCAGCCACCCAGGGTCGCGGCCTTGCGGGAGCCTTCACCCGTGCCAGCCGGCAGCGGCACGACACCGATCTTGTCCTTGATCGGGCTGTCGGCGGCCTGGCCCAGCGACCAGGCATACGGCCAGTTGCGCATGAACGCCGCCTTGCCGTTCTGCCACACGCCACGGGCGTCTTCCTCGCCGTAGTTCATCACGCCCTGGGGAGCGATGGTGCCGATCCACGACGCCGCCTGGTCCAGCGCCTTGGCGGCCTGCGGGTTGTTGATGGTGATGTTGCCCTTGTTGTCGATGATGGTGCCACCGCCGTAGCTGTAGACCCACTCCGCCGCGTCGCAGGTCAGACCTTCATACGCCTTGGCCTGGAACACGAAGCCCTGGAAGTCCTTGTCGGTGGCGCGCTCGGCGTCCTGGATCTTCTTGGCGCCCGCGGCCAGCTCTTCCCAGGTCTGCGGCACCTTCACGCCGTGCTTGGTCAGCAGATCCTTGCGGTAGAACAGCAGGCCCGCGTCGGTGAACCAGGGCATGCCGACCAGCTTGCCGTCCACGGTGTTGTTGGCGACGATCGCGGGGAAGTGGGTGTTCTCGACGCCCTTGGAATACTTCTTCAGATCGACCAGGTGGTCCTTGATGACGCCCGGCCAGACCACGTCGATCATGACCACGTCCAGCTCGGACGACTTGGCGGCGAACTGCTGGCGCAGCAGGGCCAGGTTGTCGGTGGAGCTTTGCGGCGGGGTGTACATCTTCACCTTGTGGCCGTTCTTCTTGCCCCAGTCTTCGGCGAACTTGCCGCAGAACTCGACATCCGCCGCATTGCTGCCGCACGAGATGGTGATGGTGGCCGCGTGTGCGCTGACCAGACCGCCGAACGCCAGGGCGACGCCCGCGGCAACTTGCTTGTAAGTGATCGACATGATGGGCTGTCTCCTGTTGTTTGTGGCAATTCACGCCACGGATCACAATGTAATTTTCTTACAGCACTCCTAAAACTAGTGAAAACCCTCAAAAGTCTCGTGATTGAGTGCCGAAGGAGTGCCTGGAAATTAAGCATTTCAATCGTTTTCATCCGCACCGGTATCGTTTGCGTTCTGTTGCGCTGGCGATCGTGTGCCAAATGCGTGCAAAGTCTGGCGGTACACGGCCCTTGAGTTTCAATGTAATTTCATTACCATTTGTGCCCATGAGCATCCCCATGAGTCCCCATCCCGCCGCCCTGCCCTATCCCGACGGCCCGCGCCTGCTGGCCGATGTCGGGGCCAGCAACATCCGCTTCGCGCTGGAGACGGCACCGGCCTGTTTCGGCAGTACCGCCGTCCTGCCCTGCGCCGCGCACGACAGCCTGGCGTCGGCAATCCGCACGTTCCTGCAGGGCCAGAACCTCGCCAGCGTGCGCCACGCCGCGCTGTCGCTGCCCAACCCGATCTCGGGCGACCAGATCAAGCTGACCAACCACCCGTGGGAGTTCTCGGTCGAGGCGTTGCGTCGGGCGCTGGGTCTGCAAACCTTGCTGGCCATCAACGACTACACCGCGCTCGCCATGGGCCTGACCCGGCTGGCGCCCGACGAGCGGATCCAGATCGGCGGTGGCGACTCGGTGCCCGGCGCGGTGATTGGCGTGATCGGGCCGGGCACGGGGCTGGGCGTGTCGGCGCTGGTGCCCTTCCAGGACCGCAACGTCAGCCTCACCACCGAAGGCGGCCACGCCAGCTACCCGGCGCAGGATGAAGACGAAGCCCTCGTCGTCGCCCACGCCCGCCAACGCCATGGCCATGTCTCGGGCGAGCGGCTGATCTCGGCCTCCGGGCTGGAGCTGACCTACGAGGCGCTGGCCCTGCGCAGCGGCCACCAGCCCGCCACCCGCAGCGCCCCCGACATTTCAGCCGCCGCACTCGCCACCGAGCCGGACCCGGTGGCCCGGCAGGCGCTGTCGGTGTTCTGCGCCATGCTGGGCACCGCCGCCGGCAATCTGGCGCTGACGCTGGGCGCGCAGGGCGGTGTCTACATCGGTGGGGGCATCGTGCCGCAGATCGCGGGGTTCTTCGCGCAATCGGCATTCCGCGCCCGCTTCGAGTCCAAGGGACGCTTCCAGCCGTGGCTGGCGCGCGTGCCGACGTGGATCGTCACGGCGCCGCGGGCGGGCCTGCGCGGTGCGTCTGCCATGCTCGACGACCACCTCACGGCCGACCACGGCGCCGGGCCCCTGCTGGTGGACATCCGGGCGTCGATGGACAAGCTCTCGGCATCCGAACGCATCGTCGCGCAGGATCTGCTCTCGGCGCCGCGGGCGTGGATGAGCGACTCGATCGCCCGCATCGCCGAACGCTGCGGCGTGAGCACCCCGACGGTGATGCGCTTTTGCCGCTCGCTGGGCTTCAAGGGGCTGGTGGACTTCAAGCTGCGGCTGGGCTCCGGCCTGTCCGGCACCACCAAGGTCGCCCACCGCGAGGTCAGCGCCAACGACCCCACCGCGGAGCGCATCGGCAAGGTCTTCGACAACTCGATCTCGGCGCTGATCGGGCTGCGCGACCGGCTGCACCCGGAGGTCTTCGAGCGCGCGGTCGCGGCCCTGGCCGGGGCACGGCGCATCGAGGTCTACGGCACCGGCAGCGCCGCCCTCGCCGCCGAGGATGCGCAACACAAACTAGGCCGACTCGGCCTGGCCGCGCTGGCACGCACCGACCCGCAGCAGCAGAACCTGACCTCGCTCTACCTCGGCGCCGAGGACGTGCTGCTGGTGCTGTCGAACTCGGGCGAACTCGACTCGGTCAACGCCGCCGTGGCCCGCGCCCGCCACGCCGGCACCACGGTGATCGCCATGTGCCCGCAACGCAGCGAGCTGGCGCGGCTGGCGGACATCGTGCTGCCCGTGGACCACCCGGACGACGTGCAGGCGCTGGTGCCGATGGTGTCGCGGTTGATGCAGACGGTGGTGGTCGATGCGCTGGTGAGCGACCTGGCGCTGCAGCGGCGCCCGCACATCACGGCGGCGCTGGCCCACCAGGACGATCAACGCTTCGGCACGCTCAGTTCACACAGCCGCTGAGCGCCGGCCCTGGGCATCGAACAGGTGCAGCGCGCCCGGCTTGGGCACCAGCGTCACCGCCATGCCCGCCTGCCACGGACCCGCATCTTCCGCCGCCAGTTTCAGGCTCACCGGCTGCTCGACACCGGCCACCGTCGCGTAGACCAGCACGGTGTCGCCGAGGTGCTCGGTCAGATCGATGTGCGCCGACCAGCCGCGCTGCCCCGACGCCGGATCGGTCGGCAGCAGCGACTCCGGTCGGATGCCGACCTGTGCCGCGCCCGACGCCGCCGGGTGCCACGCCGCGGTGGCCGCGGGCAGCACGTTCATCTTCGGGCTGCCCATGAACTGCGCGACGAAGACGTTGGCCGGCCGCTGGTACAGCTCCAGCGGCGTACCGACCTGCTCGATGATGCCGGCGTTGAACACGGCGATGCGGTCGCCCATCGTCATGGCCTCGACCTGGTCGTGGGTGACGTAGACCATCGTCGAGCCGAGTTCGCGGTGCAGCTTGGTCAGCTCGACGCGCATCTGCACGCGCAGGCCGGCGTCCAGGTTGGACAGCGGCTCGTCGAACAGGAACACCGCCGGCTTGCGCACGATGGCGCGGCCGATCGCCACCCGTTGCCGCTGGCCACCGGACAGGGCTTTCGGCGTGCGGTCCAGCAGGTGCGTGATCTGCAAGACCTTGGCCGCCTGCTCGACCTGCTCGCGGGCCTGTGCCTTCGGGACTTTCGCCATCTTCAGGCTGAAGCCCATGTTCTCGGCGACGGTCATGTGCGGGTAGAGCGCGTAACTCTGGAACACCATCGCCACGCCACGCTGGGGCGCAGGCAGGTCGTTGGCGATCTGGTCGCCGATCTTCAGCTCGCCGGCGGTGATGCTTTCCAGCCCGGCAATCATCCGCATCATGGTGCTCTTGCCGCAGCCCGACGGGCCGACGAAGACCATGAACTCGCCGTCGCGCACGTCCAGATCGACGCCCTTGATCACCTCGACTGCGTTGTCGTAGGTCTTGCGGATGCCCCGCAGTGTGACGCTGGCCATGTTGGCCTCCTCGAATGTCGAATGCTCAGTGGTTCAGGGGGACGGGCACAGACTCAACGCGCCCGTGTCCGCATCGACGCGCAGCGGCATCGGGTCGCAGACCGTGCCGGCGAATGTGCCGTCGGTCTGCCAGTAGTTGAAGGCCATGAGCGCAGGGCCGCTGTCGGTCTCGACGATGCGCCCGGCGTAGCGGCGGCACGGCACGTCGCCATCCAGGAACGGCGCCGGCCCGACCCGCCACGGCCCGAGCGGGTGCTCGGCCATCAGGTAGTGCGTGCCCCAGACCGGTGGCTGGCCGCTGGCGGCGAGGTGGCGCGCCGCGTAGTCCTGCGACCAGTGCTCGCCAGCGTTGCAGAAGAAGCAGTACCAGCGCCCGCCGATCTCCAGCACCTGCGGCACTTCGAGCTGACCGAAGTCGCCCGCGAACACCGGCGGGCACAGCGTCCAGTTCTGGAGGTCCGGCGAACGCGCCAGGCCGATCGCGCCGCGGGTGTTCAGCTCGTCGCCGTCCGGCACGCGGGCGGTGAAGTACATCAGCCAGCCGTCGCCGTCCGGGTCGCGCATCACCCAGGGGTCGCGCATCGCCCGGCCGTCCCACGGGCCGCCGTCCGGCAGCACGTATTCCTCGTACAGCGCGCTGACCGGATCGCCCGCCACGAGGTCCAGCACCAGCCCGTCGCCGACCCGCTGCCAGTGGTGGCCATCCACGCTGGTGGCGCGGCCGATGCGCTGGCGGCGGCCGTTTTCGGCCGAGCCGGTGCCGGTGTAGAACTGGTGCCAGCCGCCCGCGTCGTCGCGCACGACCGAGCCGGTCCACACCGTCTTGTCGTCCCAGGCGGGCGACGCAGCCGGCGAGAGGCAGGTGCCCAGGTGGGTCCAGTTCACCAGGTCGGTGCTGACGGCGTGGCCCTGCGTCACGTTCCAGTGGCGCAAGGACTCGTCCCCCAGCGCCTTGTCGGCTTTCAGGAACCAGATGTGCCAGCAGGTCTCGTCGCTGTCACCGGACTCGCCGACGCGGAGGGTCCAGAAGTCCCAGATCCATTGGTCTTGCAGTGCAAGCATTGTCGACGTCCCCCAGCCTCAGCCCTTGACCCCGCTGCCCATCGCCGACTGGATGAACCAGCGTTGGAACAGCAGGTACACCCCCAGCACCGGCGCCGACATCAGCACCGAGAAGGCCATCACGTCGCCCCAGATCGGCGGCGGTGTGCCGAAGAACTGCGCGAGTGCCAGCGCCACCGGCCGCACCTCCGCCCCGCGCGTGACCATCAGCGGCCACAGGAAGGCGTTCCAGTACTCCAAGCTCTGCAGGATCGCGACCGTCGCGATCGCCGGCAGCGACAGCGGCATGATGATCTGCCAGTAGATCTTCAGGTGCGTGGCACCGTCGAGGAAGGCCGCCTCGTCGTAGTCCTTCGGGATCTTGGCGAAGAACTGGTAGAACAGGAAGATCGAGAACGGGTGGGCGATGAACGGGACGATCTGGGCCTGGTAGGTATCGACCCAACCGACCTGGTTCATCATCAAGAGCATCGGCACCGCCAGCGCCTCCATCGGGATGATGATCAGCGAGATCACCGCCATCACGATCCAGTTGCGGCCGGGGAAGCTGATCCGCGCCAAGGCATACGCCGCCAGCGAGTTCACGAACACGCCGAAGACGACGATGCACACGACGATCAGCGCCGAGTTCATCAGGTAGCGCGGCACGGGCGAGGTGGAGTCGTTCAGCACCTGCCGGAAGTTCTCCAGCGAGATCTGCGACGGATCGACCCAGAAGGCACGCCAGTTGCCGAAGTCGATCAGGATCTGCTGCTCGTCGGCCTTCAGCGAAGTAGCGACCATCAGCATCAGCGGCGCCAGCACGAAGGCCAGCAGCGCAAGCGCAATGATCATGAGGGACAGTCGTTCGACGCGGGTGCTCATTCGACAGCCCTTTCTTCCTTGACCAGACGACGTTGGACCAGACTGATGCCGAGCACGATCAGGAAAAACACCACCGCCGCCGCCGCCGCGATGCCGACCTTGCCCTGCCGGAAGCCGGTGAGGTAGATGAAGCGCACCAGCGTGTCGGTGACGCCGGACGGGCCACCCTTGGTCAGCAGCTCGACCTGGGTGAACAGCTTGAACGCCAGGATGGTGGTCGTCATCACCACGAGGATGTGCGTGTTGAGCAGGCCCGGCATGGTGATGTGCCAGAACTCGTTGAAGCGGTTCGCGCCGTCCAGCCGGGCGGCTTCGTACAGGTCGGTGTTGATGCTCTGCAGCCCCGCCAGGTACACCACCATCTGGAACGGAAACCCCTGCCACGCCGACATCAGCACCAGCGCCGGCATGGCGGTCTTCGGGTTGCCGAGCCAGTCCACCGGATCGGCGAGGCCGAAGGTCAGCGCATGCAGCAGCGTGTTGAAGAAGCCGCTCATCTGGAACAGCGAGAACCAGATCACCGAGACCACGACCATCGAGATCACGGTCGGCAGGAAGTAGATGCCGCGGAACAGTTGCCGCATCGGCAGCTTGGTGTTGATCAGCATCGCCACCGCGAGGCCGAGGCCGCACTGCAGCGGCACCACCAGCACGGTGAAGTACGCCGTGTTGAGCAGCGTGCGCACGAAGTCCTCGTTCTCGAAGACGCGCGCGTAGTTGCGCCAGCCGATCCACTCGGTCGGCACATTCGGGTTTGGCACCAACCGCTGGTCGGTGAAGGAAAACGCCACCGTCAGCAGGAACGGCAGCACGATGAAAAGCAGGATCAGCGCCAGCGCCGGGCTCAGGAACAGCCACGGGCGCAGCGTGGTCTGCTGTCGCACGGCAAGCATGGGGAATCCTTCGGAGACCGGGCAGGTGGATGCACCACCCGCCCGGCAGAGTCAGGGAAGACTCAGGCGATCACTTGCCGAACGGCTTGTAACCCTTGTTGTCGGCGATGTCCTGATCGACCTTCTTTGCCGCAGTGTCGAGTGCCTTCTGCACGTCGCTGCCATCGACGGCGTCGGCCACCGCCTTGGCAAACGCCGCCGTGATCGTCGGGTACGCCGGGTGGGCCGGACGCGCCACGCTGACCTTGGCGAGCTGGTCGATGTAGAGCGACAGCGGGCCGCCGGCCTTGTACAGCTCGACCTTCGGCGCTGCCGACTTCACGCCCGGCACGCCGCCCATCGCGGTGGCCAGCTCGGCCACGTTGTCGGTGGCCAGCATGAACTCCAGCAGCTTGCCGGTCGCGGCCTGCTGCTTGCTCTTGCTGTTGATCGACCACGCCCAGCCGCCGTTGCCGGTGACGGCCTTGGCGCCGAACTTGGGCATGGGCAGCAGCACGAGGTCATCGGCGAATGCCTTGTGGTGGGCAGGCCACATCCAGTGCCCGACGAAGGACAGCGCGGAGATCTTCTTGCCGTAGAAGCTGTCGTCGCCTTCGCTGGCCGGGGCCACGTAGCCCTTCTTGACGAAGCCCTGCAGCAGCGTCAGCGCCTTGACGGCGGCCGGGCCGTTCATCGTGCCGTCGGCCTTCCAGCTCTTGCGGTCGATCAGGTCACCGCCCATCGACTGCACCCAGGGGCTGAAGCCGTAGGTGTACCACTCGCCCTGGCCGTAGTTCAGCTTCACGTCCAGCGCGTACTTCATGCCCGGCAGCTTGGACAGCTTGGCCAGTGCATCCTCGAACTCGGCGGCCGTCCAGGCGTCATCGACACCCTTCGGGATGCGAACCTTGGCGGCTTCCAGCAGCGACTTGCGGCCCCAGATCGACAGGCCCGAGTCGCCCTGGCCCAGGCAGTAGACCTTGCCGTCCGGCGGGTAGGTGCCCTGGTTGATCAGCGAGGGCAGCATGTCGCTCAGCGTCTTGGCCGAGACCAGGCCGTTCAGCGGCGCGATGTAGCCCGACCAGGCGTAGTTGGCGTAGTTCGGGCCGTCCAGGTCCAGCAGGTCCGGCAGGTTGCCCGACAGCGCGGCGGCCTGCACCTGCTCGTTGTACGAACCTTCCGGCTGGATTTCCAGCTTGGCCGGCGTGGACGGGTTGGCCTTGTTCCACTTCTCGATGAGCTGCGCCATGCGCTCGCGCTCGTTGTCGGCGCGGCCGCCGTGGTGCCAGACACGCAGCACGTCGGCGGCCAGGGCAGCTTGTGACGCGACCAAGAGGGCGGCCACGGCCAGAAGCTTGGGGTTGAATTTCATCGTCTCACTCCAGAAAAGTTATTGGGAGGGGCTTGTTTGAGGGCGAGGCGAATTTAACGCAATCGATTTCGGACTGTCAACGCGGTCTCCCCGGGTACAGGCCCGCAACGAGGGGAAACACGGGGATGGCTGCGGCCGTGGGGCGGCGGTCAGCCCATCAGTGCCACGCCTTTGACCTGGGCGTGCAGGTGGTCGCCCGGGTGCAGCCCGAGCACCTCGGCACTGCGGCGGGTGATGCGCGCCAGCAGCGTCGTCGCGGCGGGCGCTTCGCCCAGCCGCAGGCGCAGCAACACGGTGTTCCCTTCGCCGTCGAGCCGTTCCAGGATCACCGGCAGCACGTTCAGGATGCTGCTGTGCTGCGGCGCCTCGCGGGCCATGCTGACATCGCGGGCCAGCACCCGCACCCGCACGGCAGCGCCCGGCGGCCGGTCGATCGCACCGAGCCACAGACTGCCGCCGGGCACGGCGATGCGCGTGAGGCCATAGGGGACATCGTGCTCCACCACCACCGCCTCCAGCACGACACCCGCCTCGTCCTGCCGACCCAGCGGCAGGTCGGTGCGCGCGAACAGCGCGGTGGCAGCCCCCTCCGCCAGCACGCGCCCAGCCTGCAGCAGCACGAGGTGATCGGCCAGCCGCGCCACCTCGTCGAGCGCGTGGGTCACGTAGACGATGGGCAGTGCCATCTCGCGGTGCAGCCGCTCCAGGTAAGGGAGGATTTCGGCCTTGCGCGCTGCGTCCAGCGCCGCCAGCGGCTCGTCCATCAGCAGCAGCCGAGGACTCGTCGCCAAGGCGCGGGCGATGGCGACACGCTGGCGCTCGCCGCCGGAGAGCGTGGCGGGGCGGCGGTCCATCAGCGCACCGATGCCGAGCAGGTCCACGGCTTGATCCAGCGCGATGCGGCGCTCGGTGGGGGCGATGCGGCGCTGGCCGTAGTCAAGGTTGCGGCGCACGTCGAGGTGCGGGAACAGCGCCGCTTCCTGGATCACGTAGCCGATCGGGCGCTGGTGGGTCGGCATGAACACGGACGCGGGGTCGTCCTGCCAGACCTCGCCGTCGAGCACCACGCGACCCGCCGCCCGCTCCAGCCCGGCCAGCGC
Organism: Sphaerotilus sp.; assembly: GCF_013299175.1. GTDB lineage: Bacteria > Pseudomonadota > Gammaproteobacteria > Burkholderiales > Burkholderiaceae_C > Sphaerotilus. The sequence continues at coordinate 45,308 of NZ_JAAFKF010000013.1, forward strand.
CCGCAGCAGCGTCGTCTTGCCGCAGCCCGACGGGCCGAACAGCGCACTGACACCGCGTGACGGCAGCGCCAGCGCCACGTCGAGCGTGAAGTCACGCCGCGCCAGCGTCAGCCGCGCCTCGATCACCGCCGTGCCTCCGCTGCGCGGGCCGAACGCTGGATCGCGTACAGCGTCACCAGCACCAGCAGCGCGAAGGCCACCATGCCCGCCGCGAGCCGGTGCGCGTCGGCGAACTCGGTCGCCTCGACATGGTCATAGACCGCCACCGACAGCACCCGCGTCTGCCCTGGAATGTTGCCGCCGATCATCAGCACCACGCCAAACTCGCCCACCGTGTGCGCGAAACCGAGCACCGCGCCGGTCAGCAGCCCCGGTCGCGCCAACGGCAGCGCCACCGAGAAAAACCGGTCCCACGGGCCAGCGCGCAACGTCGCCGCGGCTTCGAGCAGGGCTTCGGGGATCGCCTCGAACGCCTGCTGCAGCGGCTGCACGACAAACGGCAGCGTGTACAGCACCGACGCCACCACCAGCCCGCCGAACGTGAACGGCAGCCGCCCGAGGCCGAGCGCGGTGGTCATCTGGCCGACCACACCCTGCGGCCCCATCAGCAGCAGCAGGTAGAAACCCAGCACGGTCGGCGGCAGCACCAGCGGCATCGTCACCAGCGCAGCGGCCACCGGTTTCAGCCGCGAGCCGGTGCGCGCCAACCACCACGCCAAGGGCGTGCCGACCAGCAGCAGCAGCGCGGTCGTCACCGCCGCGAGCGTGGCGGTCAGGCGGATGGCGGTCCAGTCAGCCGCGGTCATCCACGTTCGTAGCCATAGGAACGGATCACCGCCTGCACCGGCTCGCTGCGCAGCCATTGCAGCAGCGCCGCCGCGGCTGGTTTGCCCGCACCGGCTTTCAGCAGCACGGCATCCTGCCGGATCGGTGTGTGCAGCGCCGCCGGCACGCGCCACATCGACCCGACCAGCGCCTTGCCCGGCACGCTCACCTGCGACAGCGCGACGAAGCCGAGTTCGGCGTTGCCCGTGGCGACAAACTGGTACGCCTGCGCGACCGACTCGCCGGTGACGAGCTTCGGCGACAGCACCGCCGTCAGCCCGCGTGCGGCGAGCACCTCCATCGCAGCGCGGCCATACGGCGCCGTCTTCGGGTTGGCAATGGCGAGCTTCTGGAACCGCCCGGACGCCAGCACGGCGCCCTGTGCATCGACAAGTCCTGGCGTGGCGCTCCACAGCACGAGCTGCCCGACCGCGTAGGTGAACGCACTGCCCGCGACCGCGTGCCCTTCGCGGATCAGGCGCTGCGGCGTCTCGTCATCGGCGGACAGCAGCACCTCGAACGGCCCGCCGGCCACGATCTGGCTGTAGAACTTGCCGGTGGCGCCGCTGGCGAGCTTGAGCGTGTGGCCGGTGGACGCCTTGAAATCGTCGGCGAGCCGGGCCATCGGAGCGGCGAAGTTGGCAGCGACCGCGACGAGCACTTCGTCGGCATGGGCACCAGCAGACCCCGCCAGCCCCAGCACCAGCGCCAGCGTCGTTCGGACAAGAAGAGCGTTCATGCCCGAAGTCTACGGGCCGCCCGACGAACCGCCGGGACCACCTGCAAGCAACCGCTCGCCCGCCTTCTGCAGCGCGGACAGGAGTTCTTGCTGGAGTGTTTCATCCGAGAGCGCACGCGCCAGCATGACGGCGCCGACGTTCTGCGCCATCAGTGCCCAGGCGTCGTCGGACGTGGCCGTCAGGCGCTGCAGCTCGGCGTGCAGATCAAGCAATCCCTTCTGGTAGGCCGCCTTGACCGCTTCGTCGGCACGCGCAATTTCAGGCGTGAGCGATGGCAACGGGCATCCCTGCTCCGGATGCCGGACATGCTGGAGGCTGAGGTAGCCCTCAAGACACTGGGCGGCGCTGGTGTCGTCCGCCAGGTCGATGGCCCCATGTTTCAGCGCCGTGCGCGCCAGCTCGGCCGTGACCAGCGCGGCGAACAGGTCCGCCTTGCCATCGAAGTGTTTGTACAGCGCGCCCGTGGTCATGCCCGCCGAGGCCGCCAGCGAGGCCATGCCGCTTTCGTTGAACCCATGTTGCTTCGCATGGCGACCGCCCAGCTCGATGAGCCGCTGGCGGGTCGCGTCCTTGTGGTCCTTGGGGTAGCGCATGGTTCGATTGTGATATCCCGAGGTGGTGTCCCGGAGTGGACATTCACAGGAATCCTCCATTAGATAACATTCATTATCCAATGACGCAGTACAAGGCAAACGAGGCCCCCATGAACGCACCGCTGGCATCCGAGTGGAAGAAGACGGCCTGCATCATCTGCTCGCTGAACTGCGGACTGGAAGTGCAGACCGAGGGGGGCCGCATCGTCAAGGCCCGGGGCGACAAGGACCACCCCACCTCACAGGGCTACGTCTGCGAGAAGTCGCAGCGGATGGACTTCTACCAGAACGGCGCCGACCGCATCACCAGCCCCAAGCGGCGGCGGGCTGACGGCGGCTACGAGGACATCGACTGGGCCACGGCCATCCGCGAAATTGCCGAAAAACTCGCCGCCATCAAGTCCAGGCATGGCGGCGCCAGCATCCTCTATTACGGCGGCGGCAGCCAGGGCAACCACCTCGGCGGCACCTATGCCGACAGCACGATCAAGGCACTGGGTGTCGTGTACCGCTCCAACGCGCTCGCCCAGGAGAAGACCGGCGAAGCCTGGGTACAAGGCAAGATGATGGGTTGCGGCGTGCATGGCGATTTCGAGCACGCCGAGGTGTCGGTGTTTCTGGGCAAGAACCCGTTCCAGTCGCACGGCTTTGCGCGCACGCGGGTGATCCTGCGCGAGATCCAGAAAGACCCGAATCGATCGATGGTCGTCATCGACCCGCGCCGCAGCGAAACCGCTGAAATGGCCGATTACCACCTCGCCGTGCGCCCAGGCACCGATGCCTGGTGCCTCACGGCGCTGGCGGCGATCCTGGTTCAGGAGGGGCTGGTCGCCAAGGCGTGGCTCGACGCGCACACCACGGGCTACGCGCGGGTGGCAGAGGTTCTGCAGCGCATCTCCGTGCCCGAGTACGCCGAGACCTGCGGCGTCGATGTGGCCTTGCTGCACCAGGTGGCCGAGCGCATCGCCAAGGCCAAAAGCGTTTCGATGATCGAAGACCTCGGCGTGCAGATGAACCTGCACTCCACGCTCAACAGCTACCTGAACCGCCTGGTCTGGTTGTTGCCCGGGCACTATGCCCGGCCGGGCACCAACAACGCCTTCGTGCCGATGCTCAACCTCTCCTCGTCCAAGCGCGAAACCGCCGCGAAGGGCGGCAACGGCACGGGTGGCAAGGCCCGGCCCGGTGCGCACAGCCCGGTCACGGGCGCCAAGGTCATCATGGGGCTGATCCCCTGCAACGTGATACCAGAGGAGATCCTCACCGACCACCCCGACCGCTTCCGCGCGATGTTCATCGAGAGCGCGAACCCCGTGCATTCGCTGGCCGACAGCCAGCGCATGCGGCAGGCGCTGCGGGCGCTGGACCTCAGCGTCGTGATCGATGTGGCGATGACCGAGACCGCACGGCAGGCCGACTATGTGCTGCCCGCGACCAGCCAGTTCGAAAAGGCCGAGGCCACGTTCTTCAACCTGGAGTTTCCGCGCAACGGCTTTCACCTGAGGCAGCCCTTGTTCCCGCCGCGTCCGGGAACGCTGACCGAGGCCGAGATGCACGCGCGTCTGGTGGAGGCGCTGGGTGAACTCGACGCCCGCCACTACCGCTTCCTGCGCCACGCCGCACGCCTGGGCCGCACCGCGTTCGGGCTGGCCTTCGCCTGGAAAGCCGCACGCGACCAGCAGGTCGCACGCTACGCGCCGGTCGTCCTGTACCGCACGCTGGGCGAGACCTTGCCGGCGGGCATGGCGCCGGCCGCTTCGCTGTGGGGCATCAGCCAGTTGTTCGTCCGCCACCAGCGCACCGCCGCCGCACGGGCCGGCTTTGGCGGCAGCGTGCTGGCAGCGGGCAACCGGCTTTTCGACGCCCTCCTCACCCAGCCGTCGGGCGTCATCTACGCGGTCAGCGAGTACGCCGACAGTTGGCGTGCCGTGCGCCTGCCCGACCACAAGATCAACCTGTGCATCGAAGAGATGCTGGCGGAGTTGGCGACCCTGGACAGCAAGCGGCCCCCTCAGGATGCCGAGTACCCCTTCATCCTGTCGGCCGGCGAGCGCCGCAGCGACACCAGCAACACCTCGATCCGCGATGCAAGCTGGCACCGCCGCGGCACCTTCGGCACGCTGCGCATGCACCCGAGCGACGCCAGACAAATCGGCTGTGACGAGGGAGACTGGGTCCGCATGACAACACGCCGTGGCCAGGCCGAAGCCCTGATCGAGCTGTGCGAAGACCTGCAGCCCGGCCATGTGTCACTGCCCAACGGCCACGGTCTCGACTACACCGCCGCCGATGGCACACTCGTACACCAGGGCGTGTCGCTCAACGAACTCACCAATGCGGCAGACCGCGACCCGTTCGCGGGCACGCCGTGGCACAAGTACGTGCCGGTACGGATCGAGCGCCTGCGCGCCACCGTGTGACCGGTGGCAGCGGTGAAAGGGTTGGTGAAATCGATGACTGAAAAACTCCTGCGCAACGGCGGCCAGATCCTCGTGGAAGCCTTGGCCCGCAACGCGGCAGACACCGTCTACTGCGTGCCCGGCGAGAGCTTCCTGCCCGTGCTGGACGCCCTGCACGGCCGCAGCGACCTGCGCACCATCGTCACGCGGCACGAAGGCGCGGCGTCCAACATGGCCGATGCCTACGGCAAGCTCAAAGGCCGGCCAGGCATCGCCTTCGTCACCCGAGGACCGGGCGCCACACACGCGGCGAACGGTGTCCACACCGCGCAACAGGACTCCACGCCGATGATCCTGTTCGTCGGTCAGGTGGCCACGCACACGCGAGAGCGCGAGGGTTTCCAGGAACTGGACTACCGGCGCGTCTTCGGAGGACTCGCCAAGTGGGCCACCGAGATCGAGTCGATCGAGCGGATTCCCGAGGTCGTCAGCCGCGCCTTCGCGTGTGCCCTGTCCGGTCGCAGGGGTCCGGTGGTGGTGGCGCTGCCCGAGGACGTGCTGTTCGGCGTGGCCGACGTGGCCGATGCGCCGCCCGTGCGCGTGTCGGAGCCGGCGCCCGACGACAGCGTGATGCCCGAACTCCTGCAGAGGCTGCAAGTGGCACGCCGGCCCCTCGTGGTCGTCGGCGGCACCGGCTGGACCGAAGCGGCGCGACAAGACCTGACGAGCTTCGTCACGCGCTTCAACCTGCCCGTGGCGGCGTCATTCCGCCGACAGGATGTGTTCGACAACCGCGATCCGCACTACGTCGGCCAGATGGGGCTGGGCATCTCGCCTGCGCTGGCCGACAGCGTGCGCCAGTCGGACCTGCTGATCGCGCTCGGCAGCCGCCTGTCGGAAGTCACTTCGGGCGGCTACACGCTGATCAGGAGTCCACGGCCGACGCAGCGCCTGGTGCATGTCCACGCCGACCCGCTGGAGCTGGGCTGCGTCTACCAGGCGGATCTGCCAGTCAACGCCGCCGTGGTCCCGATGACGCGGCGGCTGGCGGCGCTGACCCTGCCCGCAGGGTGCGCAGGCGCCTGGGACCGCTGGACCGAGGACACCCGCGCGGCCCATGTGCGCCACCACACACCCCTGGCCAGGGCGGACGGTCAGCAGGGCGTCGAGCTGTCGAGCGTCGTGGCCCACCTCAACGCCGTGCTGCCCGACGACGCGATCATCACGAACGGCGCGGGCAACTACACCGTCTGGGTCCACCGCTTCTACCAGTACAGGGCACTCGGCACCGAACTGGCGCCGACCAATGGCGCGATGGGCTACGGACTGCCCGCCGCCGTGGCCGCGAAACTGGCGCATCCGGCGCGCACGGTGGTCTGCTTCGCGGGGGACGGCTGCTTCATGATGTACCCGCAGGAGCTGGCCACGGCGATGCAGTTCGGGGCAGCCGTGATCGTGATCGTGGTCAACAACGGCATGCTCGGCACGATCCGCATGCACCAGGAGCGAAAATTTCCAGGCCGGGTGTCGGGCACGCACCTGCGCAACCCGGACTTCGTGGCACTCGCCCAAGCATTCGGGGCGCATGCGGAGCGGGTGGACCACGAGGCCGGGTTTCCTGCGGCGTTCGAGCGCGCACGGGCGTCGGGCCGGGCCGCCGTGATCGAGCTTTGCACCGACCCGCTGCAGATCGGGCCGCAATCGCGGCTGGCTGCGGCGTCGGCACTGGTGCGTTAGCCGCCACTGACGCCGGTCATCGGGCACGGGATGCGGTACTCGACGAGATCGAGTGCGAACCCGCTGCCGCTCATCGCCCGGAACGCTCTGGCGATCACACCACCGTGCGCTTCAGGGATTCGGCGGCTGGCGAGGTTGCGCCGGTCCACCGGGTAGCGAATGCAGTCGAACCGCCCCTGCGCACGCGCCCAGGCGATGAGCGCGCCCGCCGCCTCCCGACCCAGGCCACGTCCGTGCGCAGCCTCCTTCAACCAGATCCCCATTTCGGGATCAAGTCGATCCAGTTCATGCAGCCCGATGCAGCCGAGGAACCCCTCGTCCGGCCGGGACAGGATCACCATCTGCAAATTGGTGCCCGCCGCCAGTCCCGCGACCGAATCGCTGACGAACTGGCCCATCTCCTCGACCGTCTCGGACGGCTTCGGATTCATGTACCGGGTGATGCGGGCGTCGAAGGTCTCGAACATCGCAGATGTGAAACCCGCATGGATCGGGACCAACCGAACGCGGGCAGATTCGATCAACACAGAGGAAAGAGACGTGCTCACGTCGAACCTGCGTCAGCAACTCAGGTACTCCGGCAACACCGCCCGGTGCGCCACCAGCAGCTCATCGACCATCGCCCGGATCTGCGACAGATCCAGCGTCGCGGCAGTGTGCGGGTCGAGCATGGCGGCATGGTAAACGTGGTCGCGCCGCTGGCCGAGCACCGCTTCGACTACCAGCTCCTGCACGTTCACGTTCGTGCGCATCAGCGCCGCGAGCTGCACCGGCAGCCGCCCGATGCGCGTCGGCTGCACGCCGTTGTGATCGACGAGACACGGCACCTCGACCGCGCAGCCGTCCGGCAGGTTGTCGATCAGCCGGTCGTTGCGCACGTTGCCGTTGATGACCCGCGGCTGGCCGGTGACGATGGAATGGATGATCGCGCTGCCGTATTCGACGCTGCGGGTGATCTGGCGCAGGCCGTCGATCATCTGGGCGGCGCCGGCGATCTCGCGGGGCATGACGTGGATGTCGGCGGCGCGCAACTGCGCCAGCAGCGCGGCACTGTCCTGCGAGCCGGGCGTCTGCAGCTCGCGCTCGATGTAGGGCCAGGCGTGTTCGAACACCTGGCAGCGGCCGGGGTATTCGTCGAGCGGGATGTTGAATTTCTTGAGCAGGTCTTCGCGCCCCTGCTTGATGAACCACGGCACGTATTCGCTGAAATGCTCGCTCGACTCGGTCGGGAAATGGCCGAGCTGGCTGAGCATCTCGTAGCGCACGCGGTTCCAGTCGGGCATCCGGCCTTCGCGGTGGATCTCGCGCAGGCGCGGGTACAAGTCCTGCCCCTGGTGCTCGAAGCGCAGGTAGAAGCTCATGTGGTTGATGCCGGCGCAGTGGTAGTCGATTTCCTCCACCGGCAGGCCGAGGTCGCGGGCCAGCTCGGCGGCGGTGTGCTGCACGCTGTGGCACAGACCGACGGTCGGGATGCGCGTGGACGCCCGGTTCAGCGCCCAGGTGATCATCGCCATCGGGTTGACGTAGTTCAGGTGGACGGCGCCGTCCGCGCACACGTCCTCCATGTCGCGCAGCATGTCGAGCATCACGGGGATGGTGCGCAGGCCGCGCATGATCCCGCCGATGCCGAGCGTGTCGCCGATGGTCTGCTCCAGGCCGTACTTCTTCGGGATCTCGAAGTCGG
>NZ_JAAFKF010000130.1 GCF_013299175.1 Sphaerotilus sp.
TTCTTCTCTTCGCGCTTCTTGACCAGGTCGTAGTAGACCTTGCCCGAACAGGCGATCACGCGCTTGACCTTCTCGGCCACGATCTCGGCCTTCTGCTCGCCGATCACGGTGCGGAACTCGCCCTTGGTGAACTCGCTCACTGGGGAAGTCGCGTCCTTGTTGCGCAGCAGGGATTTCGGCGTGAACAGCACCAGCGGCTTGCGCAGCGGACGCACCATCTGGCGACGCAGCACATGGAAGATCTGGCTGGCCGTGGTCGGCTGCACGATCTGCATGTTGGCGTCGGCCGCGAGCTGCATGAACCGCTCCAGGCGAGCCGAGGAGTGCTCCGGACCCTGGCCTTCGTAGCCGTGCGGCAGCATCAGCGTCAGGCCGTTGACGCGGCCCCACTTCACCTCGCCCGAGGCGATGAACTGGTCGATCACCACCTGCGCGCCGTTGGCGAAGTCACCGAACTGCGCTTCCCAGATGGTCAGCGTGTTGGGTTCGGCGGCGGCGTAGCCATACTCGAAACCCAGCACCGCCTCTTCCGACAGGATCGAGTCGATGACGGTGAAGGTGGCCTGGTTGTCGGCGACGTGCTGCGCGGGGATGTAGGTGCCTTCGTCCCACTTCTCGCGCTTCTGGTCGTGGACGACGGCGTGGCGGTGGGTGAAGGTGCCACGGCCGCAGTCCTCACCGGACAGGCGCACCGGGTAGCCAGCGGCGACCAGCGAGGCGAACGCCATGTGCTCGCCCATGCCCCAATCGACGTTGACCTCGCCACGGCCCATCGCGGCGCGGTCGTCGTAGACCTTCTTGACCAGCGGGTGCGGGTTGACGCTGGCGGGGATGGTGGTCAGGCGCGTGGCCAGGCGCTTCCACTCGGCCAGCGGGATGGCCGTGTCGGCGGCATCGGTCCACTTCTTGCCAAGGAACGGCGACCAGTCCACCGCGTACTTGCTCTTGAAGTTGCTGATGACCGGGTCGATCGTGTGGCGGCCGGCGTCCATCGCGGCACGGTACGCCTTCGCCATGTCGTCGCCCAGCGTCTCGCCCAGACCCTGCGTGGCCAGCTTGTCGGCGTAGAGCCGGCGGGTGCCGGGGTGGGCGCTGATCTTCTTGTACATCAGCGGCTGGGTCAGCGCGGGGGTGTCCTGCTCGTTGTGGCCCAGCTTGCGGAAGCAGATCACATCCACCACGATGTCCTTGTGGAAGGTCATGCGGTAGTCGAGCGCGAGCTGCGTGGCCAGCACGACCGCTTCCGGATCGTCGCCGTTCACGTGCAGCACCGGCGCCTCGATCATCTTGACGATGTCGGTGCAGTACAGCGTCGAGCGCAGGTCGCGCGGATCCGACGTGGTGAAGCCGATCTGGTTGTTGATGATGATGTGGACCGTGCCGCCGGTCGAATAGCCGCGGGTGGCCGCGAGCATCAGCGTTTCCTGGTTCACGCCCTGGCCACCGAAGGCCGAGTCACCGTGGACCAGCACTGGCAGCACCTGCACGCCGGTCTTGTCTTCGCGGCGATCCTGGCGGGCGCGCACCGAGCCTTCGACCACCGGGTTGACGATTTCCAGGTGCGACGGGTTGAACGCCAGGCTCAGGTGGACCGGGCCGCCGGGGGTGGAGATGTCCGAGCTGAAGCCCTGGTGGTACTTCACGTCGCCGGCGGGCAAGTCTTCCGGCGCGGTGTGGTCGAACTCGGCGAACAGATCCTTGGGCATCTTGCCGAGGGTGTTCACCAGCACGTTCAGGCGACCGCGGTGGGCCATGCCGATGACGATTTCCTGCACGCCCTGCTCGCCGGCACGCTGGACCAGCTCGTCCATCGAGGCGATGAAGCTCTCGCCGCCTTCGAGCGAAAACCGCTTCTGGCCGACGTACTTGGTGTGGAGGAAACGCTCCAGCCCTTCCGCCGCGGTCAGGCGGTCGAGGATGTGCTTTTTCTTGTCCGCGCCAAAGGTGGGCTTGCTGCGGATCGACTCCAGGCGCTCCTGCCACCACCGCTTCTCGGTCGGCTCGGTGATGTGCATGATCTCCGCGCCGAGCGTGCCGCAGTAGGTCTCGCGCAGCGCCTGCACGATCTCGCGCAGCGTCATGCTGTCGGACTTCGTGAAGTACGTGTTCGTGGCCGAGAACGTGATGTCCATGTCGGCCTCGGTCAGGTCGTAGAACGCCGTCTCGAGTTCGGGGATCTTGGGGCGCTCGGTGCGCTTGAGCGGGTCGAGGTCGGCCCAGCGCGAACCGAGCGAGCGGTAGGCGGCGATCAGGGACTGGACGTGGACCTGCTTGCGGGCGATGGCCAGATCGGTCTCGCTGGCCTTGTGGGCGAAGGCGTTGGCCTTGGCGCGCTGGGCGAACGATTCGATGACGGGCGCATGGGCCACATCGCGACTCTCGGAGCCATCGGTCGCAGGGACGTGCTGGAGCGCGTCGAAGTAGTCGCGCCAGTTGTCGGCGACGGAGCCCGGGTTGTCGAGATACGCCTCGTACATCTCTTCGACATAGGGCGCATTGCCACCGAACAGGTACGAGTTGGACCCGTGTTGCTTCATCATATTTCGCTCACCTAGCGCCCCGGTACCCGGGGCTTGGATGGGTTGGACAACCTTCCGCGACTCGGCTAAACCGATTGGCGGATCGCGACCCGCCTTAGCTGTTGCCAGGAAAGGGGACGGGAAGGACCTATAAAGTCAAGCCTGTGACTGTAGCACTGGCATCTGACCGGCATGGGATGTCTGGCGTCATGGCGCTGTGCTCCTGGACAGGGTGTTGCAAATTCGCTCACTGGCGCGCGAACGGTGCGGCCAGCGGCTCCCCCACAAACACGCCCTGCTGCGGCCAGGCCACGCTCTTCCAGTAGGCTTCGAGCGCGGTGCTGCCCTGGAGGTAGTGCAGCAGCAGAATTTGCGGATGGGGGAACTTCTGCAGATGGTTGCACGGTTCGCTGACAGTTCCATAACTCGCCGTGGCGCCGGCATCGAGCCAATCCAGCACGGTGCTCTGCCCACCCGTGCGGTCGAGCTGGCCGCCGAACGAGGTCAGGTGGTCCGCCAGCGCGCCCGGCACCCAGTCGATCGTGTCAGCGCCCTGGAACTGGGCAACACCGGTCTGCACCAGCACGACGCGGGACGTGTCACGCGGCAGATCACCCTCTCCCATCCGGTTGTCCAGCCCGATGCGCCGCTGCAGCCCCGCTGGCGGAAACAGCACCGAGCGGACGCTGCGCACCGTGTCGGCCGTGGTCATGAAATGTGCTTGCACCGGTGCGGCGCCCACCAGCCCGAGCGTGTAGTCCGAGGCCACCCCGCGGTCGATGAGCTTGCGCGCACGCTCCACGTCGGACGATGCCAACAGCATCGATGGCCGTAGGCCCAAATCCTTGAACGGCGCCGAGGTGGCGGAGTTGAACAGCGGCGAAGCGGCCCGGCGCCCACAGGGCTGGTTGCAGAGCTGCGGATCGAAACCGAGCGTCACGGCCGAGGTGATCGACTGGCATTCGACCGCGTAGGGCTGGGTCCAGGCCAGTGCCAGCGCCTGCACGCCCCCGTCGAACTGCTCGTCGATGCGGCGGCGCAGCCGCTCCAGATCCGGGGGACTCAGGCGCGGCTGCACCGGCAGCTCGATGCGCAGCACATGGACGTCCGGAATGTGCCGTGCGCGCCGGTAATGCTCGCCCACCTCGACCGAATACGGATCGGCCGTGTTGATGACCAGCCCGAGTTCCGGCGCTTGCAGCCGGCCGATGACCCTGGGCACACGCACCAGCGGACGCTGCGGGCCGGCCTCGGCGGGCTGCGCAGACACCACGGCAGCCAGCCCCGCCAGCAAACTCCCCACAACAAGGGCAAGGCAGTACCGCATCCCGTGTTTCGCCATGCAAAAATAAGCCTTGAAATTCACTAGAGTCACCATGCCGAAAAAGGACAGTTCCAGTCAGACGCCAGCCATCCAGGTGATGGACCGCATGTTCACGCTGCTGAACGTGCTGGCCGAGCACCAGGATCCCGTCTCGCTGAAGCTGATCAGCGAGCAGACCGGCCTGCACCCGTCCACCGCGCACCGGATCTTGAACGATCTGGCCATCGGTCGCTTCGTGGACCGCCCGGAAGCCGGCAGTTATCGCCTGGGGATGCGACTTCTTGAACTCGGCAATCTCGTCAAGGCCCGGCTCGACGTGCGGGATGCGGCGCTCGTGCCGATGCGCGAGTTGCACAAGCTGACCCACCAGCCCGTCAACCTGTCGGTGCGGCAGGGCGACGAAATCGTCTACATCGAGCGCACGTACTCGGAGCGATCGGGCATGCAGGTGGTGCGGGCCGTTGGCGGGCGGGCACCGCTGCACCTCACCTCGGTCGGCAAGCTGTTCCTGGCCCATGACGACCCCCAGCGCGTGCGCAGCTACGCCACACGCACCGGACTGGCAGGTCACACGCGCAACAGCATCACCGATCTACCCATGCTGGAGCGCGAACTCGCCCGCGTGCGCCAGACCGAAATCGCCCGTGACAACGAGGAGCTGGAGCTGGGCGTGCGCTGCATGGCCGCCGGCATCCACGACGACCAGGGCAGGCTCATCGCCGGACTGTCGATCTCGGCGCCGGCCGACCGCCTGGAGGAGAGCTGGTGCGACAAGCTGCGGGACACCGCCACCGCGATTTCCACCGCCCTCGGCCACCGGCACCCCTGAGGCACACGCTCAGGACACCGAGGCGGCGCCGGTGGCGGGTCGCGCTGGCAGGTGCTTGACGGGCCGCACCGCATCCGACGATTCCAGCCAGCGGCGCACCCGCTCCGCGTCACCCAGCCGCGAGTATTTGCCTGCGGAGTCGAGGAACACCATGATGAGTTGCCGACCCGACAGCCGCGCCTGCATCACCAGACAACGCCCCGCCTCGACGATGTAGCCGGTCTTTTGCAGACCGATCTCCCAGGTCGGGTTGTTGACGAGCTTGTTGGTGTTGTGGAACTGCACGGTGCGGTGACCGAGTGCGACTTCCAGCTCCGGCGAAGTCGAGAGCTGGCGCAGCAACGGATAGCCGTAAGCCGCCTTGACCAGCCGGGCCAGATCGGACGCGCTGGACTGGTTGTCGCTCGACAGTCCTGTCGGCTCGACGTAGTGGGTGCCCGCCATGCCCAGGGCGACGGCCTTGCGGTTCATCGCCATGACGAAGGCAGGCAGACCACCAGGATGGTGGCGCCCCAGCGCATTGGCCGCGCGGTTTTCCGACGACATCAGCGCCAGGTGCAGCAGATCGCCCCGGCTGAGTTCGGAGCCGACCACCAGCCGCGAACGGCTGCCCTTCTCGGTGTCGATGTCCTCCTCGGTGACGCGCAGCACCTCGTCCATCGATGCCCTGGACTCGACCACCACCAGCGCCGTCATCAGCTTGGTCAGCGACGCGATCGGCAGCACCGCCTGCGGATTTTTGCTGAACAGCACCTCGGACGTGTCCTGATCGACCACCAATGCGACGCTGGACTTCAGGTCCAGCGGATCGCGCACGGCATGCAGGCCGCTGGCTTCGCCGAAGGACAGCCGCGGTGGCTCGGCAGGTTCGGTTACCCGGGCCGCGCGGTGGGTGTGCTTGCGCACCTTGCCGGCATGGGCCTTGGCTTTGGTCGAGTGCGAGGCCGCGTCAGCCGCCCCGGACACCAGCATCAACACCCCCAGCACCAAAGACGCCCACTTCGTCGAAGCCCGCGTCTGAGTCAGTTTTATTGGATTCACAAAATACCTTTGGATACCGCGCGACAGGACACTGATTTCAGTCTAGGTGAAGCCACCGAGTTCCTACAAGGCCCGCAAGCCCAGAGGATTTTCAGTTTTGTCCCCCTGTTCGCGCGATACCGACGTCAACCTTGCGCAGCGACGCGCTCGGCCTTGCTGTGCAGTTTGTTCAACGCCGCCAGATACGCCTTGGCCGACGCGACAACGATGTCCGGATCCGCGCCAACCCCGTTGACCACGCGGCCGCCATGTTGAAGCCGAACGGTGACTTCACCCTGCGACTCCGTGCTGCCAGACGTGATGGCGTTCACGGAATACAGCAAAAGTTCAGCCCCCGAGGCAATCTTCGATTCGATGGCCTTGAGGCTGGCATCCACCGGACCATTGCCGTCGGACTCGGCGTGGTACTCGGTCAGACCAGCCGAAAACGCCACCTTCGCGTGCGGACGCTCGCCCATTTCGGACTGCTGCGACAGGGCCAGCAAGCGGTAGTGCTCCACATCGGCGCTGACGCTTTCGTCGTTGACCAGCGCCAGGATGTCCTCGTCGAAGATCTCGCTCTTGCGGTCGGCCAGGTCCTTGAACTTCATGAACGCGGTGTTGACCTCGGCCTCGGAGTCCAGCGAAATCCCCAAGTCCTGCAGGCGCTGCTTGAACGCATTGCGGCCCGAGAGCTTGCCCAGCACGATCTTGTTGGCCGCCCAGCCCACGTCCTCGGCACGCATGATCTCGTAGGTGTCACGGGCCTTGAGCACGCCGTCCTGGTGGATGCCCGAGGCGTGGGCGAAGGCATTGGCGCCGACGACCGCCTTGTTGGGCTGCACGACGAAGCCGGTGGTCTGCGCGACCATGCGCGAGGCCGGGACGATCTGGGTCGCATCGATGCGCAGGTCGAGGTTGAAGTAGTCGCGGCGGGTCTTCACCGCCATCACGATCTCTTCGAGCGAGCAGTTGCCAGCACGCTCGCCCAAGCCGTTGATCGTGCATTCGACCTGCCGCGCTCCGCCAATCTTCACGCCGGCCAGCGAGTTCGCCACCGCCATGCCCAGGTCGTTGTGGCAATGCACCGACCAGATCGCCTTGTCCGAGTTCGGCACCCGTTCGCGCAGCGTCTTGATGAAGTTGCCATACAGCTCGGGAATCGCGTAGCCGACGGTGTCGGGGATGTTCAGCGTCGTTGCACCCTCGTCGATCACGGCTTCCAGCACGCGGCAGAGGAAATCCGGGTCCGAGCGGTAGCCATCTTCCGGCGAAAACTCGATGTCCGCGCACAGGTTGCGGGCAAAGCGCACCGACATGCGCGCCTGCTGCAGCACCTCCTCGGGCGTCATGCGCAGCTTCTTCTCCATGTGGAGGGCGCTGGTGGCGATGAAGGTGTGGATGCGCGCCGAGTTCGCACCGCGCAACGCCTCCGCTGCACGGGAAATGTCGCGGTCGTTGGCGCGGGCCAGCGAGCACACGGTCGCGTCCTTGATCGCCGCGGCAATCGCCTTGACCGCTTCGAAATCGCCGTTGGACGAGGCCGCGAAGCCCGCCTCGATGACATCGACCTTCAGCCGTTCCAGTTGCCGGGCGATGCGCAGCTTCTCGTCACGGGTCATCGAAGCGCCGGGAGACTGCTCGCCATCGCGCAAGGTGGTGTCGAAAATGATGAGTTTGTCGGTCATGGTGGAGGCTCCTCAGTCCATGGAACGTCGTGCAGCGCGTGCGCAGCCCGACAGCACCGCGTGGATCGACGCGGTGACGATGTTGGCGTCGATGCCCACGCCGAAACAGGCCGCGCCACACCCGACACGCACCTCGACGTAGGCGGCAGCCCGTGCGCCGGCTCCCGCGCCGATGCCGTGTTCGTGGTAGTCGAGCACCTCGACGGTCTGCCCGATCGCCTGGCTCAGGGCGTTGACAAAGGCGTCCAGCGGCCCGTTGCCCTGCCCGCCGAGCGTCTGCCAGCCTTGCGGGCCATGCCACTCGGCGCTGACACGGACGACCCCGTCGGCCCCTGCATCTTCCTGATGGAATGCGCTCAGGTCAGCCGCACGCCGGTCCAGCCCGTACTCGCGCTCGAAAATGGTCCACAGGTCAGCGGCACTGACCTCGCGGCCCTCGCCGTCCGTCACCGCCTGCACCGCCTGGCTGAACTCAATCTGCAGCCGCCTCGGCAACTCCAGCCCGTATTCCGCTTCCAGCAAATACGCGATGCCGCCCTTGCCCGACTGGCTGTTGACGCGGATCACCGCCTCGTAGCTGCGGCCCAGGTCTTTCGGGTCGATCGGCAGGTAGGGCATGTCCCAGAGGTCGCCCTCGCGCCGGGCCGCGAACGCTTTCTTGATCGCGTCCTGGTGCGAGCCGGAGAACGAGGTGTAGACCAGCTCGCCCACGTAGGGGTGGCGCGGATGCACGGGCAACTGGTTGCAGTGCTCGACCGTGCGGCGGGTGGCGTCGATGTCGGAGAAGTCCAGGCCCGGTGCCACACCCTGGGTGTAGAGGTTGAGCGCGATGTTGACCAGATCGACGTTGCCCGTGCGCTCGCCGTTGCCGAACAGGCAGCCCTCGATGCGGTCGGCGCCGGCCATCAGCGCCAGCTCGCCGGCCGCCGTGCCGGTGCCGCGGTCGTTGTGCGGGTGAACGGACAGCACGATCGCGTCACGCCGGGCGAGGTGGCGGTGCATCCACTCGACCATGTCGGCGAAGCGGTTCGGCGTCGAGTGCTCGACCGTCGAAGGCAGGTTGACGATGCACTTGTGCTCGGGCGTCGGCTGCCAGACAGCGGTGACGGCGTCCACCACGCGGCGCGAAAACGCCAGTTCGGTGCCGGAGAACATCTCGGGCGAATACTCGAAGGTCCAGTGCGTGCCGGGTCGGTCGGCGGCGCGGTCACGGATCATCTGCGCGTGGGTCACGGCGAGATCGACGATGCCGTCCTCGTCCAGCCCGAGCACCACGCGGCGCATCACCGGCGCCGTGGCGTTGTAGACATGCACCACCACGCGGGGGGCGCCTTCAACCGCCTCGAAGGTGCGGTCGATCAGGTGCTCGCGAGCCTGGGTCAGCACCTGGATGGTCACGTCGTCGGGGATGAGGCGCTGCTCGATCAGGCGACGCACGAAGTCGAAATCCGTCTGCGAGGCCGAGGGGAAACCGACCTCGATCTCCTTGAAGCCGATGCGCACCAGCAACTCGAACATCCGCAGCTTGCGCTCGCTGTCCATCGGCTCGATCAGCGCCTGGTTGCCGTCGCGCAGATCGACGCTGCACCAGATCGGCGCCTGCGTCAGCACGGCGTCGGGCCAGGTGCGGTCGGTCAGGCGCACCGGGGCGAACGGGCGGTATTTCTCGGCGGGGTTGCTCAGCATGCTCATGGAATGTGACGGTGTGACGGGAGGAAGGAAACGAAGATCCTGCAACGCCGCACCAGAAATACAAACGGCCCGCTGCGTTGCGCTGAGGCGGGCCGTTGATCCACAAAGGGTACAGATGTGACTGATCAGCGCGCCCGGGGCACTCCT
>NZ_JAAFKF010000131.1 GCF_013299175.1 Sphaerotilus sp.
GCACGAAGGACTTGAGACCCGCGCTGAACTGCTTCAGTTTCGTCTTCGACAGTCCTGCCGCGAATGGATCGACCGTGTTGTCCAGACCCCGGTAATCGAGGGTGATGTCCACGTCTTCGGAAAAGCGGTCAATGGCGCGGTAGACCTTGGACAGCGAGGTGCCGCCCTTGAACGCCATCGGCAGCCGTCCTGCGCGGGTGAACAGCGCCTGCAGCACCCAGCACACCCAGACATCCTTTTCCAGCACCACGGGCGCCCGGCCGAGCTGGGGTGCAAGCGCCCGGTAGATTTCCGAACGCTCCTGGGGCTTGAGCTGGAGGAAGGTTTCAGCCATGGGACTGCTGCTGGTGGCGGAAAACGGCGTCGCTCATCCAGGCCGGCATGGTGCGGGTCGCGGCGGTCAGCGCCTCGAACTCGGCCGAGGGCAACTGGCACCGGATCTTCTCGATCAGTGCGGGGGTCACCGCCTTCTGACCGAGGTACCACATCGCCGCCAGCGCCATCCCGGCGGGGCGACCGGCCAGCGCGAGCTTGCGTTGGCTCACATGCTGCAGGCGGATTTCCAGGGTGCCGACACGGATGCGCCGGGACGGCCCCGAGGTGGAGAACACGGGTTGCGTGGGCACCTGGGTGGTCAGTTGGAGCCGGCGGGCGGCCTCGGCGCCGTGCATCTGCAGGGTGGCGCCGGTGGTTCGGGCGAGGGTCTCGGCGACCGCCATCGGGTCGGGCATGACCTGGCCGACAAAGCGGCTCATCTCCGGGCGGACGAAGACACCGCGGGCGACCCGCGTGATGACACCAGACTTCACCAGCCGCGAGAGCGTCTGATCGACGGTCGCACGGGTGCCACACGCCAGCAGCGCGGCGGGCGTGAACGGCTCACCGAGCGGCAGGCGCTCGATGTGCTGGCGGATTTGCGCGGCGGTGGTGAGGGGTGCTGTCATGTCAGAAAATATAGATGATTTTCTGACAATTTGCTTCAAGAGTACGATTGCGACCACCGGGATTGCCACATCAAGCCCGATCTGGTGCTGATCTACCGGAAGCCGGAACCGTCCGTGCTGCAACTGGTGCGGCTGGGTTCGCACAGCGAATGGGGGCTTTGAACGCCCGAGGCATGTGCTGACAAAAGGAACTGGAACATGGGCAAGCTGACTGAAGCGGAGCTGCTGGCGCGGGATGCCCAGCGGGACATCGGGGCCGAGTTGCTGGCATCGGTGCGTGA
The DNA here is from genome assembly GCF_013299175.1 of Sphaerotilus sp. Taxonomy (GTDB): domain Bacteria; phylum Pseudomonadota; class Gammaproteobacteria; order Burkholderiales; family Burkholderiaceae_C; genus Sphaerotilus. Next base: position 1,226 of record NZ_JAAFKF010000131.1, read on the forward strand.
ACTCAAGGCAGGGCGCTGGGCGCGCAAGACCACCTTCGAGGCGCGGCCGGATGGGCAGGTGCGGTGCTGTGTCGTGCGGGCTGACGGCACGGTGGAGAAGGACGAATGGCTGACGGGCGCCCGCTGGGAGCTGATGGCCGCGCGTGCGGGGTCGGGGCTGTCCCAGGCCGAGTTTGCGCAGGCGCTCGGGGTGTCGAAGCGGACGCTGGAGAACTGGGAGCAGGGCCGGGTCGAACCGACGGGCGCGGCGCGGCGGCTGCTGCGGCTGGCGGCGTGTTTTCCGGACACGGTGACGCGGCTGGCGGGATTGCCGGGCTGAGTTCGGCGCACAGATCGTCCGACGGCCCGCCAGACCCGCGGGCTATGATGAGAACGGTTTGCATCCGCTGCCCAACCAAGAGCCAAGTCGAGGTGAGTTGAACCATGAAGATTGATGCGTCCGAGCGCGTGGTCTACGCCCACAACCCGCTGGCGGAAGTGGTGTGTCAAGTGCAGTTCGATGCCTTGCCGGCGTTGACGCAAGCCGAGGTTGCCGCCTTGCAGGCCAGGTTTTCGACCGACATGGGGCATTCGGTTTACCAAGTGGAAGAACTCACCCAGGTTGAGTATCAAGTCACCTTCGACGGCACTGCACCGGCCTTTTCGCAGCAGGCACTTCCGGCCAATAAAATCCACCACTTCCTGTCCGCTGATGGATTCTGGCGTGTGTCATTTTGTGCAACGTTCATGGCGCTGACCTGCCTGAAGTATTCAAAATGGGAAGAGTTCAGGCCGGTGTTCTTCAACGCCATCGATTGTTTCGGTGATGTATTGAAGACAGCGCGTGTGAGCCGGGTGGGGTTGCGCTACAAGGACGTGATCGAGCGCGAGCCGCTGGGGCTGGCGGGGGTGGCGTGGCATGAGCTGATCAAGCCGTTCATGCTGGGTCCGTTGAATCCCGATGCCTTGGCAGACAAGCAGACGCTCACCGAAAACGATATTGGAAGCCTTGTCTCGCAGTATGTTCTTCACTTGGAAAGCTGCAAGCTGCTGCTGCAGAGTTCGCTGCTGATGTCCTTGGATGGACAGCGCAAGGCATTTCTCATCGACATGGACTTCTTCAATGACCATGCGCCTGCGTTGGAACAGACTATAACAAACCGCGCTTCACTGATCGACCAGCTTAATATTCTGCATGGCCATGCTGGCGATCTTTTCAGGCGCTGTATTAAGGAGAAACTGCATGATGCTTTGCGACCTGCCGCCTGAGATTCAGGCCATCTGCATTGTGCAGAACACTACTGGGTCAGGTTTTGCATCCGGGAAGAACATCGTTTCTCGGGGGACTCAGGCATCGTATCCGCCGAGCACGATTTCTTTTGGTAGTTTCTACCAAGGCAGTCTCTCCCGTGCAGCCGCATGGGTTCAAAGCGAGCCGGTCATGGTCGCTTGGCGCAAGCATGTCTGCGACGTGGCCGCTTCAGTGGATGTCGATGCGCTGACCGAAACGGCAGAAGCGGTTCTGGATGCGATCCAGGCACATGGTCCGGCACTTTTCAATCTACAGGGATTGCAAGCCGTCGCCGTCAACGGTGAGCATTTGGCCACTGTTTTGCGCACGTCGTTCACATGGCGCGATCAGGTTCCCGGTTGGCACGAGGCTTTGCGCGTGGCCGAAGTTGCTTTGGCGCAAGCGGGCGTTGATCCTGAAGATGCACTTTTTGGTCTGATTTGATTTTTTATTTAATCTGATCCGATTCTGGCAGCAGTAGGCCGTATGACCTTTGAGAATCTGCGTTCGATTCAATTCAGCAAAGACCAGATCGTGATTGCGGTGACGCACAGCCCGTTGCGTGCGGGGCACCTAGAGTTGTGCAACAAAGCCCCTGCAGTGTTGTCCAGGCAATTGGTGGCGACGATCCGGGTGGCGGCCAAGCTGGGGCCGCGGATCAGTTACGGACTCAATTTCCTGGCTTCGCGTGGGTCGTTCAATGCATCAGGCGACTACACGCCGCCAGAGGGCAGTGACGGTCTGACGTGCGCGTCTTTTGTTCTGGAAGTGCTGCGCAGCAAGGCGGTGGACCTCGTTCGATCCGAGACTTGGCGTGAGAGTCAGGAGAATATCGAATGGGCCGAGTCGGTTTGCGATCAATTGCCTCCGATTCATGCGGCGGCGGTGCGCTGCAATATCAATGGCTTGCGGCTGCGGCCTTATGAACTGGCGGGCGCTTCGCAGATTTCTTATAAACAGTGGCCGGTCAGTTTCGATCAGGTTCAGGAACCGGCGCGGCAGGTCGAGCGGGTGCTGAATTCTGTTTGTCCGCCACAAGACCATTGAATTGTTTCTGAATGAGCTTTCCGACATACGAGCACTACAAGGATTCCGGGGTCGAGTGGCTGGGCGAGGTGCCGGCGCATTGGGAAGTGATCCGCCTTGTCAATCTGTTTCAGCAAATGGCAGAAGAAGGCGCTGACGATCTGCCAATTCTTTCGGTGTCGATCCATTCCGGTGTTTCCGACAAGGAAATGAACGAAGAGGAAATGGACCGGAAAGTTACCCGCAGCGATGACCGCGCAAAATACAAGCGTGTCATGCCGGGGGATCTCGTTTACAACATGATGCGGGCATGGCAAGGCGGCTTTGGCGCGGTAACGATTGCCGGAATGGTCAGCCCTGCGTATGTGGTTGCACGGCCGACTAGAAGTTTTATCACCGAGTTTATCGAGCAGCAATTGCGGACGCCAAACGCTGTCGAAGAGATGCGGCGGCATTCTCAAGGGGTGACCGATTTTCGACTTCGGCTGTATTGGGATGAATTCAAGACACTTCAGGTGGTACTGCCGCCGATTGAAGATCAGCGCCGGATCATGGGCGAGTTGAACGGCGAGACATCGAAAATCGACGCCCTCATCACCGAACAACGCACCCTGATCGACCTCCTCAAGGAAAAGCGTCAGGCGGTCATCTCCCATGCCGTGACGAAGGGGCTGGATGCGGGGGTGGCGATGAAGGATTCGGGGGTGGAGTGGCTGGGGGAGGTGCCGGCGCATTGGGATGTGCGTCCTGTGAAGTCAATTGCCAGTATTGGAAATGGTGCGACGCCAAACAGAGATCGACCAGATTACTGGAGTGACGGAAACTATCCTTGGCTAAGCAGCACAGTTGTGAATCAAGACATTGTGACTGAGGCGACTGAATTTGTTACACAAGTCGCGCTGGATGAATGCCATCTGCCAAAAATAATGCCGCCTGCCATTTTGGTGGGAATCACCGGGCAAGGCAAAACACGAGGAATGGTTGCGATACTTGGATTCGAGGCAACCATCAATCAGCATATTGCTTGCGTAAAGCCAATCGACGAAGCCTGTGTGGGTTTTGTTCGCCGATATTTTGACATGGCATACGAAAGAATGCGATTTGAGAGTGATGGGGCGGGAAGTACAAAAGGCGCCATTACCTGCGAGCAGATTGCAAATATGAAAATGCCGCTGCCACCCATTGCAGAGCAAAAAAATATCGGCGATTATATTGACAGAGAAATGAATGCAATCGACGCGCTCACCGCCGAAGCACAAACCACCATCGCCTTGCTGCAAGAGCGCCGCAGCGCGCTGATTTCCGCCGCGGTCACCGGCAAGATCGACGTGCGCCAAGCGGCATAAAAACAGACGTTCAGGGGGAACTACACATGACCGGACTCCACACCGAGATCCACTTCGAGCACGAGATCTGCGAGCAACTGGCCGCCCGCGGCTGGCTGCACGACCCGACCGACGCCCGCCGCTATGACCGCGCCACCGCCCTGTTCCCCGACGACCTCGCCGCCTGGGTGCAGACCACCCAGCCCGACGCCTGGGACCGCTTGCTCGCCCGCCACGGCGAAGCGCGGGCGCCGAAGGTGCTGGCCGAGGCGGTGCGCAAGGCGCTGGATGTCCACGGCGTGCTCCATGTGCTGCGCGAGGGCGTGGGCTTCGTCGGCCACAAGCGCCCGGTCAGCCTCTGCCAGTTCCGCCCCGCGCTCGCCATGAACGCCGAACTCCAGGCCCGCCACGCCGCCAACCGCCTGCGCGTCGTGCGCCAGGTCGTCTACTCGGCGCACCACGCGAACGAGATCGACCTCGTGCTGTTCCTCAACGGCCTCCCCCTGGCGACCATCGAACTCAAGAGCCACTTCACCCAGACGCTCGCCGACGCCATCACCCAGTACCAGCGCGACCGCCTGCCCACCGTCCCCGGCCAGAACCTGCCCGAGCCGCTGCTGGCCTTCCCCGGCGGCGCCCTGGTCCACTTCGCCGTCACCCAGGCCGAAGCCGCCATGACCACCCGGCTGGCCGGCGCCGACACCGTGTTCCTGCCCTTCAACCAGGGCCGCGACGGCGGCGCCGGCAACCCCGCCAACCCGCACGGCCACGCCACCGCCTACCTCTGGGAACAGGTCTGGACCCGCGAATCGTGGCTCGACCTCATCGGCCGCTACCTCGTCGCGGAGCACAACGACAAGGGCCGGCTCCACCGCTGGATCTTCCCGCGCTACCACCAGCTCGACGCCACGCGCCGCCTCGTGCAGGCCGTGCGCGCCGACGGGCCGGGCCGCAAGTACCTCGTCCAGCACTCGGCCGGCTCCGGCAAGACCAACTCCATCGCCTGGACCGCGCACTTCCTGGCCGACCTGCACGACGACCACCCCGGCCCTGGCGGCGGCCACGCCAAGGTCTTCCACAGCGTCCTCGTCATCTCCGACCGCACGGTGCTCGACACCCAGTTGCGCGAGGCCCTGACCCGCTTCGAGCGCACCAAGGGCGTCGTCGCCGAAATCACCGGCGCCCACAGCAGCAGCAAGAGCCGCGAACTCGCCGACGCGCTCGCCGCCGGCAAGAAGATCATCGTCTGCACGCTCCAGACCTTCCCGCACGCGCTGGCCCAGGTGCGCGAACTCGCCGCGACCGAGGGCAAACGCTTCGCCGTCATCGCCGACGAGGCCCACTCCTCGCAGAGCAACGACACCGCCGCCCGGCTCAAGCTGGTGCTGAGCGCGGCGGAGCTGGCCGAGCTGGACGATGGCGGCGAGGTCGATGCCGAAGACCTGCTCGCCGCCCAGATGAGCGCCAAGGCGGGCGGCGACGCGGCGGCCGGCATCACCTGGGTCGCCTTCACCGCGACACCCAAGGACAAGACGCTCCAGCTCTTCGGCACCCGCCCGGACCCGACCCGCGACGCCGCGGCCGACAACCTGCCCGCGCCCTTCCACGTCTACCCGATGCGCCAGGCGATCGAGGAAGGCTTCATCCTCGACGTGCTGAAGCACTACACCTCGTACCAGATGGCCTTCCAGCTCGCCCACGGCGACGGCAACGGGCCGGGCGACGGCACCGTGATCGACAGCGCCGAGGTGGACCGCAGCGAGGCGATGAAGGGGATCATGGGCTGGGTGCGGCTGCACGGCTACAACATCGCGCAGCGGGTGCAGGTGGTGGTGGAGCACTACCGCCGCCATGTGCAGCACCTGCTGGGGGGCCGGGCCAAGGCGATGGTCGTCACCGGCAGCCGCCGGGAGGCCGTGCGCTGGCAACTGGCGATGCGCCGCTACATCGCCGAACACGGCTACGCGCTCGACGCGCTGGTGGCCTTCTCCGGCGAGATCGACGACCCGGAATCCGGCCCCGACCCCTTCACCGAAACCAGCCCCGCGCTGAACCCGCGCCTGCACGGCCGCGACATCCGCACCGCCTTCCAGGGCGCCGATGTCCACCTGCTGCTGGTGGCGAACAAGTTCCAGACCGGGTTCGACGAGCCGCTGCTGTCGGCCATGTACGTGGACAAGCGGCTCGGCGGCGTGCAGGCGGTGCAGACGCTCTCGCGGCTCAACCGCTGCCACCCCGGCAAGGACACGACCTACGTGGTGGACTTCGTGAACGAGCCGGCGGAGATCCTCGCGGCGTTCCAGCGTTACCACGCCACCGCCGAGCTGGCCGACGTGACCGACCCGACCCTCGTCTTCACGCTGCGCGCCAAGCTGGACGCGCAGGGGCTGTACGGCGCGGACGAGGTGGAGCGGGTCGTGGCCGTGGCGCTGAAGGGCGAGGCGGCGCGGCAGTCCGAACTGAGCGCCGTGCTGACCCCGGTGGCGAACCGGCTGCTGGCGCGCTACGCCGAGGCCAAGCGCACCTTCGACCACGCCGACCCCAGCAGCCCCGCCCGCCAGCCCGCCCGTGACCGCATGGACGCGCTCATCCTGTTCAAGCGCGACCTGGGCGCCTACCTGCGGCTCTATGGCTTCCTGTCGCAGGTCTTCGACTACGGCGACACGGCGATCGAGAAGCGGGCGATCTTCTTCAAGCTGCTGGTGCCGTTGCTGGACTTCGGCCGCGAGCGCGAGGGCGTGGACCTGTCGGCGCTGCGCCTGACCGCCTACACGCTCAAGGATCTGGGCCAGCAGCGCCTGAACCTGGGCGAAGGCGACCGCCCCAAGATCGAGCCGACCCGCGAGGCTGGCGGCGGGCAGGTGCAGGACAAGGACAAGGTGCTGCTCGACGCGCTGATCGCCAAGGTGAACGCGCTGTTCACGGGCGAGCTGTCGCCGGGCGACAAGCTGGTCTACGTCAACGAGGCGATCCGCGGCAAGCTGCTGGAACACCCGGACCTCGTGCTCCAGGCGCGCAACAACACCGAGGCCCAGTTCGCCAGCTCGCCCGACCTGCACGAGCGGTTGATCGACGCGGTGATCGAGGTGCGCTCGCGCTTCGGGGCGATGAGCGACCAGGCGCTGGGCAGCGAGGAGACGCAGCGGGCGATGCTGGCGTTCCTGCTGGGGCCGGGGCGGTTGTGGGAGACGTTGCGGGCGCGGGCGGGGTGAGTGGCTGCGCCGGGGTTACTCGGCCGCGTCTGCGAGAAAGCCGCGCTCCGCCGCGATCGTCGCCTCGTGGTCCATCAGCTCGGCGAACAGCGCCGGCGGGATCGTGATGGCGCCGACGCCGAGCGCGAGCAGATCGAGGTACGCCTGCCGGCTGCGGATGCTCGCCACCAGCAGCCGCATCGGCGCGCCGCTGGCCACCACCAGCGCCTGCATCTGGCGGATCAGCGCGAGGCCGTCCACACCGGCATCGTTCAGCCGCCCCAGGTAGGGCGCGGCATAGGCGGCCCCGAGCTGAGCAGCAAAGTGCGCCTGCTCCAGCGCATAGACCGCCGTGTAGGTGACGGGGACGCCTCGGGCGGTGAGGGTGGCGCCTGCGGTCAGGCCGGCGCGGGTGGCCGGGATCTTCACGACAAGCTGGCCCGCATCGAAATGCCGCAGCAGCGTGTCGGCGTCGGCGAGCATCCCGTCCACGTCCGGCGAGCGGACCTGCGCCTGCACCTGCCGTGCCCCCAGCCGCAACACCGTGTCCAGCAGCCCCGGCAGTGCCTCCCAGGTGACACCGGCCCGCTTGAGCAGCGTCGGGTTGGTCGTCACGCCCCACACCACCGGGTGCGGCAGGCAGGTGCGCAGCGCCGTCAGGTCGGCGCTGTCGAGGTAAAGGTGGAAGCGTGCGGTCATCCCGCCATGGTAGCGGCGGGCGGGTGTTCTTACTTGCGCAGCAGCCGCTTGCGCCGGATCACGTCGATCCACACCGCGATGATCACCACCGCGCCGATGGCCATCATCTGCTTGAACTGCGAGACCTCCAGCAGGTTCATGCCGTTGCGGATCATGCCGATCAGGATGGCGCCCAGCAGGCTGCCCCACAGGCTGCCGCGCCCGCCGAACAGCGAGGTGCCGCCCAGGATCACGGCGGCGATCGCGTCCAGCTCGAACATCTGCGCCATCTTGCCGCTCGACGAGTCCATGCGGCCCATCAGCACGATCGCCGCCAGCGCACACGACAGCCCCGACACGAGGTAGACGCCCAGCTTGTACCAGCGGATGTTGATGCCGACCTGGCGCGCGCCCATCTCGTTGGAGCCGATGGCGTAGACGTAGCGGCCGAGCTTGGTGCTCGACAGGATGAAGCCCAT
>NZ_JAAFKF010000132.1 GCF_013299175.1 Sphaerotilus sp.
GTTTGCCTTCGCGCTGAACAACCAGCACGAAGCGCAACTCAAATGGTTCTTCGGCTTCGAGTTCCGCGCCCCGATGGTGCTGATGGTGCTCGTGGTCTTTGCGGCTGGGGCTGTTTTTGGCGTGCTCGCCATGACCCCCAACTGGTGGCGCCAGCGCCGCCGACTCCCTGCAACGCCATCCCCTGCGGCCACCAGTGCGCGCACCGCTGCCACGCCTGCTGCTCCCTTGGCCGTGGTCGCCGATGTGCCCCTGAACCCTGCCGCCCGCGATGGAATTTGACCTGCAGTGGCTCCTGCTGGGCTTGCCGCTGGCGTTCGGTTTCGGCTGGCTGGCGTCGCGCTTCGATCTGCGTCAGTGGCGCCGGGACGCTGAATCCTCGCCCCGCGCCTATTTCAAGGGACTCAACCTGCTGCTGAACGAGCAACAGGACAAGGCCATCGACGCCTTCATCGAGGCGGTCCAGCACGACCCTGGCAGCTCCGATCTGCACTTCGCCCTGGGCAATCTGTTCCGCCGCCGTGGCGAGTACGAGCGCGCCGTCCGTGTCCACCAGCACCTGCTGGCCCGCGCCGATCTGCCCGCCGCCGAGCGTGACCGCGCCCAGCACGCGCTCGCGCAGGACTACCTGAAGGCGGGGCTCTTCGACCGCGCCGAGGCCGCCTACAAGGCGCTGGAGGGCACCGCATTCGCCACCGACGCCCGGCTGGCGCTGCTGACGCTGCATGAACGCTCGCGCGACTGGAAATCCGCCATCGAGGTGGCGCGCGGACTGGAAACGGTGGCCGCTGGGTCGTTCAGCCAGCGCATTGCCCACTACGGCTGCGAACTCGCGCTCGAAGCCGATGCCCGTGGAAACGGTGAAGATGCGCTGGCGGCATTGGAAAAAGCCCGCCAGGCCGCCCCGCAAGCGGCGCGGCCGCTGGTGCTGGCCGGCCAGCGTTGTGCCCGGCTCGGACAGCACGACCAGGCGCTCGGCTGGTGGCTGCCGCTGGCGGCGGTCCACCCCGGCGCGCTGTCGGTCATCGCCACCGATCTCGCCACCAGCGCGCTGGCTTGCGGGCGGGGCGATGAGGCCAGGACGGTGCTGCGCGAGCTGCACGCCCGTGCGCCGACGTCGGACCTGCTGGCCGCGTTGCTCAAGCTCGACGGCGATGCGCAGTCGCGTCGGCAGTTGCTGCTGGAGCATCTGCACGTCCAGCCCGGTCTGGGGCCGGCGCTGAGTCTGCTGCGCGAGCATGGCCGTGAAGCCCTGGGTGTCGAAGAGCTGCAGGCGGTACAGACCAGCGTCGCGCAGGCGCTCAAGCCGCTGCAGCGTTACCGCTGCGCTGCCTGCGGATTCGAGGCGCAGCAGTATTTCTGGCAATGCCCCGGCTGCCATGGCTGGGACACCTTCCCGCCGCGCCGCCTCGAAGACCACTGAACGCGCTCCCCGGCTATCCCCCATCGGTGTGACCCTTTGGAGGGATGCGGCTGCGGTGCCCAGCCCCTATCGTTGCCCTGCATGTCGCGCACATGAGTCCATGTGCCCATGACCACCGAGGGGAACCACCATGCAGATGATCCGGAAAATCCTGAGTGTCGTGCTGAGCCTGGCTGCAGCCACCTGTCTGGCCGCGGCCGACATCAACAAGGCCAGCCAGGCCGAGCTGGAATCGGTCAAGGGCATCGGCCCGGCCATGTCCGGCAAGATCCTCGACGAGCGCAAGAAGGCGCCGTTCAAGGACTGGGCCGACGTGATGGAGCGGGTCAAGGGCGTCAAGCAGGCGACGGCGGCCAAGTTCTCCACCGGCGGCTTGACCGTCAATGGCGGCACCTTCGAGCGTGCCGTCGGCGCGGACAAGGCCGGGGAAGTCAAATCGACGAAGAAGAAGTGAGCCGAAGGTCGGGCAAGGCTGCCGTGCGCGCACCCCAGCCAAAAAACGCCCGCACCTCGTCCCCTTTTGCCCGGGCATCGGCTTCACCGAGGGCGATCAGCTCGCGCGTGTAGCCGGACTCGAACAGCAGGTAGCTCGCCAGTGCCGCGCCGCGGGCTGTTTCGCCCTGGCCCGTGACGCCGACGCCCCGCAACAGCGCCCGGATGGTGCGGGGCAGGCTATCCAGGTGCTTGCCCGCGAGATCGTCCAGCCGCTGGCTCGGCGCGATCACCAGGGCTTCGATCGGGCGCAGCGGCGTGCGGGCACGCGCTTCGGGCGACAACAGCGCCAGCGTGCTGTTGATGCGCTGCAGGCGCTCGATGTCCACGGCGAGCGCGTCGAGGAAGATGTTCGACAGGGCATGGCCGGCGATCTGCGCGATGCTGGGGTAGCCACTGACCTCCTGGTGGTCGCCAGGGGGTTCGTGCATCCGGCCTGCACCAACGATCAGCACCCGCTCGGCGCCGAGGTGGACCGTGGGCGAGATGGGCGCTGCCTGCCGCATCGAGCCATCACCGAACCAGCCCATCCGGTCGCCCACCGGCAGCGCAGTGGCCGGGAACACGAAAGGGATCGCAGACGAGGCCAGCAGGTGCCGCACACCGAGCTGGGTGCGTACCGCCAGCCGCTGCGAGCGGGTCCAGGGGGGAATGTCGTGTGCGGATTCGTAGAACGTGACGTGCTCGCCGCTGGAGTAGCTGGACGCTGTCACGGCCAGCGCGTGCAGATGTCCCTCGGCCATGAGGCGCGGCAGCCGGTCGAAGCGCACCATGCGCAGCAGCAGGGTTTCGAGCGGGCTGTTGTCCAGCAGCGAACGGGGCCGGGCGCGCCGCCACCGGTGCAGCGCCCAGCCGAAGGACATCATGGTCAGCCAGGGCGCGCCGGTGCGCAGGAGCCCCAGCGAGTCGGTGCGGTAGACCTGCTCCGAGCGGAACTGCGACCAGACATCGACCACTTCGCCCACGGCGGCGTCGAAGCGATCGGCCTGACACGCCAGCGCGGCGGCGTTGATGGCCCCGGCAGATGTGCCCGCGATGACTTGGTAGGGACTGGTGCGCGGTGCGCCGGCTTCACGCCCGATGTGCGCGATGGCCTTGAGCACCCCCATCTGGTAAGCCGCGCGGGCGCCACCTCCGGTCAGCAGCAGCCCGACACGGCCGGTGGACAAGCCAGTGGACAAGGGCGGTGGTGGGGCGATCAGGGTGTCCATGGTGGCAGTCTACCGAGCCGGTACCGGCCATGGCCGCACAGAAAGCCTGCGATGGGGCCGCGTTTCAGGTGCGCCAGATGCGGGGTGGGTGGGCGGCGAGTTGCCAGGCCGCGGCCCGCCAGGCGTTGCGCACGGCCACCAGCAGGTGCATCGCCGGCTCGACCCGTTCAGCCAGCACGCGCAGCACCACCGCGCGCGCGTGGGGTGCCGTCACGCCTGCGGTGGCGGCCAGCGCGCTGGTGCCGATGGCGAGCCGGGCGCTGTCGAGCAGGGCGGTGCGCTGCGTGGTCGGCAGCGGTGCGCCCGCCGTGAACCACAGCGTCCCCAGTACCCGCCGTCCTGCCCAGCCCAAGGGGCTGTCGAGCAGGCGCTGGTCTGCGGCGTCGATGGTGGCCTGCTCCAGCCACACCTCGGGCAACTCCAGCCGCTGGGTGTAGCGGCCGCGGTCCCACGGCATGTTGGCCGCAGGCAGCCCGAGTGCCAGCAAGTCCCAGCCGATCATCTCCGCCCCAGGTGCCAGGTCGAAGCGCAGGCGGTTTTCGGCGAGGCATTGCCGGTAGGCGATGGTTTCCATGGGCAGCCATTCGAGTCTGGCACCGTCCGCGAGGTGTGCTTTTACCTGCTGCACGGCGGGCTGTCCGGCGCTGCGGTAGTAGCGGGTGGCGCCTGGTGTGGTGATGAGCGCGTGGGTGCCGGCCGCCAGTTGGGCGTCGATCTGCAGCACATCACCGCCGACGAGACCCCCCGGTGGGTGGACCAGCACATGGTGACAGACCGCATCACCCTCCGGGTAGAGCCGCTGCAGCACACGCAGCGGGCCGTGGTGCCGGTCGAGCGCGACTGTGCGGCTGCCGTCCAGCGTGTAGTCGAGGTTCAGGTGTCCAAGCCAGCCCATGGGGAATAGAAATAGACAATGCAACATTGCAACATTGCAATGCGGTGCAAGAAAGCCGCGGGACGAAAAAAAACCGCCACGGAAGCGGCGGTTTTTCTGATGGCCCGAGGGCCTGCGGCTGATTACAGCGCGCGGATGTTCGAGGCTTGCAGACCCTTGGGGCCTTGCTTGACTTCGAATTCGACCTTCTGGTTTTCAGCCAGGGTGCGGAAGCCGCCGTTGTTCTTGATTTCGCTGTGGTGGGCGAACAGATCCTTGCTACCGTCGGCCGGCGTGATGAAGCCGAAGCCCTTGCCGTCGTCGAACCATTTCACGGTGCCAGTTTGGGTCGTACTCATGGATGATGTTCCTTGTTGAGTGTTGAAAAATGAAGAGCACCCTGTGCATGCCAAAAACCACATGGCAGACGCAGGGACAGAGACACTCAAGAAACGTCAAACCGGGGATTTGATGACCTGGGCCGGCTCCGCCTGTACTGCTCGGGCGGCGAAGCGGAAGAGGAGCAAGACCTTGAAGAAACGGCCTTGTGCATGTCTGTGGGCGCAGTGTAGTCGTTGCTGCGGTGCAGCGACAGATTTATTTGCGATGCCCGGCATGGCCCATGGTCATCGGGTGGACCAGAAACGCTGGTGGACCTCGGCCAGGGCATCCTCCATCTCCGCCACCGGACCCCAGACCCGGATGGGTTTCTGGCCGCGGGAAAAGATTTCCCGGCACGGGACATCCAGCGTCGGGTTCTCCGGGTGGCGCCCGGTCATCGTGCGCAGCCTGGTTTCGCTCATGCCGTAGACCAGACGTCCGATGCCCGCCCAGTACTGGGTGCCAGCGCACATGCAGCACGGCTCGACCGTGGTGTAGAGCGTGCAGTCCCACAGCAGATCGGCGTCGAACTTGGCCGCCGCCTGCCGGGCGATCACCGCTTCGGCGTGGTTGACGCTATCGACGTTGCCCTGGATCAGCAGCACCGTCTCGTGGTCCGGTGCCACCAGCAGCGCGCCGAAGGGGTGGTGGCCTTGCGCCATCGCGGCGCGGGCGATGTCGGCGGCCTGGCGCAGATGCACCAGCATCTGCGCCGGGGTGGGGTCGGGGCGGGTGAAGGTGTCCATGGGCGCCATCATGCCCCGGCCGCAGGCTCAGTGGGCATTCGATCCGCGGTGGGCCCAGCCAGTGGTGCGCTTCTCGACCACCGAGAAGAACTCGTACATCACCATCGCCATCGCGCCCACGACCACCAGCCCCGCGAACGCCAGCCCCATCTGCATCGAGCTGCCCGCCGAGATCAGCAGGTAGCCGATGCCCTCGTTGGCGGCGGTCATCTCCGACACCGTGGTGCCGACGAAGGCCAGCGTGATCGCCACCTTGAGCGAGCCGTAGAAGTAGGGCAGCGAGCGCGGCAGCCCCACCTTGGTCAGCACGTCCCAGCGTTTGGCGCCCAGCACGCGCAGCACGTCCTCCAGCTCCGGCTCCAGCGTCGCCAGCCCGGTGGCGATGTTCACCATGATCGGGAAGAAGCTGATCAGGAAAGCCGTCAGGATCGCCGGGCCGACACCGATGCCGAACCACACCACCAGGATCGGCACGAACGCCGCCTTCGGGAGCGCGTTGAACGCCGTCATCAGCGGGTAGACGGCGGTGTAGGCCATGCGCGAGCTGCCGATCAGGAAGCCCAGCAGCACGCCCACCACGATCGACAGCCCGAAGCCCGCCATCGTCACCCAGAAGGTGCGCCAGGCGTGGCCGGCGATGGTTGCGCTGTGCTCCATCAGCGCCGAGCCGATGGCCGCCGGACTCGGGAAGATGAACTCGGACACCCCGAACGCCGAGCACAGCACCTGCCACAGCAGCAGCACCACCAGCAGCAGGATCCACGGCGACCAGCGTTCCATCGTCTTGCTGTTCATTGCGCGATCTCCGTGGGCGTGGCGGCGGGCTTGCGCATCGCGCCGATGTAGCCGCGCAGTTCATGCACGATGCCGGTGAATTCCGGGGTGTAGGTGATTTCCAGGTCACGCGGACGTGGCAGGTCGATCTCGCGCTTGACGACGAAGCGTCCAGGGCTCTTGCTCATGACATACACCGTGTCGGCCAGGAACACGCTCTCGCGCAGGTCGTGCGTGACGAGGATGACGTTGAACTTCTGCACTGCCTGCAGGTCGCGCAGCGCGCACCAGAGTTCCTCGCGGGTGAACGCATCGAGCGCGCCGAACGGCTCGTCCAGCAGCAGCAGCTTCGGCTCGTGGACCAGCGCCCGGCAGATCGACGCCCGCTGCTGCATCCCGCCCGAGAGCTGCCACGGGAACTTGTCCTCGTAGCCGCCCAAGCCCACGCTCTGCAGCAGCTTGCGCGCCTTGTCCTGGTACTCGGCCTTCTTCTGCTTGAACGACGAGCGGTAGGGCTCGACGATCTCCAGCGGCAGCAGCACGTTCTCCACCGTCGTGCGCCACGGCAGCAGGCTCGGCGCCTGGAACGCCATGCCGGTGATCTTCAGCGGGCCGGTGACCTCCTGGCCGTCGATCACGACACGGCCCTTGCTCGGGCGTTTCAGGCCGGTGGCCAGCTTCATGAAGGTGGACTTGCCGCAGCCCGACGGCCCGACGATGGCGATGAACTCCCCTTCGCCGACGGTCAGGTTGATGTTCTCCACCGCGAACTGTCCGCTGGCGAGCAGTTCGTCGTTGTAGGCGAGCCAGACATCCTGGAAATCGACGAAGGCGGTCGTCATGGTGTGCTGCGGCTCACTTCTTCGCGGCGGTGAAGATGTTGCGGTCGGCGGCACTCGGCAGGAAGCTGCCGTTCCACACCGCCTCGGCCTTGACACGCTCCTTGGTGGCGAAGGCGTCCGAGACCTGGCTGGCCATCAGCGACAGGCGCGGACCCTTCACGTCGCCGAAGCCTTCCGCCTTGGCGTCCGGTGTCAGCACGGTGGCGTCGAGCGCGAGCTGCAGGCGGCGCAGCTCCAGCTCGCTGTTGATGATGCCGTCGCGGGCCTTGACCGTCTCCACGCCCGCCTTGGGGTCGGCGATCACGTCCTTCACGCCCTTGGTGAACGCCCGCAGGAACGCCTTGATCGCCTCGGGGTTCTTCTTGACGAACTCCTCGCTGGCGATGATCGCGTTGCCGTAGAGCTTCACGCCGAACTGCGGATACGGCAGCACGACCACGTCCTCGGCCTTCACGCCCCGCGCTTCGAGGTTCAGCAGCGACGTGAACGAGAACCCGGTGATCGCGTCGATGTCCCCGCGCACCAGCATGGTCTCGCGCAGCGGCGGGTCCATCGCGGTCCAGGCGACATTGTTGATGCCGTTGGCCTTGGCGAAGATCGGCCACGCCTTGCGGCCGGCGTCGAACACCGGGGCGCCGAGCTTCTTGCCCGAGAGGTCCGCCGGGGTCTTGATGCCCGACTTCTTCAGCGCCAGCACGGCGGCCGGCGTGTTGTTGTAGACCATCATCACCGCCACCGGCTTGTTCGGCGCGGTCGGGTTGTTGGCGTGGAACTCCATCAGCGCGGCGAGGTCGGCGAAGCCCATGTCGTAGGTGCCGGAGGCCACGCGGGTGACCGTGCCGCCCGAGCCGTTGCCGGCGTCGATGGTGACGTTGAGCTTTTCCGCCTTGAAGTAGCCCTTGGTGGCGGGCATCTGGAACAGCGCGGCCGGGCCTTCGAAGCGCCAGTCGAGCTGGAACTTGACCGGGGTTTCCTGGGCCTGCACCACCGCGGGCAGCGTGCCCAGCAGGGAAGCACAGGCGAGCACCAGAGCGGTGCGGCGAAGCGGCGAATGGGTCAGCATGGGGGTGCTCCGGATCGTATACAGTTTGGTGGACAATTTTGGGAAGCAGTTTGCGTGCCAGAAACTGCTTGTGCGATCGGGTCGAACCCTTGCCCGCACTGGCCTGTCGCGGCCGTTCGGCGGGTGCGGCTCAGTCCAGCGGCGACGGCGCCAGGGCGCTGGCGAGGTCGTGGATGCGCGGGTTCAGGCTGAGGTTGCGCTCGACGCTGCCGATGTGGGCGGCCATCAGCGCCACCGCGGCTTCACCATCGTGGCGGGCCAGCGCCTCGACGATGGCGACGTGCTCGTCCTGCGAATGCTCGGCCGAGTGCGAGGACTGGTACATCAGCGAGATCAGCGATGAGCGCGAGAGCAGGTCGGTCAGCAACTGTGCCAGCACGGCGTTGCCCAGCTGGCGGGCCAGCACCACATGGAAATCGGCCAGCAGCCGCGTGCGACCGGGGACATCCGTGCGCAGGACGGCTTCGCGTTCGGCGACGAGGTGGGCGCGCAGTTCCTCGATCTGGGCGGGCGTGATCCGGGGGGCGAGCTGCTGGACGAGGGCGGTTTCCAGCATCCGCCGCACGGCGAAGACCTGCCGCGCCTCCTCGACGCTGGGTTGGGCGACGAACGCACCCCGCGCCGGCTCCAGCGTGATCAGGCGGTCGCGGCTGAGCTGCATCAGCGCCTGCCGCACGAGGGTGCGCGAGACGTTGAAGATGTCGGCGATGGGCTGCTCGGCCAGCTTGGTGCCGGGCATGAGGCGGCGCTCGACGATGGCGGTGGTGATGGCGTCCACGATGCGCTGGGTGGCGCTGGGCGGGTCCGCGGTGGACAGCCCGTGGCCAGGGTCCAGGGGGTTCGGCATCAGGGTCGTGCTATGGCGCATGGGCGATCGCGGGTGGTCGTGGTGTTCCGGGGGCGTTTCAGTGTATCCAGCGACCGTGTGCGTGTGCAGGAGGATCTTCTCCCCCGTGCAGCAGGCTTCTCTCGCGGGGGTCAGGCGCCCCGCCAGCGCGCCCCCGTCTCCCGCTGCGCCTTGCCCAGCACCACCAGCGTCTCCAGGATCTGCGGCAGCCGTTTCTTCCACGGCCCGCGGCCGGTGAAGCGGGTGGCCAGTGCGTTCTCGTCGAGCGGTTGTGTGCTGTGGGCGAGGGCATCGGCGACGGCGCGCATCTGTTCGGGCAGGTCGGCGGGCCAGGGCAGGCGGGCGGCGGGCGCTGCGGCGATGGGGGCCGCCGCTTCGTCTTCGGCTTCGGGGGCATTGGCGCCGCCGACGAGTTCCATGGCGGTTTGCTCGGGCGCGGGGGCTGATGCTGCTGCGGCGTTGCGGCGGGCGGGATCCTGGAACTCGGGGCGCAGCCAGCGGATGGTGCCCTGGGCTTCTTCGCTGGCGCG
>NZ_JAAFKF010000133.1 GCF_013299175.1 Sphaerotilus sp.
CGGGCAGGAGATCGACGTGCAGGGCGGCTTCGAAGCCGGCAGAGGCGGAATGGAGCTGGCGTGGGCGCATGGCGGCATTTTCGCCGAGGCCCGCGCCAGTCCGTCGGCGCATGGGGAATCGCGGGGGGATTACTGTCCGGCGAGCGTCGGGTAGTCGGTGTAACCCTGGGCGCCGGGGGTGTAGAAGGTGCCGAAGTCCGGTGCGGTCAGCGGCGCGCCCGACTGCATCCGTGCGACCAGATCCGGGTTCGAGAGGAAGGGCCGACCGAAGGCGATGAGGTCGGCCTGACCCGCGGCCAATGCCTGCTCCGCGCTGGCGGCGTCGAAGCCACCGGCCAGGATGAACGGCCCGGCGAACGCCGCCCGCAGCGCCGCCTTCAGCTCGGCCGGCACCGCGGGCGCGCCCATCGCCGAGTGGTCCAGCACATGCACGTACATCAGCCCGAGCGTGGAGAGTTCCTGCACCAGCGCGAGGTACTGCGCGTCCACGTCGGCGAACGGGCCGGTGCCGTTGAACACGCCGTGGGGCGACAGGCGGATGCCGACGCGCTCGGCGCCGATCGCGTCCGCCGTGGCGCGGGCGACTTCGAGGGCGAAGCGGTTGCGGCCCTCGATGCTGCCGCCGTAGCCGTCGGTGCGGGTGTTGACGTTGGCGTTGAGGAACTGCTCGATCAGGTAGCCGTTGGCGGCGTGCAGCTCGATGCCATCGAAGCCGGCTTCGATCGCCAGCCGGGCCGCCTGCGCGTACTCACCGACGGCGTGGGCGATGTCGGCCTCGGTCATGGCGCGGGCGGGGGTGTGCGGCTGCATGCCAAGGGCATCCACGTACATCTCGCCGGGGCAGGCGCCGTCCACCGGGCCGACCACTTCCGCGCCGGCGGGCAGGTTGGCAGCGTGGGTGACGCGGCCGGTGTGCATGAACTGGATGACGATCTTGCCGCCCTGCGCGTGGACCGCGTCGGTGACGAGTTTCCAGCCGGCGACCTGCGTGGCGTTGAACAGGCCGGGGATGCGGGCATAGCCGAGGCCGTTCGGCGAAGGCGACGTGCCCTCGGTGACGATCAGGCCGGCCGTGGCGCGCTGGGCGTAGTACGTGGCCATCAGCGCGTTCGGGGTGCTGGACTCGACGGCGCGGCTGCGGGTCATCGGGGCCATGGCGGTGCGGTTGCGCAGGGTCAGGGCGCGGACTTGGACGGAATCAAACAGCATGGGGGCACTCTTGTCGGGTGGGACGGGGTGGAACAGACCGGGCAGATGGTGCCGCTTCACCAGGAAGTCAAGAGCATGAAGCCGACCGCCGCCGCCATCACCGCCGTTGCGGACCAACCGAAGAAGCGGTGCCGCCGGCTGATGGTGAGCGCGCCCATGATGCGGCTCGACTGCCCGATCCACAGCATCGCCACCATGATCGGCACCGAGATCACGCCGTTGACGATCGCGCTCCAGACCAGTGCCTTGATCGGGTCCAGCTCGAAGGTGCTGCCCAGCGTGCCGATGAGGGTGGCGGCGATGATGATCGCGTAGAAGCCGCGCGCCTCATGGAAGTCGTGCGACAGCCCGGATTTCCAGCCCAGCACCTCGCTGACCGCATACGCCGCCGAGCCGGACAGCACCGGCACCGCCAGCAGCCCCGTGCCCACGATGCCCAGCGCGAACAGCACGAAGGCGAACTCGCCCGCCACCGGCCGCAGCGCCTCGGCCGCCTGCGCGGACGTCTGGATGCTGGTGACGCCGTGCTCGTTGAGCGTCACCGCGGTGGCGATGACGATGCAAACCGCGATGACGTTGGAGAAGACCATGCCGACGTAGGTGTCCTGCTTGATGCGCGAGAGGTGTTCGGCGGCGTACTCCGGGTGCGCGCGCAGGGCGGCGGCTTCTGGGCGGCGCAGGTTGTCCTCCACCTCCTGCGCGGCCTGCCAGAAAAACAGGTAAGGACTGATGGTGGTGCCGAGCACGGCGACGACCATCGCGGCGTAGTCGCTGCGCGTCACGCCAGGCGGGAAGTAGGCCCACGGGTTGAGCGCCTCCGTGAACGCCTGCTTCCACGGCACATGGACCGAGAGAATCACCGCCACGTAGGAGAACAGCGCCAGCGTCAGCCACTTGAGGATGCGCACCGTCTTTTCGTAGGAGAAGACGACCTGCCCGGCGATGCTCAAGGCGCCGAAACCGAGCATCCACGGCACGATGTGCCCGCCCACGACCATCCGCACCGCTTCGGCCATCGCGCCGATGTCGGCGGCGATGTTGATGGTGTTGGCCACCACCAGCAGGCCGACCAGCGTGCGCGTGACCCAGCGCGGACACACCTTGGCGATGTTGGCCCCCAGCCCCTCGCCCGTGACCCAGCCGATGCGCGCCGACAGCATCTGGATGCCGATCATCAGCGGCGTGGTCAGCAGCAGCGTCCAGGCCAGACCGAAGCGGAACTGCGCACCGGCCTGGGAGTAGGTCGCGATGCCGCTGGGGTCGTCGTCGGCGGCGCCGGTGATCAGGCCGGGGCCGAGGCGACGGGCCAGATCGTGGACGGTGGTGGGCTTGCGGTTGGGCGCCAGGAGGGACATGGGGCGGGCCTTCGGGTCACGGGGTCACGGGGGAGTCGGGTTCAACGCCAGGGCGTGCAGTGTCGGACAAACCCAGTGTCAGCGCGATGACGCGCGCCAGTTCCGCCCGCGCCAGCGGCTTCTTGAGCAACACCGTGACCCCCGCGCTGGCGGCCCGCGACGCCAGTTGCGGCCCGCCGTAGCCACTGGCGAGCACGACCGGCAGAGCAGGCCGTAGGGCATGCACCGCCTGGGCCAGCGCCGTGCCGGTCAGCTCGGGCATTACCTCGTCGGTCAGCAGCAGGTCGAAGCGATCCGGATCGCGCGTGAACTCGGCCAGCGCCTGCGCACTCGACGCGAATCCGATCGGCTCGTAGCCCAGCTCCGCCAGCAGTTCCTCCGCCAGCGCGACCAGCCCCGGCTCGTCGTCCACCACCAGCACGGTCTGCCCGCGGCCCTGCGGCGCATCGGCATCGGCATCGGCATCGGCATCGGCATCGGCATCGGCATCGGCCTGGCGCACGTCATCGGGCAGCGCGTCCACACAAGGGAAATACAGCAGGAACCGCGACCCCTGGCCGGGCGCGCTCTGCACGTCGATCGCCCCGCCCAGATCGACCATCACCCCATGCACCACCGCCAGCCCCAGCCCGGTGCCCAGGTGCGGCCCGCGGGTGGTGAAAAACGGCTCGAACAGGCGGGCCATCACCTCGGGCGCGATGCCGGCGCCGGTGTCGCGCACGGTCAGCCGTGCATAGCGCCCCGGCGCCAGCGTGCGGTCGAACAACTGCCGCGGCACCACCAGCCGCACCTCGGCCAGCTCGACCCCCAGCGTCCCGCCCTGCGGCATGGCCTGCAGCGCGTTGGTGCAGAGGTTCATCGCCGCCTCGTAGACCATGGTCACATCGCCGGAGATGACGGCCTCGGGCGCGTGCAACTGCCGGTCGAGCCGCACCGGGGCCGGCAGCGACGCCGCCAGCAGTTGCAGCACCTCGTCGATCACCGGCTCCAGCCGCAGGTGGACGCGCGCGCGCGGCGTGCCCCGGCTGAACGAAAGGATGCGCTCGACCAGGGCTTTGCCGCGCTGGCCGGCCTGCAGGATGTGGTCGAGGTGGCGGGACTGCGCCGAGCCATCGGCCACCGCGCTGCGGGCCAGTTCGCCGAAGCCGATGACGGCGGCGAGGATGTTGTTGAAGTCGTGCGCCACGCCGCCGGCCAGCGTGCCGAGGGCTTCGAGCTTGCGTGCGCGCTGGAGCTGCGCTTCGAGCTGCTGGTTGCACTGCCGGGCCTCGACCTCGGCGGTGACATCGGTGCCGGTGCCGCTGAACAGCCGGGCGGTGCCGTCGGCGTCGCGCCAGGCGTGGCCGCGCGAGCGGACGTGGCGCCACGGACCACCGTCCGGATCCTGGCCGTGGACTTGGCGCACGCGGAAGGTGAAGTCGAAGGTCTCGTTGCCGTGCCCCTGCTGGTGGGCCTGCAGCACGGCGCGCACCGGTTCGACATCGTCCGGGTGCAGATGGTGCAGGTGCAGCAGCCCGTCCGGCCCGTGCAGGATCTCGTCCGGCGCCATGCCGAGCAGCTCCTTCATGCGCGGCGAGAGGTGGTTTTCCTGTGCGCGGACATCCCACTCCCAGTGGCCCTCCTGCGCCGCCTGGAAGGCCCGCACCGCCCGCGCCTGCTCGGTGGCCAGCGCCGCCTGGGCCTGTCGCCGCAGCGCCTGCTCGCGGGCATTGCGCAGCGACAGGAACAGCGTCATCGCCAGCGCCGACAGCGCGAAGGAGCCAACCAGCCACGCCTGTTCGGTCCAGTCCGCCAACGCCGCCCCGGCATCGCGCGAGACCACCACCGACAGCGGAAAGCGTTGCAGCCGGTGCAGCGCCACCAGCCGCTGGCGGCCGTCCGGCAGCGTGACCAGGCGCGGCGTCTCGGGCAACGGATCGGCCCGCAGCGGGTCCAGCACGGACGCAGGCAGCAGCCGCGCCGCGCCATCGCCGGGGCCGTCGGAGACCAGGGCATGGTCGTTGCGGTACAGGGCCATGGCGACATCGGGCTGCGGGGCGATGCGCTCGAAGCCGCCATCCAGGAAACCGGCATCGGCCACCAGCACCACCACACCCCGGAACTGCCCCTGCCGGTCGCGCCAGTCCATGGAGACACCGATGGACGGGTGTCCGTCGAAGCGGCTGACGAAAGGGGTGCCGACAAAGAGCGTCTGCTCCCGACCTTGGCGTGCGGCGAGGAAGAAATCGAGCTGCGCCACCGGCGGACCCTGCCCGGTCTCCTCGCGCGAAGTGGCCAGGCGCCGGCCCTCGGCATCGACGATCACCAGCGCGCGGAACATCGGCAGAGCGGCGGCACGGGCGCGCAGGAAGTCGTGGGCGCTGGCACTGGCGGGGTCCAGCAGCCCGTCGCTCAGCTCGGCCCGCGTCGCCCCGAGGATGGCGTCGGCCACCCCGAGCGTGCTGTCGGCCTGCACGGCCATCGCCGCCGACAGCGAGGCCAGCGCCTGCAGCTCGCCGGCCAGCGTCTCGCGCCGCAGTGTCCACAGGCCCCAGCCCACCGTGGCCGCCACCACCAGCTCGACCAGCACCACCAGCAGCACACCGCCCGTGCGCAGCGGGCTGCGGCCATGGTCAGGGTCGATCGTTGTCATCGCGTCCTCGGTTGCATTGCATCTGAAATCTGCGCTGCGGCCACTGTAATCCGGTGGTGACGGGTGGCTCCGAAGATTCAGTCACCCCAGCAAGTCGCTGCGGATTGCACCAAACCTCGCCACGAAGGAACGACCATGACACCGCGCTTCAACCAACTCCTCCTCGCTGCCGCCTTGCTG
This sequence comes from Sphaerotilus sp., assembly GCF_013299175.1. Lineage (GTDB taxonomy): Bacteria > Pseudomonadota > Gammaproteobacteria > Burkholderiales > Burkholderiaceae_C > Sphaerotilus. The sequence goes on from NZ_JAAFKF010000133.1 coordinate 5,377, forward strand.
ACCGGCTTCGCTGCCGCCCAGGCCGGCACCGCCAGCGGCGCCACCGCGGCCGATGTCGCCCTGGCCACCCGCGTGCAGACCGCACTCCAGCAGGCCCGCCCCTTCCAGACCAAGGCCGCCGACGTGACCGTCACGGCCGCCAACGGCCAGGTCCAGCTCTCCGGCTTCGTGGGCTACACCAGCGACGAGGTGCCCGCCCGTGCCATCGCGGCGGCCGTGCCGGGCGTGCAGTCCGTGACCTCGACCCTGCACGCCTGGTCCACCGCCACCGACCCGAACCTCGGCCTGCCCGCGCTCACCACCAGCGCCGCCACCGGCCCCGCCATGAGTCCCAGTGACGCCGCCCTCGCCACGCAGGTCAAGACCGCCCTGCTGCAGGCCGCCCCCCTGCAGAACCACGGCACCGACGTGGACGTGACGGCCACCAACGGCCAGGTCAACCTGTCCGGCTTCGTGGGCTACACGACGGACGAAGCCCCGGCGCTGGCCATCGCCGCCGCCGTGCCGGGGGTGCAGGCCGTGACCTCGACGCTGCGCGCCTGGTCCACCGAAACCGACCCGAACCTGGGCGTGGTGCCGGTGGTCTCCAGCCGCACCGAAGCCGCACCGGCGATGAGCCCGAGCGACGCTGCCCTGGCCGAGCGGGTCAAGGCCACGCTGCTGGAAACCGCCCCCTTCCAGGAGCCGACCGTCGATCTCGTCGTCACCGCCCGCAATGGCCGGGTGGACCTGTCCGGCTGGATCAACCTCGACACCGACGAGCTGCCGGCCCGCGCCATCGCGGCCCGCGTGTCTGGCGTCAAGGGCGTCACTTCGCACCTGCACGCCTGGGCGACCTGAATCCTCCGGTCCACGCCGGATCCTTGTTCGATCCACGCCCGACGGCCCGCGCCGTCGGGCGTTTTGCATTTCTTGACTGACCGACAGGGTCAAGGCAACGCGCGCGCTGCACGATAGAGTCAACGCCACGCCACGCCACGCCACGCCACGCCACGCCACGCCACGCCACCCGACAGGACCAGACCTCCGTGACCCCTGAAGCCCCCGCCGACGCCCGCTCCCTCGGCCACATCCTCGTCGTGGACGACGACCCCGCCTTGCGCACGCTGCTGAGCGAATACCTCGGCGACAACGAACTGCGCGTCACCGCGGTGGCCAGCGGCCGCGAGATGCACGCAGTGTTCGACCAGGAGGCGATCGACCTCGTCGTGCTGGACCTGCGCCTGCCGGGCGAGGACGGGCTGCAGCTCGCGCGGGCCTTGCGCGAGCGGGCGACGGTGCCGATCGTGCTGCTGACGGGCAAGGCGGAGGAGGCCGACCGGGTGATGGGGCTGGAACTCGGTGCCGACGACTACGTGACCAAGCCGTTCAGCCCGCGGGAGCTGCTGGCGCGCATCCGGGCGGTGCTGCGGCGCTACCAGGTGCAGACCGAGCTGCCGGCGCGCGACGACAAGCGACGCGCCTTCCGCTTCGCCGCGTGGGAGCTGAACCTGCGCACGCGCAAGCTGGTCGATCCGGCAGGGCAGAAGCTCGACCTGAGCAACGGCGAGTTCAGCATGCTGGCGGCGTTCTGCGGGGCGCCGCAGCGCGTGCTCACCCGCGACCAACTGCTCGGCCTGTCCCGGCTGCACAACGCGGAGGTGTACGACCGGACCATCGATGTGCAGATCCTGCGCCTGCGCCGCAAGATCGAGGCCGATCCATCCCGGCCACAGCTCATCGTCACCGAGCGCGGGGCGGGGTACTGCTTCAACGTGCCGGTGGAGTCGCTCTACTGAGGCGGCAGCGGCTTCGATCGCCCCAGCCGCATCAGCACCCACCCGGCCAGCGCCCCGCCGCCCACGGCCAGCACGACGCCGCGCCACGGAATGCACGGCACATGGACCTGCCGCGGCGCGGGTGGGCTGTCGGCCTGCGCCGGCACGCTGCCCAAGGCCAGGCCCAGCGCGGCCAGCAGCACCGCACGCCGGGCGGCGGTGGTGGACAGCGGGACAGCGTGGCGCGTCATGGCGGGCGTTCGGGCAGCAGGTGGACGGATGGGCACTGTCGCCCACCGAGTCCGCCCGGCGATTGCAGCGCGGGACCGTCCGATGACAGATGCAATCTGCAGCGCGCCGCGTAACATCCGCACTCCCTAGCAGAGGAGTCACGCCGTGAGCCTGTCGAACGCGTTTGCGCAGATCGTTGCATTGGCGGGCAGTGCCGCCATCCGCTGGCGCCGCCGGCAAGGCCCCACGCCTGCACAGGCCATCGGCACCGCCCCGACCATCCCGCAAGCGCGCCCCCAAGGCCGCATGCCCACGCTGAAAATGCCCACCGCCAAGGGCTGGGCACCCGGCCACACCCCGACCGCCGCCCCCGGCCTGCAGGTCAACGCCTTCGCCACCGGACTCGACCACCCGCGCTGGATGCACGTCCTGCCCAATGGCGATGTCACCGTCGCCGAAGCGTGTTTCCTGCCCGGCGAGGTCAACTCGCTGTTCGACCACGCCATGGTCAGCACCATGAAACGCGCCGCCGCCACCGGCATCAGCCCGAACCGCATCACGCTGCTGCGCGACACGGACAGCGACGGCGTGGCCGAGACGCGCGAGACCTTCCTGTCCGGCTTGAGCCAGCCCTTCGGCATGGTGCTGCTGGGTGAGACCTTCTACGTCGGCAACACCGATGGCGTGGTGGCCTTTCCCTACACGCCAGGCGCCCTGCGGATCAACGCCACCGGCCGGCCCGTGGCCTCGTTCAAGCCTGGCGGCCACTGGACCCGCAGCCTGCTGCCCAGTCCGGACGGCCGCACGCTCTACGCCGGCGTCGGCTCGCTGAGCAACATCGCCGAAAGCGGTTTCGACGTGGAGCAAGGCCGTGCCTGCATCTACGCCATCGACCTCGCCACCGGCCACAGCCGCACCTACGCCGCCGGGCTGCGCAACCCGGTCGGGCTTGCGTGGGAACCGACGACCCAGGCGCTCTGGACGGTGGTGAACGAACGCGACGGCCTGGGCGACGAAACCCCGCCGGACTACCTCACCTCCGTGCGCGACGGCGGCTTCTACGGCTGGCCCTACAGCTACTGGGGCGGCACGGTGGATGACCGCGTGCCGCAGGACACCGCCGCCGTCGCCCGCGCCATCGCCCCCGACTACGCGCTCGGCGGCCACACCGCGTCGCTCGGCCTGTGCTGGATGCCGGCCGGCACCCTGCCCGGCTACCCGGACGGCATGGTCATCGGCCAGCACGGCTCCTGGAACCGCAGCACCCTCAGCGGCTACCGGGTCATTTTCATCCCCTTCGTCCATGGCAAGCCCGCCGGACCACCGCGCGACATCCTCAGCGGTTTCCTCGCGCCGGACGAGTCGGCGTCCTACGGGCGGCCGGTCGGCGTGGTGATCGGGGCGGATGGCCGCAGCCTGCTGGTGGCGGACGATGTCGGCAATGCGATCTGGCGGGTGACTGCAGCAACATTCCATTCATCCGGGCAGCCCACAATCTCCTGAAACTCCCAGGTGACTCCATGAAACCCAGCACCCGCTACGACACCCTCAGCCAGGCGCTCCACTGGATCACGGCCATCGCCGTGGTCATCGCCTTCATCCTCGGCCCTGGAGGCTTCGGCCGCCAGATGCACGACGGCCTGGACCCTGCCACGCGCAGCGACATCGTCTGGCACGAGTCACTCGGCATCCTGGTGCTGGTGCTGACGGTGGCGCGGCTGCTGTGGGTGGCGGTGCGGCCGGCGGCGCCGACGTTCGAGATGGCGGGCTGGATGC
>NZ_JAAFKF010000134.1 GCF_013299175.1 Sphaerotilus sp.
CGAACAGCTCGTCGAGCGTGCCGAAGCCGCCGGGGAAGCACACCAGCGCGATGCTGCGCATCAGGAAGTGCATCTTGCGCAGCGCGAAGTAGTGGAACTGGAAGCACAGTTCCGGCGTGATGTAGGCGTTCGGCTCCTGCTCGTGGGGCAGCACGATGTTCAGGCCGATGCTGCGGCCACCGACCTCGTGCGCGCCACGGTTGCCCGCTTCCATGATGCCGGGGCCGCCGCCGGTGACGACGTGGATCGGCGAGTCCAGCCGCCCGGACTCGCGGGTGACAATGGCGGCGAAGCGGCGCGCCTCCTCGTAGTAGCCGCTCATCTGCACCTGCGTGGTCGCGCGGGCAATGGCGGCTGTATCGCCGCTGGCCTGGGCTTGTGCCAGACGCGCCGCCGAGACCTCCAGCGGCAGGATGCGCGCACTGCCAAAGATCACGACGGTGGACTCGATGCCCTGCTCGCGCTGCACCAGCTCGGGCTTGAGCAGCTCCAGTTGCATCCGCACCGGCCGCAGCTCGTCGCGCAGCAGGAACGCGTCGTCGGTGAACGCCAGCCGGTAGGCGCTTTCCGGGCCGCTGTAGCGGGAGACCGGCTGGGCGGCGAGGGCTTCTTCCTCCGCGCTGGGGAAGTTGCGGGCTTTCAGGTCAGGGTGAGGCGGAAGTTGAGGTTGGTCCATGGTGTTCGTTGTGGCGATCCGCGCAGACGGGGCACGCGGGGTCGCGTCCCATGCGGATCTCGGTCCATTCCATGCGGCGCACGTCCAGCATCTGCAGCTTTCCAGCCAGTGACGTGCCAAAACCGCTCAGGATCTTCAGGGCTTCGGCCGCCTGCATGGTGCCGATGATGCCCACCAGCGGCGCGAACACGCCCATCGTGGCGCAGCGTACTTCGGGCACCTCGGCCGACGGTGGAAACACGCAGGCGTAGCAGGGATCGGCGCCACCGCGCACGTCCCAGACCGAGATCTGGCCGTCCAGCCCGATGGCCGCGCCGGAGACCAGCGGCTTGCCGTGGTGCACGCAGGCGGCGTTGACGGCGTGGCGCGTGGGGAAGTTGTCGCTGCAGTCGAGCACCACGTCGGCGGCAGCCACCAGCCGGTCGAGCAGGGCAGCGTCGGCCCGCTCGGCGATGGCGTGGACGCGCACCTCCGGGTTGATCGCCGCCATCGCCGCCGCCGCGGACGTGACCTTGGGCTGGCCGACGCGGTCTTCGGTGTGGGCGATCTGGCGCTGGAGGTTGGTGCGGTCCACGGTGTCGTGGTCCACCACCGTCACCGTGCCGACACCCGCACTGGCCAGATACAGCAGCACGGGAGAACCCAGCCCGCCCGCGCCGATCACCAGCGCGTGGCCGGCGAGCAGGCGCTGCTGGCCTTCCACGCCGATCTCGTCGAGCAGGATGTGCCGGCTGTAGCGCAGCAACTGGTCGTCGTTCATGTCGGGCAGGTCCACTGGCGTGCTCCGCTCACTTGGCTTTCGGCTCTTCGGCCTTGCGCTCCACCTGCGTCTTCGAGGCCACCACCGACTTGCCCTTGAGCCGGTTGAGCGCCTGCTGGAGCGGGAAATCGTCGGGGGCACCGTACTCGGGCAGGGTGGGCACCTTTTCCTTGCCCTCCTTGGACTTCGCCTTGGCTTCTTCGAGCTTCTTGAGCGCCTCCTCGCGGGCTTTCTCGCGGGTGTCGTCCTTCTTTTCTTCGCCGTTGTTGAGGTGCTTGTCCAGATCGGCCTCGCGCATGCGCAGCGCCGCGTACGGGCTGCCTTCGGCGGTCTCGTCCACGGGGATGTCGGGCAGGATGCCCTTGGCCTGGATCGACTGGCCGGACGGGGTGTAGTAGCGCGCCGTGGTGATCTTCAGCGAGGTGTTGGGCATGGGCAGCCGGGCCATCTCGCTCTGCACGGACCCCTTGCCGAAGGTCTGTGCGCCCATGATGACCGCCCGCTTGTGGTCCTTGAGCGCGCCAGCCACGATCTCGCTGGCGGAGGCCGAGCCTTCGTTGACCAGCACCACCACCGGCACCGTCTTGAGCAAGGCCGGCAGCCCCGCCAGCGTGTCGTTGCCATCGCGGGAATAGAACATCGGCGCCGCCTTGAGCACGCTGCGCGACTCGGCGATCTGGCCATTCGTGGACACCACCACCGCGTCCTTGGGCAGGAACGCCGCCGACACGCCGACCGCAACGTCGAGCAGACCGCCCGGATCGTTGCGCAGGTCCAGCACCAGGCCCTTGAGGTTCGGCTCGACGCGGAAGATCTCCTTCAACTGCTCGGCGAAGTCGCGCAGCGTCGGCTCCTGGAACTGGTTGACGCGGATCCACGCATAGCCCGGCTCCATCACCTTCGAGCGCACGCTCTTGGTCTTGATCTCCTCGCGGATGATTGCCACCGGGAACGTGCGGTTCTCGGCCTTGCGGTAGACGGTCAGGACCACCTTGGAGCCGCTCGGGCCGCGCATGCGCTTGATGGCCTGGTCCATGTTCAGGCCCTTGACCGCGACATCGTCGATGCGCGTGACGAGATCACCGGTCTGCATGCCCGCCCGGAACGCCGGCGAGCCTTCGATCGGCGAGACGACCTTGACGAGTCCGTCCTCCATCTCGATCTGGATGCCGACGCCGGTGAACTTGCCGCTGATGCCCTCGTGGAATTCCTTGTACGACTGGCCTTCGAAATACGCCGAGTGCGGGTCCAGCCCCGACACCATGCCGCCGATCGCATCGCGGATCAGCTTCTTCTCGTCCACCGGTTCGACATACGACCGCTTGACAAGGTCGAACACCGCAGCGAGCTGCTGCATGTCTTCCAGCGGCAGCGGTGACAGCGCACTGCGCGCCGTCGCCTGCAACTGCATCGTGGCCAGCGCACCAGCGACGGCCCCCACAGCCACCCAACCCGCAACCTTCAATTTGCTACCCATTTCGGACACCTTCGGACATCGCTTGAATCGTTCGGTCAGTATAGGACGGGCCATGCGCGCCGCTGCTGAACGGCCCGGCATGGCCCTGCACGCATCCGGCCAGAGCCGCAAGAATGCCGAAGGAATGCAGACAATCACACGGCCGGAACTCGCTAAACTGCCCTTGCCACTGCCACCGCCCCTCCACCCTGAACGCCCTTGTCCGAGCCACGCCGATGCACACCACCAGCCTCTCCAGCAAAGGCCAGATCGTCATCCCCAAGGCCGTGCGCAGCGAACTGAACCTGGTGCCCGGCACCCGGTTCGTGCTGTGCGTGGAGGCCGGGCGCCTCGTGCTGGAGCCGCTGCGCGAACCCGAGTTCGACCTGGCGTCCATCCACGCTGCGGTCGATGCGCTCGCGGGCTGCCTCTACCGACCGGACGTGGCGCCGACCAGCGCGGCCGACGACACGGCGGCCATCGTCGCCCGGATCGGCGCAGAAGACACCCACGCCAGCCGGAGCCAGCCATGATGTTCCTCGACAGCTCCGTGCTCGCCCGGCTCATCCTGCGCGACCAGCCCAGCGCCTACCTCGCCGCCCGCGAGCTGCTGCGCCAGCCAAAGCGTTTTGGTGTCACCGGCACCGTGCTGCTGGAGCTGGTCTGGCTGCTCAAGAGCAAGCGCATCGGCCACAACGACCTCGGCCGCGCCATCGCCGCCATCCTCGCGCTGCCGAACCTGCACTGCCCCGACATCGAAGCCGTCTGGACCGCCCAGATGGCCCACACCGCCGGCATGGACTTCGCCGACGCGCTGCACCTGGCGATCAGCGCCGAAGCGGGCGCCACCGGCTTCGTCACCGCCGACCCGCTGCTGGCCCGCCACGCCGAGCGCCTGGGCCTGCAGCCGCCGGTCGAGCTGCTTGGCTACCATCCCGCCCCATGACGCCCAACGCCCACACCGACCCCGCCGACTCCCCCCTCGGCAAGGCGGTCGCGACCTACCGCGACACCTACGCCCCCGAGCTGCTGTTCCCGATCTCGCGCACGCCCAAGCGCGCGGAGATCGGCCTCACCGCCGCCAACGCCAGTGGCCGACTGCCCTTCATGGGCGCTGACCTGTGGACCGCCTTCGAGCTGTCCTGGCTCACCCCGCGCGGCAAGCCCGAGGTGGCGCTGGCCACGTTCACCGTGCCCTGCGACTCGCCGAACATCATCGAGAGCAAGTCGCTCAAGCTCTACCTCAACAGCTTCAACATGAGCCGCTTCGACTCGGCGGACGCCGTGCGCGCAACGCTGGTGCGCGACCTGAGCGCCGCGGCCGGTGTGTACGTGGGGGTCAAGCTGGTGCTGCCGGACGTGTTCGACGCACAGCCGATCCACGAACTCTCGGGCCTGTGCCTGGACCGCATGGACATCGACTGCGACGTGTTCCAGCCCGCCCCCGAGTTGCTCACGGCGACGTTCGGCGAGCTGCCCGTCACCGAGACGCTCACCTCCAACCTGCTCAAGAGCAACTGCCTCGTCACCGGCCAACCGGACTGGGGCAGCGTGCAGATCACCTACAGCGGGCCGCAGATCGACCAGGCCGGCCTGTTGCGCTACCTGGTGAGCTTTCGCGGCCACAACGAGTTCCATGAACAGTGCGTGGAGCGGATCTACATGGACCTCCTGACCCGCTGCCGGCCGGTCAAGCTGCAGGTCTACGCCCGCTACACCCGCCGTGGTGGCCTGGACATCAACCCCTGGCGCACCAGCCACCCCGCCGCGGCGCCGGCCAACGTCCGCAACGCCCGCCAATGACCCCTCCGACCGCCCCGACCGCCGCCCTGACCCTGTACGGGATTCCGAACTGCGACACCGTCAAGAAAGCCCGCGCCTGGCTGGCCGAGCACGGTGTGGCCGTGGCCTTCCACGACTTCAAGAAGCAGGGGGTACCGGAGGCGGCACTGGACGCCTGGATCGCCGCCGTCGGCTGGGAGGCCCTCGTCAACCGCAGCGGCACGACCTGGCGCAAGCTGGACACCGCTGCCCAGGCCGCTGTCACCCGCGCCGACAGCGCCCGCGCACTCCTGCTGGCACACCCCAGCGCCATCAAGCGCCCGGTCGTGCAGTGGCCGGACGGTGCGATCACCGTGGGATTCCAGCCCGAGCGGTTCCGCCAGCGTCTGGACTGACACCACGATGCACGGCGCTACCGACAGCGCCACACAACGCCGCCCCACGGCATGTCCTGAAAACCCGACATCCCATGCCTTAGGCGGGGATGGCGCCCGAGGCGTCGCCGCTACAGTCGCGCGGCGTCCCTGTTTCCCGACTCCGCTGACCCCGCCCACATCCCCCGTGAAGCCGATCTCTCCCACGCCCCGGCGCCGGTGGCAGACCGCACGCACCGCCGGAAAGACCCTGCTCGGCCTCGTGCTGGCGGTCGCCTTGGTGGCGCTGCTGGGGCTGGGTTTCACTGTGGTGCGGCTGTGGTCCGACCTGCCACCGCTCGACAAGGTCACGCACTACGCCCCCCAGCAGCCGCTGATCGTCTACACCGCCGACGGTGTGCCGATCGGTCAGTTCGGCGCCGAGCGACGGCAGTTCGTGCCGATCGCGGACATTCCGGCGATGCTGCAGGGCGCGGTGCTCGCCATCGAGGACACCCGCTTCGAGCAGCATTTCGGACTCGACCCGCTGGGCATCGCGCGTGCCGTGCTGGCCAACCTGGGTGGCGGCATGCGCCAGGGTGCATCGACCATCACGCAGCAGGTGGCGCGCAACTTCTTCCTCTCGCCCAGCAAGACGCTGGAGCGCAAGCTCAAGGAAGCCCTGCTGGCGCTGCAGATCGAAGAGCAGCTCAGCAAGGCACAGATCCTGGAGCTGTACATGAACCAGATCTACCTCGGCCAGCGCGCCTACGGTTTCGCCGCCGCCGCACAGGTCTACTTTGGCAAACCGCTGGCCAGCCTGTCGATCGCCGAATCCGCCATGCTCGCCGGCCTGCCCCAGAACCCGAGCTACGCCAACCCCGTCACCAACTTCTCCCGCGCCCGCGCCCGGCAGGCCCTGGTGCTCGGCCGCATGGAAAAGGTCGGACTCATCACCCCCGAGGAACGCGCCACGGCCGCCGCCGAGTACCTGGCCATCCGCCTGCCCACGCACACCGAGGTCCACGCCGAATACCTGGCCGAGATGGCGCGGCAAGCCGTCGTCGCCCGCTATGGCGATGCGGCCAACACGCAGGGCTACAAGGTCTACACCACCGTGCGCGCCGCCGACCAGCAAGCCGCCTATGCCGCCCTGCGTGCCACGGTGCTGGAGCACGAGCGCCGCCAGCCCTGGCGCGGCCCGGAAGCGCGCGAGCCGCTGCCCTTCCTGCGTGGCGCCGAACTGGAGCGCGCCGCCGCCCAGGCCCTGCGCGACCACCAGGACGACAGCGACCTGCGGCTGGCCATCGTCACCGAGACCGGGCCGCGCGGCGTGTCGGTACAGCTCGCCACGGGCGAAACCCTGCAGATCAGCGGGGCGGGATTGGCACGGGTACGGGCTGCGCTGCTGCCGGATGCCTCGACGGAGCTGGCCATCGGCCGCGGCGCAGTCCTGCGGCTGGAGCGGCGGGGCGAGGACTGGACCGTCGCCCAGTGGCCGCAGGTGCAGGCCGCCTTCGTCGCACTGGAGCCACACAGCGGACAGATGCGGGCACTGGTGGGCGGTTTCGATTTCACGCGCAGCCCCTTCAACCGCGCCACGCAAGCCTGGCGCCAGGCCGGATCGAGCCTCAAGCCCTTCCTCTATTCGGCCGCGCTGGAGCACGGCGTCATGCCCGACACCCTCGTCAACGACGCCCCGCTCTGGCCCAGCGAAGCCAGTGCCGCGACCGGCTGGCAGCCACGCAACGCCGACGGGCGCTTCGACGGCCCGCTCACGGTGCGGCAGGGGCTGGCGCGCTCCAAGAACCTGGTCAGCCTGCGCCTGCTGCAGCAGATCGGGCTGGACAACGCCCGCACCTGGATCCACCGCTACGGCTTCGACGCCGAGCACCTGCCCGACAACCTGACACTGGCCCTCGGCTCCGGCAGCACCACGCCGCTGCAACTGGCGCACGCCTATGCCCTGCTGGCCAATGGCGGCCAGGAAACCACGCCCGTCTTCATCGAGCGCATCACCAACGCGCAAGGCGTGGTCGTCTTCCAGCCCCCGCGCCTGCCACCGCACGAGGAGGACAGCCGCACCATCCCGGCACGCAACGCCTTCCTCGTCAACACCATGCTGCAGGACGTGACCCGCAGCGGCGGCACCGCGGCCCTGGCCCAGCGCGCCCTGCAGCGCAGCGACCTCTACGGAAAGACCGGCACCACCAACGACGCCGTGGACGCCTGGTTCGCCGGTTTCCAGCCCGGTCTCGTGGCGGTGGCCTGGGTCGGGCACGACGAGCCGCGCAGTCTCGGCGAACAGGCGTCAGGAGGCACGCTCGCCTTGCCGATCTGGATCGGGTTCATGGAAAAGGCGCTGGCCGGTGTGCCCGAGGCGCCACTGCAGCCGCCCACCGGGGTCGTGCGTTCCGACAACGACTGGCGCTACACCGAATGGGCGCTGGGCGGTGCGGTGGACCGCATCGGCTTCGATCCACCGCTGCCGGCCGATGCCACCTCGGCACCCGAGGCTGCTGCGTCCGGGGTGCTGGCCGCTCCCGCCATCTGAACTTCAGGACGCTCAGGACCGAAGATCCCCTGGCGGGGGTGGCAAGTCCTTCCTGTTCGCCGGCACGGTCGTCGTCGCGGCGGCGGCGCGCTGGTCCAGGTGCGTCAGGTACAGCCGCAGATCGAACTCCAGTTGGTGGTAGTCCGCCTCCATGTGGCAGCACAGCGCATAGAACGCCTTGTCGTGCTCGCGCTCCTTCAGGTGGGCGAGTTCATGCACCACGATCATCTTCAGGAACGCTGCCGGCGCCTCGCGGAACAGGCTGGCCACCCGGATCTCGCGCTTGGCCTTGAGCTTGCCACCCTGCACGCGCGAGATGGTGGTGTGGGTGCCGAGGGCGTGCTGGATGACCTTGAGCTTGGGGTCGTACACCACCTTGGCGATCGGCTCGGCGCTGCGCAGGTAGCGGCTTTTCAGCGCCTGCGTGTAGTCGTAGAGCGCGCGGTCGGTGCGGACTTCGTGCGGCTCGGGGTGGCGCTTCGCCAGCAGCGTGCCGAGCTGGTCCTGGGCGACGAGTTCCAGCACCTGCGCCTGCAGCTCTGCCGAATAGCCGCGCAGGTATTTCAGCGTGCTCGCGGCACCGACCGGCACCGCCGGCCCACTCACTTGCCGCCGCCCTGGTACACGTCGCGCGGATCGTCCAGCGACGCCGCGTTCAGCACCTTGCCGTTGAAATCGTAGGTGACGCGGAAGACCTTGCGCGTCTGCCCATCGAGCCAGCGCCAGTCCCAGACCTCTTCCTTCTTGAGCTGGTACGCCTGCTTCTCGGCCGGTTGCCCCAGCAGCTTGCGCACCTCGGCCACGCTCATCCCCGGCTGCACCTTGCCGAAATACGCCGGGTGCAGCACTTGGCGCAGGCCGCTCATCTTGCCGTCCGGGCCGATGGTGATGTAGTAGTTCGTGCTGCCTTCGGGCTGGCGTGTGTACTCGAAGACGCGCGTGCCATCGTCGGCGCGCTGGATGTCGAGCGGCGTGCCGAACTCGCGCATCACGTCCATCTCGGTCGCGACGCCCTCTTCGAGCTTCGCGATCTTCTGCTGGTCGCAGCCGGTCAGCAGCGCCACAGCGGCCAGCAGGAGCGGCAGCACGCCGCGGGTGAACAGGTGTTTCATGGTGGTGGTGCGTTCTGCGTTTTGCGCTCAGATGGACGGGATCGGCTTCAGCGGCCCGGTGAACGATTCTCTCGCCGCAGGGGCAGACAAAGGTTCGAACTCGATGAGCTGCTCCGGCACATCGTAGTCGGGCAACTGGTCCAGCAGGTGCCGGATCAGCGTCAGCCGGCCACGCCGCTGGTCATTGAAGTCCACCAGCGTCCACGGCGCCTGCTGCGTGTGGGTCGCGTCCAGCATCGTGTCGCGGGCCATGCCGTAGTCGCGGTACTTCAGGCGTGCCTTCAGGTCGATCGGCGAAAGTTTCCAGCGTTTGAGAGGATCTTGACATCCTCCCCGCCCTAAAGGACGGGGATTCCTCCTGCGAGACGCGCATGTCCGCGCGCGGCGATGTTCCTGGC
>NZ_JAAFKF010000135.1 GCF_013299175.1 Sphaerotilus sp.
GATGCAGCACGCCGGGCTGTGCATCGACGACATCCCCGCCCTGAAGCGCGACCCGGCGCGTTACCTCGGCTTCGTCGAGGTCCACATCGAACAAGGCCCGGTGCTGGCCGAATGTGACCTGCCGCTGGGCGTGGTCACGTCGATCAACGGCAGCGTGCGCTTCGTCGGCGAAGTCACCGGCATGGCCAGCCACGCCGGCACGACGCCGATGGACCGCCGCCGCGACGCCGCGCTGGCGGTGGCCGAGCTGGCGCTGTTCGTCGAGCGGCGGGCGGCGTCGGTGCCGCAGGTGGTCGGCACGGTCGGCATCCTCGAAGTGCCGAACGGCTCGATCAACGTCGTGCCCGGCCGCTGTCGCTTCAGCCTTGACATTCGCGCCACGACCGACGCGGCGCGGGACGCCTGCCTGCACGACGTGCGCACCGAGCTGGCGGCGATCTGCCAGCGGCGCGGCGTGTCGGTGGCGCTCGACGAGACGATGCGCGCCTCGGCCGCGCCGAGCGATCCAGCGTGGCAGACGCGCTGGGAACGGGCCGTCGCGGCGACCGGCCTGCCCGTGCATCGCCTGCCCAGCGGCGCCGGCCACGACGCGATGAAGCTGCACGAGGTCATGCCGCAAGCCATGCTCTTCGTGCGCGGCCTGAACAGCGGCATCAGCCACAACCCGCTCGAATCCACCACCAACGACGACATGGAGCTGTCGGTGTGCGCTTTCGCCGACCTGCTCGAACAATTGAACACGGAGCACTCCGCATGACCACCGCCCCCGACCGCGATCTCGACCGTTTCACGCAGCTCGACGCCTGGATCGACGCCCATTTCGACGACGAGGTGCGCTTCCTGCAAGCCCTGGTGCAGGTGCCCACCGACACGCCCCCCGGCAACAACGCCCCGCACGCCGAACGCACCGCCGAGCTGCTGGCCGGCCTCGGCTTCGATGCGGAAAAGCACGCCGTGCCCGAGCAGGAAGTGCGCGACTGCGGCCTGGAGTCGATCACCAACCTGATCGTGCGCCGCCCCTACGACGCGGGCGGCCCGGTCATCGCGCTGAACGCCCACGGCGACGTGGTCCCGCCCGGCGAAGGCTGGACCCGCGATCCCTACGGCGGCGAGATCGTGGACGGCAAGCTCTACGGCCGCGCCTCCGCCGTGAGCAAGTGCGATTTCGCGACCTTCACCTTCGCCACCCGCGCCATCGAGGCCCTGCGGGCGCAAGGGCAGGTCGCGCTGAAGGGCGGGGTCGAGCTGCACTTCACCTACGACGAGGAATTCGGCGGCGAACTCGGCCCCGGCTGGTTGCTGAAACACGGTCTGACGACACCCGATTACACGATCGCCGCCGGCTTCAGCTACCAGATCGTCACGGCGCACAACGGCTGCCTGCAGATGGAGGTCACCGTCCACGGCGTGATGGCGCACGCGGCGATCCCCGAGAGCGGCGTCGATGCGCTGCAAGGCGCGGTGGCGATCCTGAACGCGCTGTACGCCGAGAACGCCCGCTACAAGGCGACGATCCGCTCGAACGTGCCGGGCATCAGCTACCCGTACATCAACGTCGGCTTGATCCAGGGCGGCACCAACACCAACGTCATCCCCGGCAAGGTGGTCCTCAAGCTCGACCGCCGCATGATCCCGGAGGAGAACTCCGCTGAAGTCGAGGCCGACATCCGCCGCGTCATCACCGAGGCTGCGGCGAGCCGGCCGGGCGTGTCGGTGGACATCCGCCGCCTGCTGATGGCCCATGCGCTGCAACCGCTGCCGGGCAACCAGCCGCTGGTGGACGCGCTGTCACGCCACGGCGAGGCGGTGTTCGGCGAGCCGATTCCGGTGTCGGGCACGCCGCTCTACACCGACGTGCGGCTGTACTGCGAGCGCGGCATTCCGGCGGTGATCTACGGCGCCGGGCCGCGCACGGTGCGCGAATCGAACGCCAAGCGGGCGGATGAACACCTCGTGCTGGCGGATCTGCGCCGGGCGACGAAGGTGGTGGGACGGACCTTGCTGGAGATGCTGGGGCAGGGCGCCTGAGCGTCAAGCGCAAACGGCGCGACCCTGGTGCGGCGCGGCGAGGGCTTCGGCCAGCGCGTTCAGTCCCAGCAGCTCGCCGCCGGCCTGCTGGCGGGCAGACCGGCGCAGGCGCTCCAGTGCGTCGGTGTCGGTCCACCGGGCGATGTGGATGAGGGCGGTCACGTAGCGCCGCGTGTGGTGCGCCCGCCGACCACAGGCCCGCGCCGGTAGTGCATCACGGCCGGCCTGGCGCTGGCCCTGGGATTGCGGGATGGACGAACGTGTGCAGGTGGGGGTAGGCATGGCTGGATTGTGGCGAAAAAGCCACTGGTCGATCCCGTACCGAAGTCGTGCTCCGCAGAGGGTGCGGCAGTTTTTTCACTGTGGGGCGGCGGGACAAAACTTCATCCTTGCTGAAGCTGGCGCGTGAAAGCGGGTGCAAACGCCTCTGGCCCAAGGTCAAGAGGCGGCATTGTTTTCATAATTCAGCCGCTCATGCCATCCCATCACGCTTTTCCTGCCTTTCCGACCCCGCTGGCGCCGGGTGCCTGTCTGGGTCCATACCAGCTCACGGCGCACCTCGGCGATGACCTGGACGGCTTCGACTACTCCGCCGAGGAGCGCCACAGCGGCCGCCTGGTGACGATCCGCGAGGGCTGCCCGGTCGGGCTGGTGCAGCGGATCGGGACCGAGGTACAGCCCCTGCCGGGCGCCGAGGCCGATTTCCGCGACTGGCTGGCGCGCTGGACCCGCCTGACCGGCCACTGGGAGCAAGCGGGCCGCTCTGCCGATCTGGCCCGGCTGGCGCAGTCGGCCTTGGTCCGCATCGAGGCGCGCGGCGCGGCCAACGGCACGGCCTGGGTCTGTCTCGCTCCCACGACCGGTCGCACGCTGCGCCAGGTGGCGGAAGACGGCCCCGGCTGGCCGGATCGGGCCACCGTGGACGCGGGCCTGCACGCCTGCTGCAGCGCCGTCGAGTCGCTGCACCGCCTGGGCGAGCTGCACGGCAACCTGACGCCGGAGCGGGTGCGGGTGCTCGACGGTGGTGCGTGGTGCATTCCGTTGCCGGACACCGACCCGAGCCGCCAGCCGCTGTCGCCCTGGCTGGCGCTGGAACAGACCGACGCGGGCCGCGCCGCCGGGCTGACCCCAGGCCCGTGGACCGATGTGCATGGCATCGCCGCGCTCGCCCACTGGCTGCTCACCGGTGCGGCCCCGCCCAGCCTTGCACGGCGTCAGGCCGATGCACCGGGCTGCTGGGCCGAGCTGGACCGGGTCGAGTCCGATCCGCTGCGCCGGCGCGCACTGCGCAGTGCGCTCGCCCCCAAGCCGACCGACCGCCTCGGCAGCGTGGCTGCGCTGCGCATGGCGCTGGGCTGGTCCGAGCACCATGTGCCTGTCGTCGCCCCACCCAAGCCACCCGCTGCGCCGCTGCCATCGCCGCCACCCCCGCCACCCGCCCAGCGCAATCGCACCGGGCTGATGACGCTGGCGGGACTGCTGGTGTCGCTGTCGGCGGTGTTCGCGGTGCTGTGGATCAACCGCGAGCCGGCACCCCCCGATGCCCCCGTGGTGGTCCAGGCTGCGCCGGTCGAGCCTGTGACAGCGGCGCCGGTGGTGGTGGTCAAGGTGGTACCGGTGCCACGTCCGCCGGACCCGGTCGCCATGCCAGACCCCGTCCGCGCCGCCGAAGCCCCCAAACCGCTGCGCCCGCCGCCCGCCCCGGCGAGCCGCGCCCCGGTCCACGAACCCCCTGCCGTGCAGACCGCCACTGCGGGCAAGAAAAAAACCTCGGATGCCTGCATCGACTGGCTGCGCCGCCGCTCGCTGGAGTCGGTCGGCACCGACCGCGAGCGCAACCCCGCCTGCGAATGACCGTGATCCCGCGCCCACCGACCTGACCCAGGAGCCGCCGCCATGCCCTCTCGCCACCTCGTGCGTTTCGCCTTCCTCGCGCTGCTGGCACTGGCCGGCTGCAGCACGCCGCCGCCGCCCACCCTCACCGCGGAGCTGCCGCTCGCGCAGGCCGTGGGCATGGCCACCGACGAAGCGGTGCGCCGCATGGAGGACGGGCGCGGGCTGGTGCGGCTGCTCAACCGCTCGGTGCCGCTCTACGTGGCGCCGGTGCTCGACGCCACCAGCCGCCAGCAGACGGCCACGACCGTGCGGGTGCGCGAACTGATCGCCGTCCACCTCAAGAGCCAGCACCGCGGGCTGGAGCTGGTGCCCTTCACGGCCGCGGCGGCGGCGGTCAGCGAGGTGCGCCTGGACACGACGCTCACCGCGGCCCTGCTGCCCGATGGTCGCCGCGCCACCGACCGGCTGCAGCTCGACCTGCGCTTCGTCAGCCTGAAGGATGGCCGCACGCTGGCGCGCAGTGCCGCCGCGGTGGCCGATGCGGGGCTGGATGCCACGCCGGTCGCCTTCTACCGCGAGAGTCCGTTCACGATGCTGCCGCAGGCGACCGACGCCGTGACCGCGGCAGGGTCCGCGGGTTCCGCGCCGCTGTCCGAGCGGGAACGCACCGTGCCCATCGCCAGGCTCGACGAGGCGGGGCTGGCCTACAGCGCCGGCCGCTACGAGCGGGCGCTGACGCTGTACCGCTCGGCGGAGACCTTGCCCGGCGCCGATGCGATGCAGGCGCTGGTCGGCACCTACCTCGCCTCGGTGCGCTCGGGCCGCGAGGAGGATGCGCGGGAAGCCTTCGCCCGCATCGTCACGCTGGGCCTGAAATCCCGCGCCATGGGCGTGAAGCTGCTGTTCGCCCCCGGCAAGACCGAGTACATCGCCGACGTGGCCATCAGCAAGCCCTATCCCGACTGGGTGCGCGAGATCGCGCGGCAGGCGGCGGAGGTGCCGTCCTGCCTGCAGGTGGTGGGCCACTCCAGCCGCACCGGGGCGCAGGACTACAACCTCGCGCTGTCCGCCCAGCGCGCCGGAGCGGTGCGCGACCAGCTCGAAGCCGCGAACCCGGCGCTGGCCCGCCGCATCGAGACCGCGGGCGTCGGCTGGCGCGAGAACCTCGTGGGCATCGGCAGCGACGACCTGAAGGATGCCGTGGACCGGCGGGTCGAGTTCAAGGTGGTGGACTGTCGCTGACCCCGACGCCGACACCGAGCCAGCGGTCGATCCATAGCCCGAGCGCCGCGCCCACGCACTGCGCCGCCACGAACCCCGGCACGCTCGCCGGGGCGATGCCGGCGAAGGTGTCGCTCCACATCCGCCCGAACGCGGCGGCCGGGTTGGCGAACGAGGTCGAGGCGGTGAACCAGTAGGCGGCGCCGATGTAGGCGGCCACCAGCGACGACGCCTTGCCCGGCCCGGCGCGCAGGATGACCAGCAGCAGCCCCGCCGTGGCGACCGCCTCCGCCAGCCACTGGCCTGGGCCGCTGCGGACGTGGGTGGACCACTGCAGCAGCGGCAGCCCGAACATGCCGTGTACCAGCCACGCACCCGCGACCGCGCCGAGCAGTTGCGCCAGCACGCACGGCAGCAGCCGCGACACCGGCAACGCGCCGCGCCAGGCCATCGCGGCGCTGACGGCGGGGTTGAAGTGCGCGCCGCTGAGGGGGCCGAACACCTCGATCAGCACGTACAGCCCGCCGACCGTCGCCGCCGTGTTGGCCAGCAGCGCCACGGCGGTGTTGCCCCCGGCGAGCCGCTCGGCCATGACGCCGGAGCCGATGACGGTGGCCAGCAGCAGCGCCGTGCCCAGCAGTTCGGCGGCGAGGTGGCGTGAAAGGGGGATGGTCCGTTGACTTGCCACTGCCTCAGCTCCGCCCGATCTCGGCCAGCGCCGCCTGCAGCGCGGCGCGGTCCATCGTCTCCAGCGGCAGGGCCAGCAACTGCAGCATCCGGTAGCCGATCGCCTGGCGCGTCAGCTCGAAGGCGCGCGCCTTGCCCGCATCCCCCCCTTCGGCGTTCGACGGGTCCGGGTAGCCCCAGTGGACCTTCACCGGCTGGGCACCGTGCGGGCCGGCGAAGAACACCGGGCAGCTCTCCGCCGCCGCCGAGTCGCACACGGTGATGGCGATGGACAGCGGGGGCGCGTCCGGCTGGGTGAAGGCGTCCCAGGACTTGCTGTGGTAGCCGGTGGTGTCGATGCCGGCGGCGTCCAGCGCCTGCAGGGCGAAGGGGTTGAGCCGGCCGCTGGGTGCGCTGCCGGCGCTGTGGGCCTGGACATCGCGGCCGAGTCGCGCGGCGAGGTGGTTGAGCATGCCCTCGCTCAGCACGCTGCGGGCCGAGTTGTGGGTGCAGAGGATCAGGACGTGGGTGGTCATGGGGGATTCAGCGGCAGGCGCTGTCGCAAACGGGTGGGATGGGCATGGCGCAGGTGGTGGTGCCTTCGCAGCAGTGCGCGGTGAGGTAGGCGAGCAGTGCGTTCATCTGGGACAGGGCGGCGCGGTAGATGAGATTGCGCCCGTCGCGTTCCTGGCTGACGAGGCCGGCGTGCATCAGCTCTTTCAGGTGGAACGACAGCGTGGAGGCTGGCACGTCGAGCAATGCGCCCAGCGCACCGGGGGTCATGCCGTCCGGGGTGGCGCCGACGAGCGCGCGGAACACCCGCAGCCGCATCGGTTGGGCCAGCGCGGCGAGGGCAGAAATGGCGGTGGATTCTTCCATTGTCTGATGATAATGGAAATATAAAAACAACACAACACAACACAGCACCTCAGCCACTACCCAGCCACTGTCAACAAACTGTCACAGGGCAGTGTGACCATCGCCACAAAGTGTGAAAACAATGTGAACAGTGTGAAAAGAGAGAGTGCAAGACCATGGGACGCATCCTGATCGTCGAGGACGAGCCGGCCATCGCCGAGCTGATCGCGCTGAACCTGCGCTACGAGGGCCACGACGTGCGGGTGGCGGGTAACGCGGATGCCGCGGTGCGGCAGGTCACGGAACAACTGCCCGAGCTGGTCATCCTGGACTGGATGCTGCCGGGCGAATCGGGGGTGTCGCTGGCGCGGCGCTGGCGGGGCGACGCCCGCACCCGCGAGCTGCCCATCATCATGCTCACGGCCCGCTCGGAGGAGCGCGACCTGATCCAGGGGCTAGACGCGGGCGCGGACGACTACCTGACCAAGCCGTTCGCCACCGGCGAGCTGCTGGCGCGCATCCGGGCGGTGCTGCGCCGCAAGCTGCCGGAGGCGCTGGACACGCCGGTCGAGGCAGGCCCGATCCGGCTTGATCCGGCCACGCGCCGCGTCTGGCACGGCCACGAGGAAGTCGCCCTCGGCCCGACCGAGTTCCGGCTCCTGCGCTTTCTGATGGCGCACCCGGAACGGGTCCACAGCCGCAGCCAGTTGCTCGACCGCGTGTGGGGCGACCACGTCTTCATCGAGGAGCGCACGGTCGATGTCCACATCAAGCGGCTGCGCGCGGCGCTGGCGCCGGTGGGCTGCAGCGAGCTGATCGAGACGGTGCGGGGCGCGGGCTACCGGCTGGCGCGGCCCCATCCGAATGCTGCCGCACAGGCTGCTGCGTGAGCTGGGCGGTCGGGCTGAGCGTGGTCTGGGCGCTGGGGGCCTCGGCGCTGGCGGGGGTGCTGTGGGGGCGGATGCGGCGGCTGCTGCGCTGGACGGCCAGCGGCCTGGGCGAGACCGAGGCGCCGGTGTTGCCGGGAACGGCGGGCGAGATCGGCTGGCGTGTCGATCGGGCGGTGCGGGCGGCCCAGGGGCGCTGCGCCGAGCAGGCCGGGCGGCTGGAGAGCTTTCTCTCGGCCATCGACGCCTCGCCCAACGGCATCTTGCTGCTTGACGCGCAAGACCAGTTGCAGTGGATCAACCGCACCGCTGCCGCCCACTTCGGACTCGACATGCAGCGCGACCGGGCGCAGCGCGTCACCCACCTCGTGCGCGCACCCGCATTTGTCGGGTACTTGCAGTCGGGGCGCTTCGACGACGGCGTGGTCTTTCCCAGTCCGAGGGGTGACGCGACGCTGTCCGTGACGGCATGGCCTTACGGCGACGCGATGCGGCTGGTCCTGTCCGAGGACATCACGGCCCGCGAGCGCAGCGACCACATGCGCCGGGACTTCGTCGCCAATGTCTCGCACGAGATCCGCAGCCCGCTGACCGTGCTGGCCGGCTTCATCGAGACGCTGGCCGACCTGCCACTCACCGGGTCCGAGCGCCAGCGCGTGCTCCTGCTGATGCGCCAGCAGACCGACCGCATGCGCAACCTCGTCACCGACCTGCTGGCACTGGCGCAGATCGAGGGCGCGCCCCGTCCGCTGTCGGACACCTGGACCGATGTGGGCGAGCTGCTGGCGCAACTCGACATCAGCGCCCGCGCCACCGACCGCGACCAGCACCACCTCGTGCTGCAGATGGGCGATCCGGCGCAGATCGGCGGCACCGAGTCGGAGCTGTTCAGCGCCTTCTGGAACCTGGTGAGCAATGCGCTGCGCTACACGCCCGCCGGTGGCAGCGTCACCGCGCAATGGAGCGTGCGCCCCGACGGCGCCGGCGAGTTCCGTGTTACCGACACCGGACCCGGCATTGCGCGCGAGCACATCCCCCGGCTGACCGAGCGGTTCTACCGCGTGGACAGCAGCCGCTCGCGCGAGACCGGTGGCACGGGACTCGGTCTGGCCATCGTCAAGCATGTGGTGCAGCGGCACGGTGGCGAGCTGCTCATCGACAGCGTGCCGGACAAGGGGTCGGTGTTCCGGGTGCTGCTGCCGGCGTTTCGGGTTCGGGCGCGTCTCCGGTAACCTGCACGCCTCTGCACCGACCAGGATCCCCTCCCGATGACCACCTCTCTCCACACCGACGCCCTCGACCAGGTCTTTCTCCAGGCCCACACCGCCAACGCCTTCACTGCCGAGCCAGTGGCCGATGCGACGCTGCACGCGCTCTACGACCTGTGCAAGTTCGGCCCGACCTCGATGAACTGCCAGCCGCTG
>NZ_JAAFKF010000136.1 GCF_013299175.1 Sphaerotilus sp.
ATGAACGCGGTCGCCACGTCGATGTCGATCACGCTGCGCGACGCCACGGTGCGCGCCGAGGCCGATCTGGACGCCCGCGGCACGCTGGGCATCACCAAGGACGCCCCCGTCGGGCTGCAGAACCTCCGCCTCGACTTCGCGTTCGACACCGACGCCAGCGACGAGCAGATCGCCACGCTGCTCAAGCTGACCGAGCGGTATTGCGTCATCTACCAGACGCTGGTGCATCCGCCGGTGATGACGGTCTCGCGCCACCCCGCGTGACCTGACCGCGGTCACGGCAGGTTCTGGCGGGCGCGCCTACACTCGGCCCCCATGCCTGCCGCCACCACCGACCGCCCCCGCGCCGCCACCCCGCGCTCCCTGTCCGGCCTGAAACCCTTTCTCCGGCCCTACCGCCTCCAGATCGGGCTGGCCGGTCTGTTCCTCGTGCTGGCGGCGGTGAGCACGCTGGTGCTGCCGATGGCGCTGCGCTCGCTGATCGACCAGGGCCTCGTCGCCGCCGATCCGGGCGACCGGGTGATGGCGCTGCGGGAGCATTTCCTGGCGCTGTTCGCGTGCGGCGCCGCATTGGGCGGGTTCTCGGCAGCGCGCTTCTACATGGTGAGCTGGCTCGGCGAGCGCGTCACCGCCGACCTGCGCAACGCCGTCTACGCCCACGTCGTGCGCCAAAGCCCAGAATTCTTCGAGACGACGCAGACCGGCGAGGTGCTGTCCCGGCTGACCACCGACACGACGCTGGTGCAGAGCGTCGTCGGCTCCAGCCTGTCGATGGGGCTGCGCAACACGGTGATGGGGCTGGGCGCGATGGTGATGCTCATCGTCACCAATCCCTACGTGATGGCGCAGGTACTGGGCATCCTGGTGCTGGTCGTGCTGCCGTCGCTGTACTTCGGCCGCCGCGTGCGCAAGCTCAGCCGCGCCAGCCAGGACCGCGTGGCCGACACCAGCGCCATCGCGGCGGAGGTGCTCAACGCCATCCCGGTCGTGCAGAGCTACACCCAGGAAACCCGCGAAGCCGCCCGCTTCGACGCGGCCACCGAGGACGCCTTCGAAACCGCCCGCAAGCGCACCCGCGTGCGCGCCTACCTCGTCGCCTTCATCATCACTGCCACCTTCGGCGCGCTGCTGTGGGGCCTGTACCAAGGGACCGAAGCGGTGGTGGCCGGCCGCATCAGCGCGGGGCATCTGGGGCAGACCGTCGTCTACGTGATCATCCTGGTGAGCAGCGTGGCGGTGCTGTCGGAGGTCTACGGCGACCTGCTGCGTGCGGCCGGTGCGACCGAGCGGCTGATGGAGTTGCTGGCGACCCGCTCGCCCGTCGAGGAGCCAGCCGCACCGCTGGCCTTGCCGGTGGCACAGGGTGGATCGGCGGTGCGCTTCTCGGCGGTGAATTTCCACTACCCGTCGCGGCCGACCCAGGCGTCGCTGGCGGACTTCAACCTGACGTTGCGACCCGGTGAGACGGTGGCGCTGGTCGGGCCGAGCGGGGCGGGCAAGAGCACGGTGCTGCAACTGCTGCTGCGCTTCTATGACGCGCAGTCCGGCAGCATCACGCTGGACGGGGTGGACGTGACGCGGCTGGCGCTGGGCGATCTGCGCGGGCGCGTGGGCATCGTGCCGCAGGACAGCACGATCTTCTCCGCCAACGCCATGGACAACATCCGCTATGGCCAGCCCGACGCCAGCGACGCCGAGGTCATCGCCGCCGCCAAGGCCGCCCACGCGCATGACTTCCTGACCGCCTTGCCGGAGGGCTACCAGACCTTCCTCGGCGAACGCGGCGTGCGGCTGTCGGGGGGTCAGCGCCAGCGCATCAGCATCGCGCGCGCCATGCTCAAGAACCCGCCGCTGCTGCTGCTCGACGAGGCCACCAGCGCGCTGGACGCCGAGAGCGAACGCCTGGTGCAGGCGGCCCTCGAAGCCGCGATGAAAAACCGCACCACCTTGGTGATTGCACACCGGCTGGCGACGGTCCAGCAGGCCGACCGCATCGTCGTGCTCGACCACGGCAGGATTACCGAGGAAGGCACCCATTCCGAACTGGTTCAACGGGGCGGTTTGTATGCCAAGCTTGCCGCCATGCAATTCAACCTGACCAATCAGGCGACATGATGGCCACCACCCCGGAGCGCAACTCGATCGACAGCCGCAAGGAGCCGCGCTTCAGCGTCACCTGGCGCGCACGGCTGACCTTGCCGGACGGGCAGGTCCACGAGGTGCGGGTGCGCGACATTTCCGAGAAAGGCGTGGGTCTGCTGTCGGACTTTCCGCTGCCGAGCAACACGGTGATGCAACTGGTGCTCGGCGTGCCGGACCTGAAAGACATGACACGGCTCATGGCCGTGCCGGTGCGCATCAACTCGGCCTATGTCGTGATGCAGAGCCACGACTTCCGCGTCGGGGCCACCTGGATCGACCTGAGCGATGCCGTCCGCACCTTGCTGCAGGACTGGATCCGCAAGCTGAGCTACAAGGTTTGATGCACCGCGTGGCGAGCAGCGTGGCGGATAATCGGCCACTTTGCTCCCAGCCGACCATGGACGCCACCCTCTCCCTGCACACCGAGCGGCCGATCCGCACGCAGTACGAAGACCTCATGCGCCATGTCCACCAGCACGGCGTCCTCAAGAGCGACCGCACCGGTACCGGCACCCGCAGCGTCTTCGGCCACCAGATGCGCTTCGACCTGCGCGAGGGCTTCCCGCTCGTCACCACCAAGAAGGTCCACCTGCGCTCGATCGTCCTGGAGCTGCTGTGGTTCCTGCGCGGCGAATCGAACGTGCAGTGGCTGCAGGACCGCGGCGTGACGATCTGGGACGCATGGGCGCGCGACGACGGCGACCTCGGTCCGGTCTACGGCGTGCAATGGCGCTCCTGGCCCACGCCCGACGGTGGCCACATCGACCAGATCGCCGAGGTCGTGCAGCAGCTCAAGACGAATCCGGACTCGCGCCGCATCCTCGTCAGTGCCTGGAACGTGGCGGAGCTGAACCGCATGGCGCTGATGCCCTGCCACGCGCTGTTCCAGTTCCATGTGGCGGACGGCCGCCTGAGCTGCCAGCTCTACCAGCGCAGCGCGGACATCTTCCTGGGCGTGCCGTTCAACATCGCCAGCTACGCGCTGCTGACGCACATGCTCGCGCAGCAATGTGATCTGGAGGTGGGTGATTTCGTCTGGACCGGCGGCGACTGCCACCTCTACAGCAACCACACCGAGCAGGTCGAGACACAACTGGCCCGCCCGCCCTACCCCTTCCCGATGCTGGAACTCCTGCGCCGCCCCGACTCCATCTTCGACTACCAGTTCGAGGACTTCGCCATCCACGGCTACCAGCACCACCCTGCCATCAAGGCGCCGGTGGCCGTCTGAGGGGCTGGAGATGCCGCAGCTCTGCCTGATCGCCGCGGTCGCCCGCAACGGTGTCATCGGTCGCGACAACGGACTCGTCTGGCACGACCCGGTGGACGCGAAACACTTCCGCACCACGACCATGGGCTGCCCGGTCGTCATGGGCCGCAAGACCTGGGATTCGCTGCCAGCGAAGTTCCGGCCACTGCCGGGCCGGCGCAACGTGGTCATCACGCGCCAGCGGGAGTGGGCCGGCAGCACGGCAGCACAAGGGGCGGAGGTCGTGTTCAGCTTCGCCGCGGCACTGGCGGCGGTGGCGGACACCGAGGCGCCGCGGGTCTTCGTGATGGGGGGCGGCGAGCTGTACGCGCTGGCCCTGCCCCACGCCGAGGTGCTGGAGCTGACCGAGATCGACGCGGACCTCGACGGCGATGTGCGCTTCCCGGACTGGCCATGCGACGCCTTCGAGGCAATCGCCCGGACAGTGCATCCGGGCTTTGCCTTCGTGACCTACCGGCGCCGCTGAGCCTCAGCCGAAGGGCCGCACGCCGATCAGCGGCCCGTGCAGCCACAGCGCGAAGATGATCCACGCGAAGATGCCGACGAACACGGTGACCACGTCGCGACCGGAGTGCAGCGGCAACGCGGGATCGCCCGCGGCCCGGTCCCGCTGACGCGCCGCCCGGAACGCCAGCACCGCCCACAGCAGGAAACTGCCGAACAGCACGACATCCGCCAGCCGCCCGTTGGCCAGCAAGTGCGCCAGCGCCCAGACCTTCACACCCAGCAGCATCGGGTGCCGCACCTTGGCCTTCAGGCGCGAGCCGGGCACGTAGGCGGCGGTCAGCAGCACGAAGGACAGCAGCATCAGCAGCGCCGCGACATGGCGCGTGGCGGTCGGCGGCATCCACAGATCGACTGGCGTGGCCCGTGCCGCCCCATAACCGGCGATCACCAGCCCCAGGCCCACCACCGACACCGCGGTGTAGCCCGCCCGCCAGCGCATCGAACCCCATTGGCGGAGCTGCGCGGCGCGCCAGTCCTCGGCAACGATGCGGATCGAATGCACCCCCAGAAACAGCACCAAACCCAGTATCAAGATGGACATGCCCAGTCTCCTTCGGTGATCACGACAGCGCGCGAGTATCGCCCACCACCGCCCCCACCTGCGGCATCATCTCGGCATGAAACTCGCCACCTGGAACGTGAACTCCCTCGCCGTGCGGCTGCCGCAGGTGCTCGACTGGCTTGCGCTGGAGCAGCCGGATGTGCTGGTGCTGCAGGAGACCAAGCTCACCGACGACAAGTTTCCGGCCGACGCGCTCGCTGCCGCCGGCTACCAGAGCGTCTGGTTCGGGCAGAAAACCTACAACGGCGTGGCGCTGCTGTCACGCCAGGGGCTGGCAGTCACCGACGTGGTGCGCAACATCCCCGGTTTCGACGATCCGCAGGCGCGCGTGATCGCAGCGACGGTCGAGGGCGTGCGCGTGGTCGGCGCCTATTTCCCGAACGGGCAAGCGCCAGACAGCGACAAGTTCGTCTACAAGATGGCCTGGCTGACGGCGCTGGAGCAGTGGCTGGGCAGCGAATTGCAGGCCCATGCGGCGCTGGCCCTGCTGGGCGACTACAACATCGCGCCGGAAGACCGCGACGTACACGACCCGGTGGCCTGGGCCGGTCAAATCCACTGCACGCCGCAGGAGCGCAGCCACTTCCAGGCATTGCAGGCACTCGGTCTGCAGGACGCCTTCCGGCTGTTCGAGCAAGCGCCCAAGAGCTGGAGCTGGTGGGACTACCGCAACCTGGCGTTCCGCAAGAACCAGGGGCTGCGCATCGACCACATCCTCGTGAGTGCCGCGCTGGCCGAGCGCACCACCGCCTGCCGCATCGACAAGGCACCGCGCAAGAACGAGCGGCCCAGCGACCATGCGCCGGTGGTGGTGGAACTTGCACTGAAACGGATCAGCGCATGAAAAAGCGCCTCCCATGAGGCGCTGTTCATCCATGCCGGAAAAAGGGAACGGAAGGAGAAGGGGAAGGCACCTTGTGGTGCCGTTGCGTCAGGCGCGCGACTTCAGGCGGCGGCGGCTCATCAGGCCGAGGGCACCCAGACCGCCGAGCATCATCGCGTAGCTCTCCGGCTCGGGCACCGGCGCCGCCATCTGGGCGACCGCCACGTTGTCGATGTTCAGCGTTGCGTTGAAGGTCGGCGGCAGCGGCGTGGTGCCGAAGTACAGGCGGTAGGTGTCGGTGTTGTTGAGCGCGAACGTGGTCGAGGTGTACTGGGCCGTCCCCGCGTTCTGCAAGAAGGCTTGCGCGACCACGGCCTGGGTGCTGTCGTTGAACAGCATCATGTAACCGTCACCGCTCGTGTCGAAGCTCAGCGCGTAGTTGCCAGCCGACGCCGCCGCGAAACCCGTCGAAATCACATCACCGCCAACGACCTGGGCCATCTGGCTGCCGCTCACATCGACGATTTTCGACGCGCCCCCCAGCCAGCCCCACTGGACATTGTTCCAGCCGATATTGGCGAAGGTATCGGACGTGTCGGTGGCAACCGCCGACAACTCGAAGCCAGCATTCTGGATGACCACCTGTGCCTGCGCGCCGGCAGCACCGAAAGCCAGCAACAGGGCCGCAGCCGTAGAGAGAAGAGATTTGCGCATGGGAACTCCGTAACGAAGGATGAAATGTGTGATCTATTCACCGGGACCGATATCCGATCACTTGAAACCAGTTTAGGCCAACGACCCGAACCGCAGCGGAAGATTAACCCACCATTCCAGCTCTTATTTCCCTCAATTTATATTCTCACCCAATCGGGGGGGGATACATGAGGGATATAAAGGCACTCCTGAAAAAACCCCGTGAGATATTCACAGCCCCCTTGCATGCATACCTGCAATTGCGGGTTGGGCAACAAAAAACGCCCCGAAGGGCGTTGTGCAGTGACGCAGTGATGCAGTGACAGCAGAGCGGCGGTTGAATGCTGCTCCCTGTGGGCGGCTCAGATGTCCTTGCGCAGACGGCGGCGGCTCATCAGACCCAACGCGCCCAGACCGGCCAGCATCATGGCGTAGCCTTCAGGTTCCGGCACCGGCGTCACGGCCGACACCGAGACGTTGTCCAAGCTCAGCGTCGAGGAGAACTGCGGCGGCGTGACCATGCCACCGAAGTAGATCTTGTAGGAGTCGCCCCCCACGAGCGAGACCGGGCCACCCGAGGCGGACGCCCACCCAGCGTTGGCCAGGTAGCTCGGGGCCACCAGCGTCGGCGACCAGCTGCTGCCCGTCAGGCCCCACAAACCGCTGCCCTGGAAGTCGAAGCTGATGTTGTACTGGCCCGATGTGGCCGCGGTGAACGAGGTGTACATGAAGTCACCCGATGCGATCTGGGCGAACTGGTTGCCACCGTTGTCCACCAGCTTGGTCAGACCCGAGCTGCCGCTGTAGAAGCCCCAGTTCAAATCCGAGAAGGACAGCGAGGGCACGGGTTCAAACGTGCCGGTCGCCAGGTTGGGGCTGTCGAACGTGCCGTTGGTGATCAGGTTGGCGTTGGCGCCCGTGGCGGCGAGCAACAAGCCAGCGGCGATGGCAGTGAAAGTCTTGCGCATGAAATACTCCCGGTATAGATGAAAGAAGCGGCTCTGCTGAATTCGCCCCTCAGGCAAGGGCCATGTCTTTTTGCGTTCAGCATTTGCACGTTCTCAGATTAGCGCCTGCCATTCAGATGCGGTATGGCCAAATGACACAAACCCCCCGAACACGGGTGATTTTTTCAGAACAGGCCCCTCATCACTGTCGTTTTCCACGAACCACATTCCGGAAAAACTCAAACCGACCGTTGACTGACAATCAAATTCAAGAATCAATCCCTTGTTCGAGGGTAATCAAGACCATCAAACAAAAAAGCACCCGGAATCGGTGCTTTTTTGCTTTCGATGCGGACTCAGGACACGGCGGGTCAGACCACGCGGCGGCGGGCCATCAGACCCAGGGCACCCAAGCCAGCCAGCATCATGGCGAGGGACTCGGGTTCCGGCACGGCCGAGACCGACACGCTGTCCACCGCCAGACCCGAACCGAAGCCGGTCATGTAGAGGTGGTAGGAGCTGGTGCTGCTGAAGGCACCCGTATTGAACGTGTACTGCACCTGGTGCCAGCCAGCACCGTAGTTGACAGGGTTGGCGCTGGAAACAGCCACTGGCGAGGTGAACACGCCGGCAGCGACATCGCTCGACGAGAACAGGAGCGAGCGGCCTTCGCCACTGGCCCAGAAGCTCACGGAGTAGGTACCGACGGTGTCCACCGTGAAGCTCTGGACCAGGTGGTCGCCGCTGGACAGGAAAGCGAAACGCTGCCCCGCGTAGGCTCCGGCCGGGCCGCGCACGGTGGTCATCGTGCCTTCCGACGACCATGCGCCAGCCGTACCGATCGGTGCGCCCGCCGCATAGGACTCGAACGACACATCGTCGAGACCCGCCACCGCCGCCTGGGCGGCGCCGCAGAAGGTCATCGCCAGCGCAACGGCGAAAGAAATCTTTGAAACTTGCATGTTTTCCCCAATGGTATGAAGTGTGGTGTGTCCCAGGCTGCACCCTCATTCAAGGGTCACTGGTACCGAAAGGTTACTCCGCATCCGTTCATTTTTTTCATTCAAGACCTATTCAAGACCCATTGACCCCTTGAACGGGGGATGTAACTTCATGCGTTCTCAGAGTCTTTTGTCCGATTGGCGCAGGCGCACCACGACCACCGCCATGGTGGCGGCTGCAGCCGTGGTGCTGGGGCTGGCTGGCTGTGCTGGCACCACCGCCCCACGCAACCGCAACGGGGGCAGCGGCACGCCCTCCCATGCCGAGCTGCTGCAGGTGCCCGATGCGCAACCCCGCATCGAGCCACTGCGCCCGGGGGGTCCGAACAAGCCCTACGCCGTGCTCGGGCGCAGCTACACCCCTCTCACGACCGACGCCGAAGTCCGGGAATCGGGTCTGGCCTCCTGGTATGGCAGCAAGTTCCACGGCCTGCCGACCGCCAGTGGCGAACGCTATGACATGTACGCCATGACCGCGGCCCACCCCACCATGCCCATCCCGAGCTACGCGCGGGTGCGCAACCCGGCCAATGGCCGCGAGGTGGTCGTGCGGATCAACGACCGCGGCCCGTTCTCGCCGGGCCGGGTCATCGATCTT
>NZ_JAAFKF010000137.1 GCF_013299175.1 Sphaerotilus sp.
GCGTCCGGGCGCTCCTTGGCGATGATCTTCTCGACCACCTGCCAGGTGATCGGCTCGATGTAGGTCACGTCCGCCGTGTTCGGGTCGGTCATGATGGTCGCCGGGTTCGAGTTGACCAGGATGACCTTGTAGCCCTCTTCGCGCAGGGCCTTGCACGCCTGCGCGCCGGAGTAGTCGAACT
Source organism: Sphaerotilus sp. (assembly GCF_013299175.1). GTDB lineage: Bacteria > Pseudomonadota > Gammaproteobacteria > Burkholderiales > Burkholderiaceae_C > Sphaerotilus. The sequence goes on from NZ_JAAFKF010000137.1 coordinate 182, forward strand.
CGCACGCCTGGCCGATGATGATCGGGCCGGCGCCGATGATGAGGATGGATTTCAGGTCGCTGCGCTTAGGCATTGTTCTTCTCCGCCACGTGCTGGGTCATGAGCGCGGTGAAGCGGTCAAACAGGTAGGCAATGTCATGGGGGCCGGGCGACGCTTCCGGGTGACCCTGGAAGCAGAACGCCGGCTTGTCGGTGCGCGCCAGTCCTTGCAGCGTGCCGTCGAACAGGCTGACGTGCGTCGGGCGCAGGTTGGCAGGCAGGGTCTCGGCATCGACCGCAAAACCGTGGTTCTGGCTGGTGATCGACACGCGGCCGGTGTCCAGATCCTTCACCGGATGGTTCGCGCCGTGGTGGCCGAACTTCATCTTGAAGGTCTGCGCCCCCGAGGCCAGCGCCATGATCTGGTGGCCCAGGCAGATGCCGAAGGTCGGGATGCCGGTTTCGATCAACGTCTTGGCGGCGGCAATCGCGTAGTCGCAGGGCTGCGGGTCGCCAGGGCCGTTGGACAGGAAGATGCCATCCGGCTGGTAGGCGAGCACGTCGGCCGCCGAGGTCTTCGCCGGCACCACCGTGACCTTGCAGCCGCGCTCGGCCAGCATGCGCAGGATGTTGCGCTTGACGCCGAAGTCGTAGGCGACGACGTGGAACTGCGGCGCCGTCTGCTCGCCGAAGCCGGGCTTGCCGTCGGCCGCGAAGAGTTGCCACTCGGTCTCGGTCCAGACTTCCGGCGCGCGCCGGGTGACGACTTGCGCGAGATCCTGACCGGCCATGTTCGGCGCACGGCGAGCGAGCGCGATGGCCTCGTCGATCATCGATTGCGTCACAGCAGTGTCAGCCGGAAATCCCATGATGCAGCCGTTCTGGGCGCCATGGGTGCGCAGCACGCGGGTGAGGCGGCGGGTGTCGATGTCGGCGATGGCAACGGTGCCTTCGCGCACGAGGTACTCGGCCAGCGTCATCGACTGGCGGAAGTTGGAGGCGCGGACGGGCAAGTCCTTGATGATCAGACCAGCGGCATGGACTTTCGAGGCCTCGACATCCTGCTCGTTGACGCCGTAGTTGCCGATGTGCGGATACGTGAGGGTCACGATCTGCTGGCAGTAGCTCGGGTCAGTGAGGATTTCCTGGTAGCCGGTGAGCGCGGTGTTGAACACCACTTCGCCGACTGTGTGACCGGCAGCGCCGATCGAGGTGCCTAGAAAGACTGTGCCGTCTGCGAGTGCGAGGATAGCGGGGGGCAGGACGGGCAGCACGGGAACTCCGGATAGAGCGCCCCCAGCGCTGCTTCAGACCGGTCGGGCTCTGCGGATGGAGCACTGGCGACAAGCGCCTTTCCGGTCAGGTGGGACAAGCATGCGACGCTGGGTAGCGTTGTTGGCAGACAAACCTGTGGATTATAGCCGTCCGGGGGTTTTCCCGGCCAGATCCTGCACCCAGCCTTCCTGATTCTTCTTGCAGCACCAGCGTCCCCCTTGGATCAATGGTGGCCATGGGTCAATCGGTACAAGTTGGCCGCTCCCTGGCACGGCCTACCCCGCAACGGGGGAGGAGACACGGTTGCAGGTGTTTTCATTTCGGGCAATCTTGCTAAGGTACTGACAGGAGACGACGTGGCACCTCAACGCCCCGCCAGCATCCACTCTGCAACATACCTCGACTGGAACCTCACATGCACAAGACCCTGACTTCCCTGGCCGCTGGCCTGCTGCTCGCAGCCGTTGGCACTGGCGCCCACGCTGCATCCAACCTGATCACCGCCGGTGACTTCGAGAGAGCGTCGGTAGCGGCCGACACGTTCGACACCTGGTCCAACCTGGGCGGCTACGGCGCGACGCTGTGGGGTTCCGACTCGACCAGCGGCACCCACAAGATCGTGGACGTGGCGGGCAACCAGTCCATGCAATTTGGTGGCGGCGATTCCGCCTACACGTCCTTCACCGCGGACACCGGTGGTCAGTTCAACCTGAGCTTCGACTACAACGGTTCGGGCTTCTGGGCGCTCTACAACCAGAACACGGCGAGCTACATCTCGAACGGCCCGCTGGTCCAGATCAGCGGCCAAGGCACCAACAACACCAGCCTGTCCCTGACCGACAACACCAGCTACAAGCTGTACTTCGGCTCGGTCGGCGCAGGTCTGCCGGGTCTGAACACTGGCATGACGCTGGACAATGTCGCCATGACCGCCGTGACCCCGGTGCCGGAACCCGAGAGCTATGCCATGCTGGTGGCCGGTCTGGGCGTGCTGGGCTTCGTCAGCCGCCGCCGCCAGCAGCGTTGATGCACGGCGCCTGACGGCGCTGCAGCGCAAGACAGAGAGCGCCCTGCGGGGCGCTTTTTGCTGCCCGCAACCCGCAGTCTCGCCGTCGCGCAGACTCAGGCGTGCGGATGCACCACCACCTTGCCCTTGACCTGCCGCGCCGCCATGCGCTGGATAGCGTCCTGCGCACCGTCCAGCCCGACCCGCTCGCTGATCACCGGATGGATGCGGCCCTCGGTGAACCACGCCGCCAGTTGTTGCATGTTGGCGAGGTGCGTGGCCGGATCACGCCGCACGGCATCGCCCCAGAACACGCCCAGGATCGCCCGTTCCTTGAGCAGCGCCAAGTTGAGCGGCACCTTGGGGATCGCCCCGGCCGCGAACCCGACCACCAGATACCGCCCGCGCCATGCTGTCGCACGCAGCGCCGGCTCGGTGTAATCACCGCCCACCGGGTCGTACACCATCTGCACGCCCTGCCCGCCCGTCAGCGCATCGACGCGCTTGCGCAGGTCTTCGCTGGTGTAGTTGACGGTCTCGTCCGCGCCCACCGTGCGGCACAGCGCCAGCTTGTCCTCGCTGGACGCCGCAGCGATCACGCGCGCGCCCATCTGCTTGGCGATCTCGATGGCCGCCAGCCCCACGCCGCCCGCCGCACCCAGCACCAGCAGCGTCTCCCCGGCCTGCAAGCGCCCGACCTCCTTGAGCGCGTGCAGCGAGGTGCCATAGGTCAGCACCAGCGCGGCGCCGGTGTCCATGTCCATGCCCTCGGGCAGCGGCATCACCTGGCGGGCGTTGACCACCACCTGCTCGGCAAACGCCCCGTGGCCGCAGAAGCTGATGACGCGGTCGCCGACCTTGGCATGCCGAACACCCTCGCCCACCGCCTCGACCACACCCGCCAGCTCCGCCCCTGGCGAGAACGGCAGCGCCGGCTTGACCTGGTACAGCCCCTGCACGATCAGTGCATCGGGGAAGTTGACGGCCGCGGATTCGACCCGGATGCGGACCTCGCCGGGGCCGGGCTCGGGGGTAGCGACCTCCTGCACCCGCAGTTGGTCGATCGGGCCGAAGGATTCGCAGATCAGCGCACGCATGGGCAAGGCTCCTGGGCAGACAGGGGTGAAAAAGGTCGCAGAGGTGGACGCATTCCAGCGCGCAGTCTGCTGGCGGGCGGAGCCTGCGCTTGACTCCTAGGCGACAGCACCACCCAACACCCACTGCCCCAGCCACCAGCCCAGCGCCACCGCGGCCAGCGCGCCCAGCAGATGCGCCGCGCTGTGCAGCACCGCCAGCGGCACCTGCCCCGTCTGCAGCAACAGCAGCGACTCCCCCGAAAAGGACGAGAACGTCGTCAAGCCACCGAGGAAGCCGGTGACGACCAACAGTCGGCTGTTAGTAGCTTCTGGATGGAGACAGAACCAGACCAGGGCGAGGCCGATCAGGAAACCACCCACCACGTTGACCGCCAGCGTGCCCAGCGGGAAGCCGGCGACGACGAAGCCGAGCCGCATCCCCGCCTGCCAGCGCAGCAGCGCCCCGAGCGAGGCGCCGAGCGCGACCGAAGCCGCCTGGAGCAGCGTCGGGGGCATGCGGTTCAGGCGCCGGTCGCGTTGCCCGAGACGATGCCCCAGCGGTGCAACGCCGCGTCGTCGCTGACGCGGGCATCGACCCAGCGGGCGCCTTCGGGCGTGGTTTCCTTCTTCCAGAACGGCGCCTCGGACTTGAGGTAGTCCATCAGGAACTCGCACGCCTGGAAGGCTTCGCCGCGGTGCATCGACGTGACCGCCACCAGCACGATCTGGTCGGCGATCTGCAGCGGGCCGACGCGGTGGATGACGCGCACGCCGCGGAGGTCGAAGCGGCGGAAGGCATCGTCGATCATCGCCTCGATGCTGCGCTCGGTCATGCCGGGGTAGTGCTCCAGCTCCATCGCGCTGATCGCACCGGCGACGGGCTGACCGGCGTGGCGGTCGCGCACGGTACCGACGAAGGTGGCGATGGCGCCGACGCCCGCGTCACCGCTGCGCAACGCGGCAACTTCAGCCGACAGGTCGAAGTCTTCGGTCTGGATGGAGACGCTGGACAGGCGCAGTGGCCGTGACGGCGGCGGTGTGGTCATGGCTCAGCCTCCGGTGACGGGCGGGAAGAACGCGACCTCGGCGCCCGGCGTCAACGCGGTGGTCTCGGCGCACATGGTCTGGTTGAACGCTGCCCGCAGCGCCCTGCCCCGCGCCAGCGCGCCCGCATGCGGCTCGCCGCGGGCGATGAGCTGGTCGCGCAACTGGCCGACGGTCAGCGGTGCGTCGAGCACCAGGGTTTCGCCTGCGCCGAGGGACTCGCGCAGGGACGCGAAATACTTGATGTGGATCTGCATGGTCAGCCCAATTCACTCAGCGGCACGAACCGCACCCTCTCGCCGCGGGCGATCACCTGCCCCGCCGCGACATCGACCAACCCGTCGGCCCAGACCGCCGAGGTCAGCACGCCGGAACTCTGGTTCGGGAACAGCGTGACGCCGCCCTCGGCGTTGACCCGTGCGCGCAGGAATTCGCGGCGGCGGTCGGGTTTCGGCCAGTCGAAATCGGCGCGCAGCGGATAACTGCGCGGCGCCAGGTCGGCCTCGGGCACCCCCTGCAGCCGCAGCAGCACCGGCCGCACCGTCAGCAGGAAGGTCACGAAGCTCGACACCGGATTGCCCGGCAGACCCAGGAACCACGCTTCGCTGCCGTCCTCGCGCCGCACCGCGCCGAACGCCAGCGGCTTGCCCGGCTTCATCGCGATCTGCCAGAGGTCCAGCCGCCCTTCTGCCTGCACGGCGGGGCGCAGGTGGTCTTCCTCGCCCATCGAGACGCCGCCCGAGGTGATGATCAGGTCACTCTCGGCCGCCGCCACTCGCAGCGCCTCGCGGGTGGCGTCGAGCCGGTCGGGGACGATGCCCAGATCCTGCACGTCGCAGCCCATCGCCTGCACCAGCCCGCGCAGCGTGTAGCGGTTGGAGTTGTAGATCGCGCCGGGGCGCATCTGCTCGGGCAGCACCTCGCCGGGCATCACCAGTTCGTCGCCGGTCGAGAACACGGCCACGCGCGGGCGGCGGGCGACTTTCAGCACGGCGGCGCCGACCGAGGCGGCCAATCCCAGCGCAGCAGGCGTCAGGCGCGTGCCAGCCGCGAGCACGACGGCACCGCGCTGCACATCCTCGCCACGGCGGCGAATCCACTGCCCGACGGGCGGCACCAGGTTGACGCGCACGCTGCCCAGTCCGCCGCCGGCCACCGCTTCGCACTGCTCCTGCATCACGACGACATCGGCACCGAGCGGTATCTGTGCGCCGGTGAAAATGCGCGCTGCCGTGCCCGGCTGCAGCGGCTCACCGACGACACCCGCCGGAGTGCGCTGGCTGACGGGCAGCACGGTGCCGACCTGGGGCACGTCGGCCGCCCGCATGGCGTAGCCGTCCATCGAGGTGTTGTCGGCTGGTGGCACGTCCAGCAGCGAACACACGTCCTCGGCCAGCACACGGCCGAGCGCGTCGAAGGTGGACACGGTTTCAGGCTGTGCGGCACAGGACGCGGACACCACCGCGAGCAGGTTCGCCAGCGCGTCGTCCAGGCTCTGCAGCACCGGGCGGCGCGGGGCCGCCAGCGGTTCAGCGTTGTTGAGGGGCACGGTAGCCATAGCGTTGCGGGTCGCTTCGCAGGAAATCGGCCACCGACGCCGGATCGTCCAGATCCAGCAAGGGCAGCGCGGTGGAATGGGGCACGGCGTCCTCTGCCGGGCGGGCAATCGCGATGACAAACGGATCGTTCGGGTAGGCCGCTGGTGCGCCATGGGCGGCGCGCCAGACTTCGACCTTGGGCAGATCGGCGTGCTTGAAGCCTTCGACGATCACCCAGTGCTCGGCGCCGAACGCACTCAGATCGCTGAGTTCGGCGATGAGCTGGTGGACGGACAGATCGGCCTCGACCTCGAACTCGCGCATCAGCGCCAGCCGGTGGCCGTTGGCGACCAGCACCTCGAAGGCGCCGGCCTCGCGGTGGCGGTGGCTGTCCTTGCCGGGGCGGTCGATGTCGAAGTGCTTGTGGGCGTGCTTGATCACGGAGACGCGGCAGCCCTGCGCCTTCAATGCGCGGATCAAGCCCTCGCCGAGCGTGGTCTTGCCCGAACCGGAGGCGCCGCAGAGTCCGACGACGTTCACAGCGGGACGTGGTCGCGGACGTACTGCTGGACCACCGCCGTGTCGGCCGGCATGACCCGGAACCGCTTCGGGCGCGACTCCAGATCGGCCAGTGCGGGCGGGCGTGGGGCGTGGACATCCGGGCCGAGGGCTTCGGCGATGGTGGACTCGAACTTCGCGGGCAGCGCGGTTTCGAGCACGATCATCGGCACGCCGTCCTCGCGCAGCTCGCGCGCCACCTTCACGCCGTCGGCGGTGTGGGTGTCGATCAGCACGCCCTGGCCTTCCCAGGTAGCACGGATCGTGGCGACGCGGTCTGCGTGGGTCGAGCAGCCGGACTGGAAGCCGTAGCCGGCGATGCGGGCGAACTCTTCCGGGGACACGGCGAACACGCCCTCGCGGTTCAGCGCCTCGCCGAACAGTGCCTTGGTGCGTGCGCCATCGCGGCCAAGCAGGTCAAACACGAACCGCTCGAAGTTCGACGCCTTGCTGATGTCCATCGACGGGCTGGACGTTTCCCAGGTCTCGCTGCTGCCGCGCACGCGGTAGGCGCCGGTGCGGAAGAACTCTTCGAGCACGTTGTTCTCGTTGGTGGCGACGACGAGGTGCTTGACCGGCAGGCCCATCATCCGCGCCACATGCCCGGCGCAGACGTTGCCGAAGTTGCCGGACGGAACGGTGAAGCTGACCTGCTCGTCGTTCGATTTCGTGGCCTGGGTAGCCTGGAAGTAGCCAGCGAAGTAGTAGACGACCTGGGCCAGCAGGCGCGCCCAGTTGATCGAGTTGACGGTGCCGATGCGGTAGGCGCGCTTGAAGTCGAGGTCGTTCGACACGGCCTTGACGATGTCCTGGCAGTCGTCGAACACGCCTTCGACGGCGAGGTTGTGGATGTTCTCGTCCTGCAGCGAGAACATCTGCGCTTGCTGGAACGGACTCATGCGGCCGTGCGGCGAGAGCATGAACACGCGCACGCCGGCCTTGCCGCGCATCGCGTATTCCGCTGCGCTGCCGGTGTCGCCGGAGGTGGCGCCGAGGATGTTGAGCTGCTCGCCGCGGCGACCGAGTTCGTACTCGAACAGGTTGCCCAGGAGCTGCATCGCCATGTCCTTGAAGGCGAGCGTCGGACCGTTGGACAGCGACTCCAGGCACAGGCCCGGCTCCAGCGGCTTGAGCGGGACGATGGCGTCGGTGCCGAAGACGTCCGTGGTGTAGGTCTTGCGGGTCAGGGCGCGCAGGTCGTCGGCCGGGATGTCGTCGATGTAGAGCGACAGGATCTCGAAGGCGAGGTCGGCGTAGGACAGGCCGCGCCAGCGGGCGAGCGTGGCGGCGTCGATCTTCGGGTAGCTGACCGGCAGGTACAAGCCGCCATCGGGCGCGAGGCCCTCCAGCAGGATCTCGCAGAAACGGCGCTCGGTCTGGTCGCCTCGGGTGCTGATGTAGTTCATGGGGTATCGGACGGCATCGCCGCAAGCCGTCCACGGGCATTGGCGAGCAGGTTCTGGAAATCGACGGACAGCGGCGATTGTCGCAGAGCGGATTCGGCGAGCCGGACCTCGCGCTCGAAACAGGCACGGGCGGCGGGTGCATCGCCGGCTTGCCGGTGCAGATCGCCGATGCGCTCCACAGAACAGGCCAGATCGAACAGCGCCTCGGGCGACTCCCCCGTCACCT
>NZ_JAAFKF010000138.1 GCF_013299175.1 Sphaerotilus sp.
GCTGCATGCCGAGGTGTTGCCCGTGTCCGGTTCGGGACTGGCCGATCTGGACCAGGCGCGGCTGACGGATTACCTCGGCCGCGTGCTCAGTGACGAAGTGCCCGCAACGGATGCCGACTGGCACAGCCGGCTCTGCGGTCTGGGGTTCATGACGGAACGGGCGGACGGCCCGCCGGTCTGCACCATCGCCGGCACGGTGCTGTTCGCACACCGACCGCGCCGGCTGCTGCGTCAGGCGGGGGTGCGGTGGATGGCGTTCGCGGGGAACGACCTCGACTATCAGGCGCTCGATGACACCGTGCTGGATGCCCCGCTGGTCGGGCTGTGGTCCCGCTCGGCACAGGGGCAGGTGTTCCGCGCCCAACCCGGTCTGGTCGAGCAACTGCTGGAGCGCACCGGGCCGTTCCTGTCAACAGAGTCGGCCGAACTCGCTGAAAACCTGCGCCGGGAACGCCACTGGCACTACCCGCCCGAAGCCCTGCGGGAGGCGCTGCTCAATGCCTTGGTCCACCGCGACTGGACGTGCCCCGGCGAGGTCGAACTGGTCCGTTTCGGCGACCGGCCGGGATGCGGGGTTAGAGGCCACGCAGGACCACCTCCGACTCACGCTGCCGGCGGCGGCTCCACGCAGTGGACCATCCAGCAGATCCCGAACCGATCCGTCACGCTGCCGAAGTACGCCCCCCAGAACATGTCCTGCAGCGGCATCGACACCGTGCCGCCTTCCGCCAGACCATGGAACAGCCGCGCAGCCTCGGCGCGGCTGTCGGGTTACAGGTTGAGGTGGACCTGGTTGCCGGTCGTGCCCTGAAACCCCATGCTCGGCGGCATGTCGGAACCCATCAGGACATGGCCACCGGTGATGGCCAGCTCGATGTGCATGACCAGCTGCGCATCTTCTTCCGACAGCGGCGGCCCGCCCGTCGTGGCGCCACCAAAGCGGTGGATCGGGCCGAGGAACTCGCCGCCGAACACCGAACGGTAGAAGTTGAACGCCTCCTCGCAGGGAACGTGGTGGGATGAATCGGCGCAAACTTGGCATGAACTTGGCGAAAACGCCAGCCGCAGGATCGCATACCGCGATGCCCGGCGCACGGACTCCACCATGCACCCTGCCCTCATCCTCGATTTCTGGTTCGGCCCTCCCACCGATCCCGCCCACGCCCAGACCCGCCCCCAGTGGTTCCGCAAGGACGCCGCTTTCGACGCCGAGATCATCCGCCGCTTCGGCCCGTTGATCGACGCGGCCTTGGCCAACGAGCTGCAGAACTGGACCACCACGCCTGAGAGCACGCTGGCGCTGATCCTCGTCCTCGACCAGTTCACCCGCAACACGGGCCGCGACACGCCACGCGCCTTCGCGGGCGATCCGCGGGCGTTGTCGCTGGCGAAATCGCTGGTCGCATCAGGCGCAGACCGGACGTTGACAGGCGTGCAGCGCCAATTCGTCTACCTGCCCTTCGAGCATTCGGAGTCGCTCGCCGACCAAGATGAATCTATCCGCCTGTTCGCGCAACTTGGCCAGGACGAGCCGGCCCTGTCAGGGCTGCTGGACTGGGCCGAGCGGCACCGCGTGATCGTGGCGCGCTTCGGCCGTTTCCCGCACCGCAACGCCGCGCTGGGCCGTCCGAATACCGCCGAGGAAGCCGAGTTCCTGACGCAACCCGGTTCCGGTTTCTGAACGGCGAGGTGACCCTTCAGCCACGAGCAAAGGCGAAATCCAGCTCCGGTGCCAGCCCGCTGACGATGCGCGCCACGCTCTTGCCCGACCCGCAGGCATGTGTCCAGCCCAGCGTGCCGTGGCCGGTGTTGAGGAACAGGTTCGGCAGGCGCGACTTGCCGATGATCGGCACGTTGCTCGGCGTCGCGGGGCGCAGGCCGGTCCAGAACTGCGCCTGCGTCGTGTCGCCCGCACCGGGGAAAAGCTGTTCCGTCCGCCGCACGATGGCCTCGCAGCGCACGGCGTTCAGGTCGCGGCTGTAGCCGTTCAGCTCCGCCGTCCCGGCGATGCGCAGCCGGTCGCCCAGGCGCGAGAAGACGAGCTTGTATTCGTCATCGGTCAGCGAGACCTCGTGCGCCATCGACGCATCCTTCACCGGCATCGTCACCGAGTAGCCCTTGGCCGGGTAGATCGGCAGGTGGATGCCCAGCGGCCGGACCAGCAGCGGACTCAGGCTGCCCATCGCCACGACGAAGGCATCGGCGCGCAGCCGCTGGAACGCCCCATCGGCGTCCGTCACCTCGACGTGCTCGATCCGGCCGCCCACCTCGTGCAGCGCGGTGACGGTGTGGCCCATCAGGAAACGCACGCCGTCCTGCCGGCAACGCTCGGCCAGCGCGAGCGTGAACTGCCGCGCATCGCCCGATTCGTCCTCCGAGGTGTAGGTCGCCCCGGCCAGCGTCGGGCGGATGTGGCGCAGCGCCGGCTCCAGCCGCACCGCCTCGTCCGCCGAGATCACGCGCCGGTCGCAGCCGAGTTCGCGCATCTGCCGGGCGGGTTCCTCCGCGGCGTCGAACTCCTTCTGGCTGGTGTAGAAGTGCAGGATGCCTTGCGTGCGCTGGTCGTATTGCAGGCCGAGGTCGCGCCGCAGTTGCTGCAAGGTGTCGCGGCTGTAGGTGCCCAGGCGCACGATCTGCTCGATGTTGTGGCGCGTGCGGGCCGGCGTGCATTCGCGCAGGAACTGCAGCCCCCAGCGCCACTGCTGCGGATCGGCGCGCAGCCGGAACAGCAGCGGCGCATCCTCCCGGCCGAGCCACTGCAGCACCTTGAGCGGCGCCGACGGGTTGGCCCACGGCTCGGCGTGGCTGACGGAGACCTGCCCGCCATTGGCGAAGCTGGTTTCGGCGGCGGGGGTGGCCTGCCGGTCGATGACGGTCACGTCGTGGCCGAGCTGGCGCAGGAAGTGGGCGGACGTGGTGCCGAGCAGGCCGGCACCGAGGACGATGACTTGCATGAGGTGTGCGCTTGCGCGTGCTTCATGCCGCTCCCCCTGTCCTTGGTACCTGAGAGATTCAGCGCCGGGTCGGTCCCGGTGCCTTGCTCCTTCGGCGCTTCACGCTGCACACCGTGTCAACGGTGCGGGCGTGGAGTCTCTCCAGACGGCGTGTGTGGTTGCAGTACGTGGACCTGAGCGTTCATGGGAGTTTGCGCCTTCGGTGACCGGCTCGGGGCCGGTGCTCTCCTGCAGAAAATCGAGTGTAGCGGGTCTGAGCCGGGTATCAGCCGAAATCAGCCCTTCACCAGAAACCGCTCGGCCAGCCGCACCCAGTAGGCGGCGCCGACCGGCAGGTTCGCGTCGTTGAAATCGTAGCCGGGGTTGTGGACCATGCAGGCCGATTGCGCCGGGCTGTCGTCACCGCCCTGCCCGTTGCCGATCAGCAGGTAACTGCCCGGCACGCGCTCCAGCATGAACGCGAAGTCCTCGCTGCCGGTCAGCGGCGGGCCATTCAGCGTCACCTTGTCCGCGCCGAGCAGGTCCAGCGCCACCTCGCGGGCGAATGCGGTCTCAGTCGGCGTGTTGACCAGCACCGCGTAGCCGGGCCGCCAGTCGATGCGCGCCGTGCAGCCGAAGCTCTCGGCCTGCGCTGCCACCAATGCCCGCAGCCGCCGCTCCAGCAACGCCCGCACGTCCCGGTCCAGTGCCCGCAGGCTCAGTTCCAGCCGCGCACTCGCCGGGATCACGTTGTTGGCTTGGCCCGCGTGCAGCGCGCCCACCGTCACCACCGCCGCGTGCAGCGGATCGACGTTGCGCGAAACCAGCGTCTGCAGCGCCATCACGAGGCTGGCCGCCGCGACCACCGGGTCGGCCGTGCGATGCGGCATCGCGCCATGGCCGCCGATGCCCTCGATCGTGATCGTCGCGTAGTCGGACGAGGCCATCGACGCGCCGTCACGGAAGACGAGGTGGCCTTGCGCGACGCCCGGCATGTTGTGCATCGCGAAGATGGCATCGCACGGATACCGCTCGAACAACCCGTCGTCCATCATGCGCAGCGCCCCGCCGCCACCTTCTTCGGCCGGCTGGAACACCAGGTGCAGCGTGCCGTCGAAGTCGCCGTGCTCCGCCAGGTGCCGCGCCGCCGCCAGCAGCATCGCCGTGTGGCCGTCGTGGCCGCAGGCGTGCATCAAGCCCGGATGAACACTGGCCCATTCCGTGCCCGAGGCTTCGTCGATCGGCAGCGCGTCCATGTCGGCCCGCAACCCGAGCCGCCGCGCCCCCGTGCCACGCACCAGCCGCCCGACCACGCCCGTGCCACCGATGCCCCGCTCGACCGCGTAGCCCCAGCCTTCGAGCTTGTCGGCGACCAGTGCGGCGGTGCGGTGTTCCTCGAAGGCGAGTTCGGGGTGCTGGTGGATGTCGCGGCGCAGGTGGACGAATTCACCGATCCGGGCGTTCAGCGCGTCGAGCAGGTAGGTCATGGCGTGGTGCTCACTGCAAGGTCACTGCGCTTCGAGCTTGATCGACTTGGCGATGGCGCGGAAACGGGCCGTCTGCGCTTCGTACTCCTTCGTTGCTTCGGCCGGGGTCATCATGGCCGGCAGCATCCCGCCGATCTGTTCGAGCTGCTTGCGCACTTCCGGATCACCCATCGCGGTGGCCAGCGCCTTGTTCAGCGCCTGCACCACAGGCTCCGGCGTGTCCTTGCGGACAAAGTAGCCGGTCCAGGCGTTGTAGGCGAAGTCCTTGACCACCTTGCTGTCGTTGATGCTCGGGAATGCCTTCAGGAACGGCGCCTCGACCTTGCCTGCCGGGGCCAGCGTGCCGAGCACCTTCATGCGGCCCTGGTCGATGAGGCCCATCTGCTGGGCGCCGATGACGATGAAGGACACGTCCACCTGACCGCCCGCCAGGTCCTGGAACAGCGGCGCGGCGCCCTTGTACGGCACATGCGTCATCGCGGCGTCCACCTGGTGCGCAAAATGCTCGCCCAGGATGTGATAGAACGACCCGACCCCGACGCTCCCGTACGTCAGCGGCTTGCCCGCCGCCGCAGACTTCTTCGCCAGCGCCGCCAGCTCGTCGATGTTGTTCGCGCCCAGCTCCTTGCGCGCCAGCACCGCCATCGGGAACGCGCCGATGATCTGCACCATGCGGAAGTCCTCGGACTTGTACTTCACCGCCTGCAGGGCCATCGGCGCCAGGATCAGCTCGTTGGGCGAGCCCTGGTAGATCATGTGGCCGTCAGCAGGCGAGGCCAGCACCTTCTGCGCACCCAGCGCACCGCTGACGCCGCCGAGGTTTTCCACGATGACCTGCTGCCCGAACGCCTTCGTCAATGGCCGCTCGACAACACGCGCGATCGCGTCCGACAGCCCACCTGCCGGGTACGGCACCATCAGGTTGACCTGCTTGCTCGGGAAGGTCTGCGCCAGGGCGGACGCGCCGGTCAGGCACAGGCCGGCAAACAGGGCCAGGGTGTGGCGGTGGAAGGTCTTGCGGTTCATGGGGTGATCTCCGGTAGAAGAGAGCATGCCTGGACATGCTTGGGCGTGCGGATCGTGTCGGATCTATCCTAGGATGGACATCACCGCACGTCCAATGCATTGTTTTTCAGATAACGATGAGTTGAAGTCATGACACTGGTCCAGCTCAAGCACCTGATCGCACTGGCAGAAAACGGCTCCTTCAGCCGCTCCGCCGAGACCCTGTTCCTGACCCAGCCGGCGCTGAGTCGCAGCATCCGGGCGCTGGAGGACGAACTCGGCCAGCCGCTGTTCGACCGCATCGGGCGGCACAGCGAGCTGACGCCGTTCGGGCGGGCCATGGTGGTGCGGGCACGGCAAGTGCTGGCCGATGCCGACGCGCTGCGCGACCACGGGCGTCGGCTGGCGGGCGGCGAGGCAGCGGAGCTGCGGATCGGGCTGGGATCGGGTCCGGGCGCGATGCTGATGACACCGCTGCTTGGACAGGCGGCGCAGCGGCATCCGGGCTGGCGCATCGAGGTGTCGCGGGCGACGACGGCGCGGCTGGTGCAGGCGTTGCATGCCCGGGCGCTCGATGCCCTGGTGGTGGATGTGCGGTCGCTGGCGCCGTCAGCCGAACTGTGCGTGGACACGCTGTGCGAGATGCGCGGGGCGTTCCTCGTGCGACCGGGGCATCCGCTGCTGGCGCAGGGCAAGCGGGATGGCGGGGTGACGTTCGAGGCCGTGCGTGGTTTCCCGATCGCCTCGACGCCGCTCAGTGACGAAGTGGCACGGATACTGATGCAGCGCTATGGTCCCGAGGCGCATCCGGGGCGGTGCGTGACGCTGCGCTGCGAGGAGATCCCGAGCCTGGTCGCGGTGGCCGCTGGCAGCGACGCGGTGCTGATCGCCATCCGGGCGGCGGGGCCGGGGCTGGTGGAGCTGCCGATGCGGCCGGCGCTGGAGGTGGCGGCGCGGTTCGGGCTGGTGACGCTGGCGGGGCGGGAGCCGGTGCCGGGGCTGGAGGCGGTGCGGGGGTTGATGCGGGGGGCACTGCGGGATGACGTGACGGGTCAGGCTGACCTCGGCGGAGGACACCGGGACGACAAGCTGGATTGAATTGTGGAGTGGAGCCTGTCCGAAGTCACCGCACCGCCACAGAAAACACAGCCCCAAACGCCTCCACCCCCGCCGACAGCCGCTCCACCAGCCCCGGTACGCCCTCGGCCAACCCCCGAAACGCCACCAGCGTGTCCTGCACTGCGCCCACCAGTTCCCCCACCCGCTGCCGAACCTGCCTTGGCGTCAGGCGGCAGGTCTGCCCGAACGCCAGCAGCCCCAGCCGCGCCGCGAACAGCGACCGGTTCCCGTCCAGACTCAGCGCGAGCGCATCGCCGGGCAGGTAGCAGGTGGTGTTGACGATGTCGAAAGCGGGGGCGAGCGTGGCGTCATCGGTCTGCGGGTCGGTGTAGAGCAAGCCGAAGTTTTTCAGATGTGCATCGCCATTGCCCAGGATGCACGAGAGGGCGACCATGTCGAAGAGCTGGTGCAGGCTGGGTCCGACCCGATCGGGTGCGCAGTTGTCCTCGATCACCCGCGCCACGCGCTCGTAGGCGCCGCTGTACTTGCGCTCGGCGTCCAGTCCGCACAACACGGCCATGTCCTCGAATCCGAGCGACCCGCCCTCCGGCGTGCGGTCGAAGCGGCGCATCACGAACAGCCGCGTGTTGTCTGAAAGATAGAACGGCGGACACGGCACGCCCGCCCGTGCCACCGCCGTCATGCAGACAAACTCGTTGATCGCCAGTCCCGGAAACTCGTCCAGACCGGACTTGACGATCAGGTCGTGCGTGACCGCCGTGGCCCGAGCAGGCGGGGCCATGCCCATGTCCAGGCCGTCCGCCCTCGGCTCGACCCGCTCGGGCACCAGCACCTTGGGCTGAACGCCACTGACACCCGAGCGCAGCAGGTACCGCTCCAGCAGCGTGTCGAACAGCCCTTCGGCGCCCTGGTAGCGCAGGATGTGCTGAAGCGACTCGCCAGCCTCGGCGGTCGTGGTGGCCGGGGGACGCCCTTCCCGCGACAGGAATACCCGGCCAATCGCCGCATCTCCCGGCAGCAGGGCCATCGTCAGCGCCGGGTCATCCACCGTGGACTTCGCCAGCAGGTGGCGCAGCCGCTCGCGCAGGAAGCCTTCCGGCTGGTTCATCTGGAAGATCGGTGGCAGCGACGCCCCTGCGTAGGCCAGTCGCCGCACCGGCATCGTCAGCGAAATGGCGCTGCGGGCATCGGCCTCGGCGGCACAGGTGAACTGGTACAGACCCGCTTCACGGGCGAGCGTGCCCGCCGGGCCGGTCGGCGTGGTGACGGCGAGCGCGTTCACGGCGCCCCCGCCCCTTCGGCTGATTCGGCCGCTTCGCGCTGCAGTTCTTCCAGCGTCGGCCGCCGTGCCGGCTGCAGGCACAACCGCTGGCCCAGGGCCGCCGCCACTTGCGCGAAATAGCGACTCGCCACACGCCCGTCGCCGGCTTCCACCTGAATCACCTTGAGCCGGGGAACACTGGCCCGCTCGGCCAGGGCTGCCTGGGTTAGGCCACGTTCGCTGCGAGCCTGGCGCAGCGCGGCACCCAGTGCGGCCAAAGATGTGGGAGGGTTCATGTATCGATTATCGAACAATGATCTGATCATGTATCGTCAACGACACTAAGAGCGGCTAACACAACCTGCGCAGAGTCCGCAGGCAGATGATGGAACAGGCCAGGGACAAAAGCGCCACATGGGTCGTGATGCTGCGCTCTAAGCGCACCCTGAGCTTGCCGAAGGCCGCCAGC
>NZ_JAAFKF010000139.1 GCF_013299175.1 Sphaerotilus sp.
GTGGCCGTGGTCATGGTCGTGGGCATGGGGGTCAGACATGGCGGGATTCCTGCTCCAGGGTGAACCAGGTCAGCAGCCCCGTGACCAGCGCACAACCGCCGATGCCGCTGACCATCGGCATCGGCGTGCCATCGATGAACAGCGAGAGCACGCCCATCACCACCGCGCCGATGACCATCTGCGTGGTGCCGAGCAGGGCGGAGGCAGTCCCGGCGATCTCGCCATGGGTTTCCAGCGCCAGCACGGCCGTGGTCGGCACCACCAGCCCGAGCCAGCCGAAGCTGCAGAACACCAGCACGCTGAGCAGATCCAGCCGGTCCACCCCGAACGCGAACAGCGCCCACAGTCCCAGCGCGATCGACGCAAATCCCGCCACCCCGACCTGCACGACGCGCACCAGCCCGTAGCGCACGCAGAGCCGACTGTTGAACTGCGCGGTGCCGATGAAGGCAGCGGCGTTGATGGAGAAGAGGAACCCGTACTGCATCGGCGTCACGCCATAGTGGCCGATCAGCAGGAACGACGAGTTGCCCAGGTAGGCGAAGAAGGCCGACATGCCGAAGGCGCCGATCAGCGTCAGGGCCATGAAGTGGCGGTCGCGCAGCAGCGTCCAGTAGGTCGCCAGCACACCGCCCAGGGTCGAGGCGGTGCGCGCGCTGGTGGGGCGGCTTTCCTCCAGTTGCCACGCCAGCAGCGCAATGCCCAGCACACCCAGCGCCGACACCGTCCAGAAGATCCAGCGCCAGCTCGCCACCGCGATCACCAGACTGCCCGCCAGCGGCGCCAGGATCGGCGAGACACTGAACACCAGCATCAGCAGCGAGGTGAGCCTGGTCGCCTCCACGCCGGTGTGCAGGTCGCGCACGACGGCGCGCGGGATCACCGTACACGCGCAGGCGCCGACGCCGGCGATGAAGCGCAGGACGATCAGCGTCTGGATGTCCGGCGCCAGCGCGCAGCCGATGCTGCCGGCGACGAACAGCGCCAGCCCGAAGTACAGCGGCGGCTTGCGGCCGAAGCGGTCCGACAGCGGGCCGTAGAGCAACTGGCACACGCCCAGCGCCAGGAAGAACACCGTCAGGCTGCGCTGCACCTGGGCGGTGTCGGCCTGCAGGCTGTGGCCGATCTCGGGCAGCGCGGGCAGGTACATGTCGATCGCGAACGGGCCGATCGCGGAGACGAGGCCCAGCACGAGGGCATGGCGGAGCAAGGAAGACAGCATGGGGGACCAGCAGAGGGCAGGCGGCCGATGGTAAACGGGTCCGGCGCCCACGGCACAGTCCGTGCCATTCCACACCATTCCACGCCATTCTTGGTACAACACCCCCATGCCCGCCCGCCCCACCGCCGCCGATTTCCCCCACCACCACCGTGTCACCACCCGCTGGACCGACAACGACCGCTACGGCCATGTCAACAACGCCCTCTACTACCAGTACTTCGACAGCGTCATCAACGCCTACCTCATCGCCGAGGGCCAGCTCGACATCCATGGCGGCGACGTGGTGGGCTTCATCGTGCGCTCGGAGTGCGATTTCCTGGCGCCGGTGGCCTATCCGGGCGAGGTGGACATCGGCGTCGCGGTGGTCAAGCTCGGAAACTCGTCCGTGACCTACGAGACCGGCCTGTTCAAGCCCGGCGAGCCGCAGCCCTGTGCGGTCGGGCGGATGGTGCATGTGTTCGTGGACACGGCGACCCAGCGCCCGGTGGCGATCCCGGCATCGATCCGGGTGGCGCTGGAGCGGCTGGTGCGGTGCGCGCCCTCGGCGTGAAGGCGGCGGCGTCAGGTTGTGGCGTCAATCCGCCGTGCAGACCCGGTCGCGCCCCGTGCGCTTGGCGTCGTACATCGCGGCATCGGCACGACCCAGCACCGCGTTGACCGACTCGCCCGGCCGCACCTGCACCAGCCCGCACGAGCCGCTGTAGCCGAATCCGGGCGCGCCTTCCAGCGGACGCGACTGGCGCACCATCTCCAGCAGCCGCTCCACCCGCTCCCGCCCCGCCGCCAGCGGCGTATCGGGCAGCGCGATCAGGAACTCCTCGCCCCCGATGCGCCCGCAGACATCGCTGCGGCGCAGGTGCCCCTGCAGCAGCTGCGCGAAGTCGCACAGCACCTGATCACCCGCGAGGTGGCCGCGCTGGTCGTTGATGCGCTTGAAGTGGTCCAGGTCCGCCAGCCCGACGCACAGTGGCTGCGTGGCCAGATCCACCGCCAGCAGTCCCTGCAGCCGCGCCAGCACGAACGCCCGGTTGCCGATGCCGGTCAGCGCGTCGGACTGGCTGGCGCGCACGGCCAGGTCATGGGCGGCGCGCAGTTGCCGCTGGTCCTGTCCGAGGTCGGTGATGTCGGTGCCGAAACACAGCATCCAGCCGTCCGCGCCGACGGTCTCGGTCATCAGCATCCAGCGGCCGTCCACCAGATCGGCCTCGATCTTGCGAAACGCCTGCTTGCCGCGCCGCGACGCCGCCGAGACCAGCCAGTTCTCGAAGTCGTCGGTCTGCACCGCCGTGGCCTGGTTCTGCCGGTGGTTGGCGCGCATCATGTCCATCCAGCTCGGTTGCGCGTCCGCCCCCAGGCCGAACAGCGCCCGGAACGCCGGATTCGCCCAGCGCAGCACGTCCCGCTCATCGAACAGCGCCACGACGCAGGGCGTCCCGGTGAACAGCGCCAGGACGTGCGGCAGCAGATGCGGCAGGAGTTCGGTGGGGAGGGTGGCGGACATGGGTACTCTGCATGTCGGCGGAATCGGCGGCAGGTTAAGCGGATCGAGCGGGCACCGAGACGAGACAGGAGTGTGGAGATGCTGGCCAGGGGGTTGAGAGGAATCGCGTTCATGGGCGCGCTGGGCATCGCGGGCTGGCTGGGATGGTGCGCGTGGCGGGGTTGGGGGTTGCTGGCTGCGCTCGGGCCGGTGCTGACGCTGCTGGGTCTGAACGCGCTGGCGCTCGGACTGGAGCAGGCGCTGGCGGTAGGTGTCCACGGCCACGACCCGGCGCCGCCACCCAGATCCCTCCAGCGCGTGCAGGCGTGGTGGCGCGAGACGCTGGCGTCGGGGCGGGCGTTCGGCTGGGCGATGCCGTTCGCCAGCCAGCGGTGGCCGGATCGGCTGGAGGGGGCGGATGGGCCAGACCAGGGTGGACGCGGCGTGCTGCTGGTCCACGGGTATCTCTGCAACCGCGGTTTCTGGAACCGCTGGTACCCCCGGCTGCAGGCGCAAGGTATCCCCTTCGTTGGCGTGAGCCTGGAGCCGGTGTTCGGCTCGATCGACGACTACACCGACCAGATCGACGCCGCCCTCGTGCAACTCCAGCGTGCCACCGGACAGGCGCCGCTGGTGGTCTGCCATAGCATGGGCGGGCTGGTGCTGCGGGCGTGGCGGCGGTCGCGGCTGCAGCGGGGCGAGACGGCCGCGGTGACCGACGCCCGCATCCACCACGTCCTGACCCTCGGCACGCCCCACCGCGGCACCTGGCTCGCCCGCTTCGGCCAGCAGATGAACGCCGTGCAGATGCGCCGCGACAGCCTGTGGCTGCAAGGGCTGATGCAGAGCGAATCCGCAGCGTGGCGGGCGTGCTTCACCTGCGTCTGGAGCGACTGTGACAACGTGGTGTTCCCGCCGTGCTGCGGGGTGCTGGAGGGTGCGGCATCGGTCCACCGGCCGGGGCGCGGGCACCAGGATCTGCTCGACGATCCGGCGGTGTTCGTCCTGGCGCTGGCGCTGCGGCAAGGTGCCTGAGTCAACGTGGCGCGTTGCCGGGCGTTGATCTGGGTTGCGGCCTCTTGCCGCGCTGGAGTTTCTGATGTGGATGCGCAATGGAGTTCGGGCCGCTTCGCTGGCTGTGCTGGTGGCGGCGACGACGGGGTGCTGCGTGCTGTCGCCGGTGTTGAGCGTGTGTGCGCCGGGCGGGTTCGAGGGGCGCGGCGGCGGGCACCGTGGCGGCGGTCATGAAGGCGGCGGCCGCCACCACCTGCTCGGTGCGGTGCCGCAGCCGGTGTCGGACAACGCAGCCGTGGCGTCGGTCGAGACCGTGGCGCTGGCGTCGATGTACGTGGTGTCGGACGCCGGCACAGAAGCGGCGCCCCTGGCCCGCTGATCCGGTTCAGTCCGACGCCGGCAGCAGCCGCGTCACGGCGGCACTGGCAAGTTCGCTGATGCGGACCAGCAAGTCGGTGCCCATCTCGGGCGTGTAGCGGGTCGGGTCGGGCGAGCCGAACACCAGCATGCCGAAGGCCGGCCCCGTGTAACTGCGCCGCAGCGGCAACAGCGCCAGCGACGCCACCGCCGACGGATGCCCCAGCCAGCGCACGGCCTCGAAGGTGGTGTTGGCGCCGCAATACGGCGTGCGCAGGCTGGACGCCAGGCGCCGCAGTTCCGGCCCGACGCCCCGCGCCACCGGCTGATCCGCAAAGGCCGGCGCCACGTCCCACAGCCGCAGCGCCACCTGCGGAATCCGGAATTGCTCCTGCAGATCGACCACCAGCATCTCGGGAATCTCGCGCGGCTCCGTCACCTGCATCAGCGCGCAGACCCACTGGTGCAGCCGGTCGGTCAGCGCGGCGTTGTCCTGGCCGTGGCGGATCATGTCCATCAACCGGCGCTCCATGCCGCGGATGCGCTCGCGCAGCATCTCCATCTGCCGCTGCTGCAGCGACACCGCGCGCGGGCCGTGCGGATTGGCCAATTCGACGTGGGCGAGCAAGTCGGCATGGCGCTCGAAAAAGCCCGGCGTGCGCGCCAGATAACTGGCGATGTCGATTTCGGAAAGGCCCTGCTGCGTGCTCATGGGCAGCAGGGTAGCGCAGGGGTTTCGGGCGATGCCGCGGAAAAGCCGGTCAGCAACCCGCCTTCATCACCCGAATCCAGCGATCCGGAAAACTCAGTCCGGGAACACCACGGTGCCCTCGAACACCGTCACCGCCGGCCCGGTCATGCGCACGCTGTGGCCCACGCCGTCCCACGCGATGGTCAGCCGCCCGCCGCGGGTCTCGACCTCGACCACCGCGTCCAGCCAGCCCAGCCGGATGCCAGCGACCACCGCCGCACACGCCCCCGTCCCGCAGGCCAGTGTCTCGCCCGCGCCGCGTTCGTACACCCGCAACCGGACATGGCCGCGATCGACGACCTGCAGGAAGCCCGCGTTGACCTTGCGCGGGAAGCTGGCGTGCGCCTCGACCCACGGGCCGACGGTGGCGACAGGCGCGGTGTCCACGTCCTCGACGCGCTGCACGGCGTGCGGGTTGCCCATCGACACCGCGGCGATTTCGACCCGCTGCGCAGGATCTGCGGGGTTTGTCAGGGGCCAGAGTTCGAAGCCATCGAGCATTCGCGGCACCAGGCCGGTCGGATCGAACGGGATCTGCACGGCCTCGAAGATCGGCTGGTTCATGTCCACGGTGACGCGCCCGTCCGGCGTCATCTCCAGCACGATGCGGTTGTTCATCGTCTCGACGCGCACCGTGTCGCGGTCGGTCAGTCCGTGGTCGCGCACGTAGCGCAGGAAGCAGCGTGCCCCGTTGCCGCAGTGCTCGACCTCCTCGCCGGTCGCACCGTTGAAGATCCGGTAGCGGAAATCGGCGTCGGCGGCACGGGCCGGCTCGACCACGAGAATCTGGTCCGCGCCGATGCCGAAGCGCCGGTCGCCGAGGAAGCGCAGGTCGGCTTCGCTCAGGTCGAGCGGCGCGCGGGTGGCGTCCAGCACGACGAAATCGTTGCCGAGGCCGTGCATCTTGGTGAAGGGGAGTGGCGGGCGGGGGGTCATGGGGGAATTATCGCGCCCGGCTGCCGCAGTCAATACAACCCCGCCTCCCCCGCCGGCCGCGTCTTGAACCGCTTGTGGACCCACAGGTACTGCTCCGGCAGCTTGCGCACCTCCGCCTCGATCCAGCGGTTGATGCGCGCCGTGTCGGCTTCGGCATCGGCGGTGGGGAAATCGGGCCAGGGGTCGAGCACGCGCAGGCGCCAGCCCTCGCCGCCCGGCAGCATCTCGCCGACCACCGGCTGCACCGTCATGTTCAGCAGGTGCGCCATCCGCGACGGCGCCAGCAAGGTGGCCGCCGGCACGCCGAAGAAGGGCACGAATGCCGCATCCCGTGCCCCGAAATCCATGTCCGGCAGGTTGAAGAAGGCATCGCCGCGCTTGATCGCCCGCATCAGCGCCCGCGCCCCTTCCTGTCTCGCATAGACCTCGACCCCGCCGAAGCGCAGCCGACCGCGCCGCACGGCCGCGTCGAACACCGGGTTGCTCTGCGCCTGGTAGATCGAGCCGGCGTGGCGGGTCTGGTTGAGCAGCAGGCCGATGCCGACCGCGTCCAGCGCGAGGAAGTGCGGCACCAGCCACATCACCGGGCGGTCGCTGCGCTCGGCGAGCTTCACGTCGCCTTCGACGTGGATCAGCCGGTTCAGCCGCTCCCGCGAGGCGTACCAGAGCACGCTGCGCTCCAGAAAGCTGCGGCCCAGCCAGCCGAAGTGGGCGCGGGCGATGGCTTCGCGCTCGGCCACCGGCTTCTCGGGCAGGCACAGTTCAAGGTTGCGCAGCGCGATGCGCCGGCGCGATGTGCCGAAGGTCCACAGCAGCGTGCCCAGCCCCAGGCCAAGCCGGTGTTGCGCGCCCATCGGCAGCCAGTGCAGCAGCCACAGCAGACTCAGCACCGCATGGGCGCCAGCGCGGGAGAGAAGCGATTTCATGCAGCGTCGGAGGGCGTCGGGGCCGGGGTGTCGATCGGGCGGGGCGCCTTGTAGCGGTGGTAGCCCCACAGGTATTGGCCCGGATTCTGGCGGATCAATGTTTCCATCGCCCGGTTGACCACGCCCGCGCTGCGCAGGGCGAGCCGCTCGGCGTCCGGCTCGTCGCGGGGGTCGGGCAGCGGCTCGACCGGCGGCTGCACCCGGATCACGTAGCCCCGCCCCGCCGGCAGCCGCTCGCAGACCAGCAGCAGCCACGCCGCACCGGTCTGCTGCACCAGCCGCGCCGCCAGCGTCATCGTGTACGCCTCGCGCCCGAAGAACGGCGCCCACACCCCCAGCCCTTCGGGTGGCACCTGGTCCGGCAGCAGGCCGATCGTGCCGCCCTTGCGCAGCGCGCGGATCATCTGGCGCACACCGGCCAGCGTGGCAGGCGCCGTCTCCAGCCCTGGCCGGTTGCGCGACTGCGCCACCAGGTCACGCAGCCACGCCTTGCGCGCCGGGCGGTAAAGCGCGGTCATCGGTTGCTGCGCACCGAAGCGTTCGGCATACGCCTGCCCGATGATCTCGAAGGAGCCGATGTGCGGGGTGAGCAGCACCAGCCCGTGGCCGGCAGCGAGCGCGGCCTCCATGTGCTCGGCGCCCTCCCAGCGCACGAGGTCGCCCAGTGGCTCGTCCGGGCCGCGGCTCCACAGCCAAGGCAACTCCGCCACCATGCGCCCGGCCGACGCGATCGCCGGCCGCGCAACCGGCCACGGCAGACCAGCCTGGGCAACATGCGTACGCAGTCGGCGGCGGTAGGTGGGCGAGCCGCCATAGGCCAGCCAGCCCAGCAGCGCGCCGACGCCGTGCAGCAGGGGCAGGGGCAGACGAGCGCCCATTCGGAACAGGGTTGAAATCACGTTGCGGTGGGCAGGACTAGAATTGAAAGTTCGCCGAGTTAAGGAACAACTTGCGGGGCGACGGGCCGGAGCCGACACCAGAGAGTCGATTCAGGCACGCATCTTTCACATTTCTCAATGGAGGGGTGCTGAAGTTGAACAAAACCGCTAAAGCGTTCGCCGCAAGCTCCCGAACAGCACGGCGACACGCCCCTTCAGCATGTCCGACCTCAGGAGTTTATAAGTGGCGAACGATTTCCTCTTCACATCCGAATCCGTCTCCGAAGGACACCCCGACAAGGTGGCCGACCAGATCTCCGACGCGATCCTCGACGCGATCTTCGAACAGGATCCGCGCAGCCGGGTCGCCGCCGAGACGCTGTGCAACACGGGCCTCGTGGTGCTGGCCGGCGAGATCACGACGAACGCGCACGTGGACTACATCCAGGTGGCCCGCGACACCATCAAGCGCATCGGCTACGACAACACCGAGTACGGCATCGACTACAAGGGCTGCGCGGTGCTGGTGGCCTACGACAAGCAGTCGAACGACATCGCGCAAGGGGTGGACCACGCCTGCGACGACCACCTGAACACCGG
>NZ_JAAFKF010000014.1 GCF_013299175.1 Sphaerotilus sp.
GCACGCCAAAAACAGCCCCAGCCGCAAAGACCACGAGCACCATCAGCACCATCGGGGCGCGGAACTCGAAGCCGAAGAACCATTTGAGTTGCGCTTCGTGCTGGTTGTTCAGCGCGAAGGCAAACAAGATGAAGAAGACAGCGGCTCGGAAGAGCCAGGAGAGGAATCGCATGGCGATGCGATTCTAGTGCTTGGCGCGCTCAGCCTTCGGCACGGTCGGCGCAGGGCTGATCGACCGCTTCGCGCAGGGCCTTGCCCGGCTTGAAATGCGGCACGAGCTTTTCAGGAATGGTGACCGGCTCGCCGGAGCGGGGATTGCGCCCCACCCGCGGCGGCCGGTGGTTGATCGCGAAGCTGCCGAAACCACGGATCTCGATGCGGTGACCTTTTCCGAGCGCGTCCGACATCGCGTCGAGCATCGTCTTGACGGCGAACTCGGCATCGCGGTGCGTGAGCTGGCCAAAGCGATTGGCCAGCAGGGTGACGAGGTCGGAGCGGGTCATGCAGCGAGGACCGTGGGATTCAGCAGGCGTTCATGCGGTCAGTTCAGGCTCAGTTGCCTTGGTCCAGCTTGGCCTTGAGCAGGGCGCCCAGGCTGGTGGTGCCGGCGTTGCCAACGGTCTCGCGGTTGTCCACCGACAGGCGCTGCAGGGCTTCTTGCTGCTCGATGCTGTCCTTGGCCTTGATCGACAACTGGATCGAACGCGTCTTGCGGTCGATGTTGATGATCATGGCGGAGACGTCGTCGCCTTCCTTCAGCAGGTTGCGGGCGTCTTCGACACGCTCGCGGGCCAGCTCGGAAGCACGCAGGTAGCCGGTGACTTCCTCGCTCAACTGGATCTCGGCGCCACGGGCGTCCACCGCCTTCACCTTGCCGACCACGGTCATGCCGCGGTCGTTGATCGAGGTGTAGTTGGTGAACGGGTCGGCGTCGAGCTGCTTGATGCCCAGCGAGATGCGCTCGCGCTCGACATCGATGCCCAGAACGACGGCGTCCACTTCCTGGCCCTTCTTGAAGTTGCGCACGGCAGCTTCGCCAGTCTCGTTCCACGACAGGTCGGACAGGTGTACCAGACCGTCGATGCCGGCGGCCAGACCCACGAACACGCCGAAGTCGGTGATCGACTTGACGGGGCCCTTGACCTTGTCGCCGCGCTTGAAGTTCTGCGCGAACTCGTCCCACGGGTTGGCGCGGCACTGCTTCATGCCCAGCGAGATGCGACGCTTGTCTTCGTCGATCTCCAGGACCATGACTTCCACTTCGTCGCCCAGGGCCACGATCTTGGAAGGTGCGACGTTCTTGTTGGTCCAGTCCATTTCGGAGACGTGGACCAGGCCTTCGATGCCCGGCTCGATTTCCACGAACGCGCCGTAGTCGGCGATGTTCGTGACCTTGCCGAACAGGCGGGTGCTCGACGGGTAGCGACGCGACACGCCGTACCACGGGTCGTCGCCCATCTGCTTCAGGCCCAGCGAGACGCGGTTCTTCTCGGCGTCGAACTTCAGAACCTTGGCGGTCAGTTCCTGACCAACCGTCACCACTTCGCTCGGGTGACGGACACGGCGCCATGCCATGTCGGTGATGTGCAGCAGGCCGTCGATGCCGCCGAGGTCCACGAACGCGCCGTATTCGGTGATGTTCTTGACCACGCCGTTGACGAACGCGCCTTCGCGCAGCGTTTCCAGCAGCTTGGCGCGCTCTTCGCCCATCGAAGCCTCGACCACCGCGCGACGCGACAGCACAACGTTGTTGCGCTTGCGGTCGAGCTTGATGACCTTGAACTCCATCGTCTTGCCCTCGTAGGGGCTCATGTCCTTGACCGGACGCGTGTCGAGCAGCGAGCCCGGCAGGAAGGCGCGGATGCCGTTGACGAGGACCGTCAGGCCGCCCTTGACCTTGCCCGAGACGGTGCCGGTCACGAAGTCGCCGGACTCCAGCGCGGTTTCCAGCGACAGCCACGAGGCCAGGCGCTTGGCCTTGTCGCGCGACAGGATGGTGTCGCCGTAGCCGTTTTCGATGGCGTCGATGGCCACCGACACGAAGTCGCCGATCTGGACTTCGAGTTCGCCCTTGTCGTTCTTGAACTCTTCCAGGGGAACGTAGGCTTCGGACTTCAGGCCGGCGTTGACGACGACGAAGTTGTGCTCGATGCGGACGACTTCGGCCGAGATCACTTCACCAGGGCGCATGTTGGCCTGTTGAAGCGATTCCTCGAACATCGCGGCAAAGGAATCCATGCCGAAATCGGCCATAGCTGCTTGGGACATTGGGGACTGACTTTCTGCACCGGGACACCCCGGCGGCGGGTGCCACTTCCGTGGCGGGGTTAGGTTGCTGAGCCGGTGGCAGCGTCAGTGGGCGGGCGCCGACGTGGCTGCAAACGGTTGTCTCGCGTTCCACCAGACCCCCACTTGCTGCATCGAGGCTTCGATGCCGAGCTGCGAGTTGTCCAGGAGGAGCGCGTCTTCAGCCGGCTTGAGGGGGGCGGTGGCGCGGGTCTTGTCCCGGTCATCGCGTGCTTCCAAGTCGGCTCGAAGGTCTTCGAGACTAGCAGGGATTCCCTTGGAAATCAATTGGTTGAGCCGCCGCTCGGCGCGCGCGGCGGCCGTCGCGGTGAGGAAAACCTTGAGCCGCGCACCGGGGAAGATGACGGTGCCCATGTCGCGTCCGTCGGCCACCAGACCGGGCAATTGCCGGAACCCGACCTGCAGATCGAACAGCGCCACCCGCACCGCCGGCCACACCGAGATCTGTGACGCCATCGTGCCGACCGCCTCCTCGCGCAGCTCGTCGCTCACGTCCTCGCCGGCCAGCAGCACCCGCACGCCCTCGAAGCGCAGGGCCATCGAGCGGGCAATTGCCGCCAGCCCCGCCTCGTCGTTCGCCGACACCCCGGCACGGCTGGCCGCCAGCGCCGTGACGCGGTAGAGCGAGCCGGAATCGAGCGTGTGGTAGCCCAGCCGGTCAGCGACACAGGCGGACAACGTGCCTTTGCCGGAGGCGGTCGGGCCGTCGATGGTCAGCACGGGGATGTCCGCCGGCCGGGCCGCGACCACCGAGAACAGCGCCTCGAAGTAGTCCGGAAAGGTCTTGGCCACGCACTTCGGATCGAGAATGCGCACCGGCACCGCCGCCTCGCCATCGCCCGCCGGATTCAGCCGGTTGAAGGCGGCCAGCGACAGGCACATCGCCATGCGGTGGTCGTCGTAGGTGTGGATCGCGGCCGGCCGGAAGGTCGCCAGCGGCGCGATGCGGATGAAGTCGGCGCCCTCCTCCACCGTGGCGCCCAGCTTGCGCAGCTCGCAGGCCATCGCGGCGATGCGGTCGGTTTCCTTGACGCGCCAGCTCGCGATGTTGCGCAGCGTGCTCGGGCCGTCGGCATAGAGCGCCATCACGGCCAGCGTCATTGCCGCGTCGGGGATGTGGTTGCAGTCGAGGTCGATCGCCTTCAAGGGCCACGCGCCGCGGCGGATCTCCAGCGCGTTCGGCTCGGCCCGGACCACCGCGCCCATTGCCTCGGCGGCCTCGACGAAGCGGATGTCGCCCTGAATCGACGCCGCGCCCACGCCCTCGATCCGCACGGGCGCGTCCACGCCAGCGATGGCGCCCAGCGCAATGAAATACGACGCCGACGACGCATCGCCTTCGACATGCACCTCGCCCGGCGTGACGTAGCGGCTGCCGGCCGGGATGACAAACCGCTCCCAGCCGTGGCGCTCGACGGCGATGCCGAAGCGTTGCAGCAGGTTCAGCGTGATCTCGATGTAGGGCTTGGAGATCAGCTCGCCGACCACCTCGATCGTCACCGCCCGCTCGGTCGCCGCCAGCGGCAGCGCCAGCAGCAGCGCGGTCAGGAACTGGCTCGACACATCGCCCCGCACGCGCACCGGCGTGTCCAGCTTCAGCGCACCACCGGCCACGCGCAGCGGCGGATAGCCTTCAACGCCAAGGCACTCGACCACGCCGCCCAGCCCGCGCAGTGCGTCCACCAGATCGCCGATCGGCCGCTCGTGCATGCGCTTGACGCCACCCAGCGTGAACGCCGTGTCCGCCACCAGCGTCGAGATCACCGACAGCGCAGCGGTCAGCGGGCGCATCGCGGTGCCGGCGTTACCGAGGAACAGCTCGGCCTCGCGCACGACGGGCCGGCCGGAAAAGCCGGTGATGCGGGTGTGGCGGCCATCCTCCTCGATGGTGCAGCCGAGGATGCGCAGCGCGTCCAGCATCACGCGGGTGTCGTCCGAGTCGAGCAGGTCCACCAGCGTCGTTGTGCCCGCGCTCAGGCCGGCCAGCAGCAGCAGGCGGTTGGAGATGCTCTTGGAACCGGGGAGCTGCACGGTGCCGGCAGCGTGACCGAGCGGCGGGAGGTCGAGGAAGGGAATCGAGTACATGGCGCGGAGCGGGAGTCAGCCAGCCGGACAGCAGGCAGGTTCAGCGGGCCGTGGCCGGGCGGGCGTTCATCTGCCAGCCGGCGCGGCCATCGGAGGCGGTGCGGATGAGGTCTTCGAGCGCCTCGGTGTTGCCCGAGCGCATGACGACCTCGAAGGCATCCAGGGCGTGGCGCAGGCGCTGCGACTGCTTGAGGATCTCCTCGCGGTTGCTCAGCAGGATGTCGCGCCAGACGTTCGGGTCACCCGCCGCGATGCGCGTGAAGTCGCGGAAACCGGGGCCGGCCAGCGACAGGAACTCGCGCCCCGCCGGCTGCGACAGCATGGCGTTGAAGTAGGCGAAGGCCAGCAGGTGCGGCAGGTGGCTGACGGCGGCGAACGCGGTGTCGTGGTTCTCCGGCGTCATGCGCAGCACCTGGCAGCCGATCGCGGCCCAGACATCGGTGGCCTTCTGCACCATCACCGGGTCGGTCTGCGGCAGTGGCGTGAGGATGACCTGCTTGCCTTGGTAGAGCTGCACGTCGGCGTGCTCGACCCCAGCGACTTCCTTGCCCGCGATCGGGTGCGCGGGGACGAAGCTGCCGATGCGCTCCTTGAGCACGCGCCGCGCCACATCGACCACGTCGCGCTTGGTGCTGCCCACGTCCATGAACAGCGTGCCCGGCTCGACCATGTGGCGGATCGCCTTGAACGTCGCTTCGCTCGCGGCCACCGGCACGGCGATCAGCACGATGTCCGAGCCGGAGACCGCCAGCAGCGCCGACTCGGCCGCGATGTCGATCACACCCATGCGGCGTGCGCGTTCCACCGTGGACGGCGACTTGCTGTAGCCCACCACGCGCTGCACCAGCCCCGCCCGCTTGAGCGCCAGCGCGAAGCTGCCCCCCATCAGGCCGCAGCCGATCACCCCCAGTTGATTGAACATGGTGTCCGTGCCGTACTCAGTGAACGTCGATCGGGTAGGTGCCGAGCACCTTGAAGAAGGCGCAGGACTCGCGCAGCTCGTGCAGCGCGGTCTGCACCGCCGGCTGGGCGGGGTGGCCCTTCAGGTCGATGAAGAAGTAGTACTCCCACTGCCCGGAGCGCGCCGGGCGCGACTCCAGCCGGCTCATCGACACGCCGTGCTTCTTCAGCGGCGCGAGGATGTCGTACATGGCACCGGGGCGGTTCTCCACCGAAACGACCAGGCTCGTGCAGTCATGGCCGGACGCTTGAGGGGCGGGGTGGCGCAGCGGGTCGGTGACGATGGCGAAGCGGGTGCGGTTGTGGGTGTCGTTCTGGATCGCCGGAGCGACGACGTGGACGCCGTACTCGCTGGCCGCCCGCGCGCTGGCGATGCCGGCGATCGACGGGTCGAGCGACGCCAGCCGCGCCCCTTCGGCGTTGCTCGACACCGGTCGGCGCTCGGCGTGCGGCAGGTGCAGCGACAGCCACTCGTGGCACTGCGCCAGCGCCTGCGGGTGCGCGCAGACTGCGGTGATGCCGTCGAGCGCGTTCTCCTTGCGCAGCAGGTTGTGGCGCACGAACAGGCTGGTCTCGCCGATGATGAACAGCGGCATGGTCAGGAAGATGTCCAGCGAGCGGGCAACCATGCCTTCGGTGGAATTCTCGACCGGCACGACGCCGAAGTCGGCCACGCCCGCCGAGGTGCTGCGGAACACTTCGTCGATGCTCGCGCATGGCACGCGCACGATGGACGAGCCGAAGTAGCCGAGCGCGGCCTCTTCGCTGAAGGTGCCAGCCGGGCCAAGGTAGGCGACGCGGGTGGGCGTCTCCAGCGCGCGGCAGGCCGACATGATCTCGCGCCAGATCGGCGCGACGCTCTCGTTCTTCAGCGGGCCGGGGTTGCCGGACTTCAGGCCGTCGATCACCTGCGCCTCGCGCTCGGGGCGGAAGACGACCGAGCCTTCGTGCTTCTTGATCTCGCCCACCTCCAGCGCCAGCCCGGCGCGGCGGTTGAGCAGCGCGAGCAGCTCGCGGTCGAGGGCATCGATCTTGTCGCGGAGTTCCGGCAGGGTGGGCGTCGTCATGGCGGGTGTCTCGTGGTGTTGTTGTTCAGCCGTTGTTCAGCCGTTCACTGTGGCGGATTCGCGAATTCGCGCAGGTAGGCCACCAGCGCCTGCACGCCGGCCAGCGGCATGGCGTTGTAGATGGACGCACGCATCCCGCCGACGCTCTTGTGGCCCTTGAGCTGCAGCAGGCCGCGCGCTTTCGCCCCGGCCAGGAACGCTTCGTTGCGCGACTCATCCCGCAACTGGAAGGGCACGTTCATGCGCGAGCGGCAGGCCGGGTCGATCCGGTTGACGTAGAAGCCGGCGCCCTCGCCGTCGAGGTAGCCGTAGAGCAGATCGGCCTTCTCGATGGCGCGGCGCTCCATCTCTGCCACACCGCCCTGGCGCTTCAACCACTGGAACACCAGCCCGGCGATGTAGATGCCGTAGGTCGGCGGCGTGTTGTACATCGAGGCGTTGTCGGCGACCGTCTTGTAGTCGAACGCGCTCGGGCAGACCTTCAGCGCGTGGCCGAGCAGGTCGTCGCGGACGATGACGATCGTGACACCCGCCGGGCCGATGTTCTTCTGCGCCCCGGCAAACGCCAGACCGACCTTCGACCAGTCGATCGTGCGCGAGAGGATGTGCGACGAGCAGTCGATCACCAGCGCGGCATCGCTGCCGAGCGCCTTCAGGTCCGGCAGCGCCTGGAACTCGACGCCGTGGATCGTCTCGTTGGTGCAGACATGCACGTAACGCGCCCCCGGCCGCAGCGCCCAGCCGGCCGGGTCGGGCATCGTCAGGTGGCCGCCCTCGGCGTTGCTGGCGATGACCTGGGCATCGCAGTAACGCAGCGCTTCCTTGGCCGACTTCTGTGACCAGGAGCCGGTGATGACGAAATCCGCCTGTTCGCCGCGCGACAAGTTCATCGGCACGATCGCGTTCTCGGCCAGCCCGCCGCCCTGCATGAACAGGATGCGGAAGTTCGCCGGCACCGCCAGCAGCTCGCGCAAGTCGGCTTCCGCAGCTTCGGCGATGGACGTGAACTCTCGCCCACGGTGGCTCATCTCCATCACGCCCATGCCCGAGCCGTGCCAGTCGAGCATCTCGGCCGCGGCTTCGCGCAGGACTTCTTCGGGCAGCGCCGCAGGGCCGGCGGAAAAGTTGTAGGGACGCAGGGACATCAGCACCTCACCAGGCCAGGAACACGGTCACTTCTTCTTGGACGCCGCCGGCGCCGGCGCCGATGCAGCCCCCGGTGCCGGGAGGCCCAGCCGGCCGCTGACGCTGCGGTCCAGCGCCTGCAGCTTCGGCTCGACCAGCGGGCGCGTCTCGGCGACCAGCTTCTCGGACAGGCCCTTCTGGATCTCGGGGGACATCTGCTGGTAGCGGCGCACCACCGGCGACTCCAGCCAGCCCACCAACTGCTTGAGTTCGTCCTCGGTGAACTTCTCCTCCAGCATCGGCCCCATCACGCCCGGCGCCATCTTCAGCGCCTTGTCGCGCAGCAGCGGATTCGTCTCCTCGACGTACTTGCGGATGTCGGCCTGGATGTCCTTGGCCAGCGCCTCGCGCTTGTCGGGCGCGATGCGGGTCTGCAGCACCTGCCCGGCCTGCTGCATCATGGCCATGGCCGGCTGCTCGACGAGGCTGCGGGCGATGCCTTCCACGCCCCCTTGCTGCAACTGCACCACCTTGGCGATCAGCTCTTTCTTGGCCGCGCTGGTCTCGGCCGAAGCCAGCATCGGGGCGGTCATCAGCACACACAGGGCGCCGGTCGTCAGCGCCGCGCGCCACAGGTTGGAGTTCATCAGACGCTTTCCCCGGTGGTGTCACCGGCTTCGGTTTCAGGATTGGCGGGATTGGCCAAATCGGTGTCAGGCATGGTGTCCGCCGCAGCTTCGACCGCCGCGTCGTTCTCGACGATGCGCTGCAGGCCCGAGAGCTTGGAGCCTTCGTCCAGCGCGATCAGCGTCACGCCCTGGGTGGCGCGGCCG
Source organism: Sphaerotilus sp. (assembly GCF_013299175.1). Lineage (GTDB taxonomy): Bacteria > Pseudomonadota > Gammaproteobacteria > Burkholderiales > Burkholderiaceae_C > Sphaerotilus. The sequence continues at coordinate 8,378 of NZ_JAAFKF010000014.1, forward strand.
AGTTCGCGGATCTCGGACACCCGTGTCCGCACCAGCACGCCGCGGTCGGTGATCAGCATGATCTCGTCGGCACTGCGGACCAGCGTCGCCGCGACCACGCGGCCGTTGCGCTCGGTCTGCTGGATGGCGATCATCCCCTTGGTGCCACGGCCATGGCGGGTGTACTCGACGATCGAGGTGCGCTTGCCGTAGCCGTTCTCGGTGGCGGTGAGCACGCTCTGCGTCTCGTCCTCGGCGACCAGCATCGCGATGACACGCTGGCCCTCTTCCAGCGCCATGCCGCGCACGCCCCGCGCCTGCCGGCCCAGCGGACGCACGTCGTTCTCGTCGAAGCGCACCGCCTTGCCGCCGTCGCTGAACAGCATCACGTCGTGCGCCCCGTCGGTCAGCGCCGCGCCGATCAGGTAGTCGCCCTCGTCCAGATCGACCGCGATGATGCCGGCCTTGCGCGGGTTGCTGAAGTCGTCCAGCGCGGTCTTCTTCACCGTGCCGCGGGCGGTACACATGAAGATGTAGTGGTCGGCCGGGAAACGCCGGTTGTCGCCCGTCAGCGGCAGCACGACGGTGATCTTCTCGCCCGGCTGCAGCGGGAACATGTTGACGATCGGCTTGCCACGGCTGGCGCGCCCGCCCTGCGGCACTTCCCAGACCTTGAGCCAGTACACGCGCCCGCGGTCGCTGAAGCACAGGATCCAGTCGTGCGTGTTGGCGATGAAGAGCTGGTCGACCCAGTCGTCGTCCTTGGTCGCCGTGGCCTGCTTGCCGCGCCCGCCGCGTTTCTGCGCGCGGTACTCGGCGAGCGGCTGGCTCTTGATGTAGCCGGTGTGGCTGAGCGTGACCACCATGTCGGTCGGCGTGATCAGGTCCTCGGTGCCGAGTTCCTGCACGTTGTGCTCGACCACCGAGCGGCGTGCGCCGACCTTGGTCTGGCCGAACTCCAGCTTCAGCGCGGTCAGCTCCTCGCTGATGATGACGGTCACGCGCTCGGGCTTGGCCAGGATGTCGAGCAGGTCGGCGATGACGGCCATCACGTCCCGGTACTCGCCAATGATCTTGTCCTGCTCCAGCCCGGTGAGCCGCTGCAGGCGCATCTGCAGGATCTCGCCGGCCTGGTCGTCCGACAGGCGGTACAGGCCGTCCGACTGCATGCCGTAGTGCGCGGGCAGCCCTTCCGGCCGGTAGGCTTCGCGCCCGCCCAGCGTGCCGGCTTCCTCGGCGCGGGCCAGCATGTCGCGCACGAGCTGCGAATCCCAGCTCTTGTTCATCAACGCGGCCTTGGCGACCGGCGGCGTGGGCGATGCCTTGATGATCTGGATGAAGTCGTCGATGTTGGCCAGCGCGACCGCCAGCCCTTCCAGCACATGCCCGCGCTCGCGCGCCCGGCGCAGCTCGTACACCGTGCGGCGCGTCACCACCTCGCGGCGGTGCTCCAGGAAGATCTCCAGCAGCAGCTTGAGGTTGCACAGGCGCGGCTGACCGTCGATCAGCGCGACCATGTTCATGCCGAAGCTGTCCTGGAGCTGCGTCTGCTTGTACAGGTTGTTCAGCACCACCTCGGGCACTTCGCCGCGCTTCAGATCGATGACGATGCGCATGCCGGACTTGTCCGACTCGTCCTGGATGTGGCTGATGCCGTCGATCTTCTTCTCGTGGACCAGCTCGGCGATGCGCTCCAGCAGCGTCTTCTTGTTCACCTGGTACGGGATCTCGTCCACGATGATCGACTGGCGCTGGCCGCGGTCGATGTCCTCGAAGTGGACCTTGGCGCGCATCACCACGCGGCCCCGGCCCGTTCGATACCCCTCGCGCACGCCGCTGACGCCGTAGATGATGCCGGCGGTCGGGAAGTCCGGCGCCGGGATGATCTCCATCAGCTCGTCGATCGTCGCCTCGGGGTGTTGCAGCAGGTGCAGACACGCGCTCACCACCTCGTTGAGGTTGTGCGGCGGGATGTTGGTGGCCATGCCGACCGCGATGCCGGACGAACCGTTCACCAGCAGGTTGGGCAGGCGGGCCGGCATCACCAGCGGCTCTTTTTCGCTGCCGTCGTAGTTCGGCCCGAAGTCCACCGTCTCCTTGTCCAGATCGGCCAGCATCTCGTGGGCGATCTTGGACAGGCGGATTTCGGTGTACCGCATGGCGGCGGCGTTGTCGCCGTCCACCGAGCCGAAGTTGCCCTGACCATCGACCAGCATGTGCCGCAAGCTGAAGTCCTGCGCCATGCGCACGATCGTGTCGTAGACCGCCGTGTCGCCGTGCGGGTGGTATTTACCGATCACGTCGCCGACGATGCGGGCAGACTTCTTGTAAGGGCGGTTCCAGTCGTTGCTCAGCTCGTGCATCGCGAACAACACGCGGCGATGCACCGGCTTGAGCCCGTCGCGCGCATCCGGAAGCGCCCGACCGACGATCACGCTCATGGCGTAATCCAGGTACGAGCGGCGCATCTCCTCTTCGAGGCTGATGGGCAGGGTTTCTTTGGCGAATTGAGTCATGCGGTCATGGTCCCAGGGCGGACGGTCGAGCCCTGCATTCTACGAGTCGCGCACTGTCGCCGTCGCGCAACAACCTGTCCGGCGGGCGCGACTGCCCCTAACGATCGGCTTGACCTCGTATGGCACAATGAATTTGTCGGTCCCTAGCGCCGCGCTCTCATCGGCAAGCATGGGCCGCCGCTTTTTCTGCATCTTGCAGCCCGATTTGCGGCTTTTCTCGAGAGGAGAACCATGAACAAACTCAACAAGGTTGCACTGCTGTTCGCGTCGGCCGCACTGGCCGCCTGTGCGACCGGTGGCTCGACCTCCGGCGCCATGGACAACTGGCGTGCTGCTGACGGCTCCGTCGTCAAGAACGGCACCAACGAACTCTGCTGGCGCGATGCCAACTGGACTCCGGCAACCGGCGTGCGGCCGTGCGATGGCGTTCCGGTTCCGGCTGCCCCGGCACCCGCTCCGGCGCCTGCGCCCGCCCCGGCACCTGCACCGGCACCGGCACCGGCACCTGTCGCTGCCCCGGTCGCTCCGGCTCCGGTTGTTGTCCCCGTGGCTGCCCCGGCTGCTCCGGTCAGCGAAAAGGTCACGTTCGCCGCCGACGCATTCTTCGACACCAACAAGTCGGTGCTGAAGAAGGAAGCTGGCGCCAAGCTGGACGATCTGGTCAGCAAGGTCAAGGACATCAACCTCGAAGTCATCATCGCCGTCGGCCACACCGACAGCGACGCTTCGGATGCCTACAACCAGAAGCTGTCGGTTCGCCGTGCGGAAGCCGTCAAGAAGTATCTGGTCAGCAAGGGCATCGAGCCGAACCGCGTCTACACCGAAGGCAAGGGCGAGAAGCAGCCTGTCGCCGACAACAAGACGAAGGAAGGCAAGGCCAAGAATCGCCGCGTCGAGATCGAAGTGGTCGGCACGCGCACCAAGAAGTAAGCAGCTTCGGCTCGCTCACTGCGAAACCCCGCCCCGGCGGGGTTTTTTCATGGGCGATCCACTTCCACCACAATGCCGCCATGATGACCAACGCAGACCCCAAGGAACTCGCCAAGTTCAGCGAGCTGGCCCACAAGTGGTGGGATCCGGAGAGCGAATTCCGCCCCCTCCACCAGATCAACCCGCTGCGCCTGGGCTGGATCGAGCAGTGCGCCGGCCCGCTCGACGGCAAGCGCATCGTCGATGTCGGCTGCGGCGGCGGCATCCTCAGCGAAGCCATGGCACGCCAGGGTGCGCGGGTGCTGGGCGTCGATCTGGCTGAACGTTCGCTGAAGGTCGCGCAGTTGCACGCGATGGAAGCCGGCATCGACAACGTGGCCTACCGCGAGGTCGCCGCCGAGGTGCTGGCCGAGGAGCAGCCCGGCCAATTCGACATCGTCACCTGCATGGAGATGGTCGAACACGTCCCCGATCCCGCCGCCATCGTCGCCGCCTGCGCCAAGCTGGTGAAGCCGGGCGGCTGGGTGTTCCTGTCCACGCTGAACCGCAGTCCCAAGTCCTTCCTCTTCGCCATCGTTGGCGCGGAATACCTGCTGCGCATGCTGCCCGCCGGCACGCACGAATACGCCAAGTTCATCCGCCCGAGCGAGCTGGCGACGTGGAGCCGCTCGGCCGGGCTGGACCTGCTGCACACCCGCGGCATGGAATACAACCCGCTCACCAAACGCTACTGGCTCAGCGGCGACACCAGCGTCAACTACCTGCTGGCCTGCCGCAAGGGGACACTGTGACCGCAGCGCAACGCATCCAGGCGGTGTTGTTCGATCTGGACGGCACGCTGATCGACAGTGCGCCCGACCTCGGTGGAGCCGGCAACGACTTGCGCGCGCGGCGCGGCCTGCCCGCCCTGCCGCTGGCTGATTTCCGCCCGATGACAGGGGCTGGCGCCCGCGGGATGCTGGGCGTGGCGCTGCAGATCACGCCCGAACACCCCGAGTTCGAGACGCTGAAGCACGACTACCTGGCGATCTACGAAGCCCGCATGACCCGGTTGACGCGGGTCTTCGAGGACATGGCGCCCGTACTCGATGCACTCGACGCCGCCGGTCTGCCCTGGGGCATCGTGACCAACAAGCACAGCCGCTTTGCCGCTCCCGTGGTCGCAGCCACCGGGCTGGACCGCCGCAGCCGCGTGCTGGTCTGCGGCGACACCACGCCCCACGCCAAGCCGCACCCCGCGCCGTTGTTCGAGGCAGCGCGGCGCATGGGGGTCGATCCGGCGCGCTGCCTCTACGTCGGCGATGACCTGCGGGACGTGCAGGCTGGGCGGGCGGCGGGCATGGGGACGGTCGCCGTGGCCTGGGGCTACCTCGGGCAGGGCGAGCCGATCGACGCCTGGGGCGCCGACCACCAGATCAATTTGCCGGCCGAACTCTTGAAGTTGCCTGGAATGGCCTAAACTATGCGGTTCAGGGGCCGACCTGGTTTCGACGTGGGTTCGGAATTGGAGTAGGGCGTGTCGAGCACCAGTTCGCTCGTAAAACCACTGGAAACAAAGTAACTGCGAACGACTCTACGTACGCTCTCGCCGCTTAACACCGGCGAGCCTCTCAACGGTTGGCCGATGGGCCGGGTCCGCAAGGGCTGAGAGGTAATACACATGGGCTGGTCTCTGGTGGTGTCACACAGCCGGGGACAAGACAAAGTGACTGGTGTTGTCTGAAGGGTGTTCCTGCCCGTCAGCGACATGAGACTCAAATCAGAGAACTACACACGTAGAACTGCCCGAGGATGGCTTGCGGACGGGGGTTCAATTCCCCCCGGCTCCACCACTCACCCAAAAAGCCCCAGCGCCTTCCCGCGCTGGGGCTTTTTCTTTGCCCGCATCCCCCATCCTTTGACATGACCCCCAAAGATTTCATCACCAAGTGGTCGGCCGGCGGCCCTTCCTACAAGCTCACCGAGCGCGCGGGTGCCCAGCTCCACTTCAGCGAACTGTGCCGGCTGCTGGGTGTCGAGGAACCCGGCGATGCCGAACGCTACTGCTTCGAGCGCGGGCTGACCAAGACGGGTGCGGCGCGGCAGGGCTACGCCGATGTCTGGCTGCGCGGGCATTTCGCGTGGGAGTACAAGGCGCCGGGCAAGGATCTGGGCGCGGCCTTGCAGCAGTTGATGGTGTACGCGCTGCCGCTGGAGAGTCCCCCGCTGCTGGTGGTGAGCGACCGGCTGCGCATCGAGGTGCATACCCATTTCACCGGCACGCCGAGCGAATGCCACGTCTTCCGCCTGGAGGATCTGGCGAGCGACGAGGTGCGGGCCAAGCTGAAGTGGCTGTGGCAGGCGCCCGAGCGGTTCCGGCCGCAGCGCACCAGCCGCGACATCACCGAAACCGCCGCGCAGACCTTCGCCGCCACGGCCGACCGGCTGCGCAAGGCGGGGGTGCCGCCCGCCAAGGTCAGCCACTTCCTGACGCAGTGCCTGTTCTGCTTTTTCTCGGAGGACGTGGGGCTGCTGCCGTCGCGCTTGTTCGAGCGGCTGGTGGGCGTGCGGATCGCGCCGGAGCGGCTGCGGGTGCAGTTGCAGGTGCTGCTGACCACCATGCGCGATGGCGGGCTGTTCGGCGTCGAGGACATCCCGTGGTTCAACGGCGGGCTGTTCAAGACGGTGGAGGTGCCGCCGCTGACGCTGGAGGACGTGCAGGCACTGCAGGCCGCCAGCAGCCTGGACTGGAGCGCCATCGATCCGAGCATCTTCGGCACGCTGTTCGAGCGCGGTCTGGACCCGACCAAGCGCAGCCAGCTCGGTGCGCACTACACCGACCCGGCGACGATCCAGCGGTTGATTGACCCGGTGGTGCGCCGGCCGCTGCTGGCGGAGTGGGCGGTACAGCGGGAGCGGATCGCGGTCGGGCTGGCGCGCAGCAAGAAGCTGGGCGACAAGGCGTACCGCGAGGCGCAGGCGGTGTTCATCGGCTTTCTGGAGCGGCTGCGCATCTACCGGGCGCTGGACCCAGCCTGCGGCAGCGGCAATTTCCTTTACTTGACGCTCAAGGCACTCAAGGACATCGAGCACCAGGTGAACCTGGACGCCGAGGCGCTGGGGCTGGAGCGCCAGCAGGACGTGACCGGGCCGCACAACGTGCTGGGCATCGAGGTCAACGAATACGCGGCGGAACTGGCGCGGGTGACGGTGTGGATCGGCGAGCTGCAGTGGCGCATCCAGCATGGGCATGGCTTCAACACGCACCCGGTGCTGGACTCGCTGAACCACATCGAGTGCCGCGACGCGCTGATGAACGCGGACGGCACCGAGACGGCGTGGCCGGCGGCCGAGGCCATCGTGGGCAATCCGCCGTTCGTGGGGGACAAGAAGATGCGGGCCGAGCTGGGGGGTGAGTACACCGAGCGGCTGCGGGCGCTGTACGCGGGGCGGGTGCCGGGTGGGGCGGATCTGGTGTGCTACTGGTTCGAGAAGGCGCGGGCGATGGTCGCGGCCGGGTCGCTGCAACGGGCGGGGTTCGTCTCGACCAACTCGGTGCGGGGTGGCAAGAACCGCGAGGTGCTGGACCGGATCTGCGAGACGACGCGGATCTTCGAGGCATGGGCAGATGAGCCGTGGGTCAACAACGGGGCGGCGGTGCGGGTGTCGCTGACGGCGTTCGGGCACTCGGCATCGGAAAGTTGCCTGAACGGCATCGCTGTTGCTGGAATCGGGCCGGAGCTGTCTCCCATGGCCGATGGCATGAGCCTGTCGTCCGCACAGGTGCTGTCAGAGAACGCAGCCACAGCGTTTCAGGGACCGACCAAGGGCGGTGCGTTCGATGTCCCGGGTGAGACCGCCCGCCAGTGGCTGCGCGCACCGTGCGTCCAAGGCCATAACGCAGCGGTGTTGCGCCCTTGGTTGAACGGGCTGGCCGTCGTGCGCCGTTCGCCGGACATGTGGATCATCGACTTCGGCGACATGGACGAAGACAGCGCCTCCATGCATGACGGGCCATTCGGCTGGGTATTGGAGCGGGTCAAGCCAGAGCGGGACACGAACGCCGAACCCTCAACGAAAAAGAACTACTGGCGGTTCAAACGGTCTGGTGCCGACGGAAAGCAAGCGGTTCGGCATTTGCCAAGGTTCATCGCAACGCCCGAAGTGTCCAAGCATCGAGTCTTCGTCTGGCTGCACAGCAGCTACTCACCGGACAAGAACTTGGTGATCGTTGCAAGGCCGGATGACACAACGTTTGGGGTACTTTCGAGCCGGATGCATGAAGCGTGGTCGCTACAACAAGGCACCAGCCTGGAAGACCGTCCCCGGTACACGTCTTCGACCACGTTCCGCACTTTCCCGTTCCCACCCGGCCTGACCCCCGCCGACACCGCCCACCAGCGCACCGAGCCGCTCGCGGACGGTGCCCTGATCCCCGCCGATCTGGACGCCCCGACCCGCACCCATGCCGAAGCCATCGCCCGCGCCGCCCAGCGCCTCAACGACCTGCGCGAACGCTGGCTGAACCCGCCCGAGTGGTGCGACCGCCTCCCCGAAGTCACGCCGCTGGGCATGGACCACTCGCCCTACCCGGATCGCCTCGTCGCCAAGCCCGGCCACGAAAAGGAGCTGGCCAAGCGCACGCTGACCAACCTCTACAACGAGCGCCCGGCCTGGCTCGCCAAGGCCCATGCGACGCTGGATGCCGCCGTCGCCGCCGCCTACGGCTGGCAGGACGACGCGGCGCTCAGCGAGGACGAGATCTTGCGGCGGCTGCTGGCGCTGAACAAGGATCGTGACATATGACCGCTACCGAGGCGCACGAAGCCCCCTGACCACCCGCCGTCCACAGCCTTGAGGATGCAGCCCTCCCCCCCGAGGGCTACAAGCAGTCTCGATCCCCCGATCAGACTCTCAGGAGCAGAACCATGGCTTACCTCTTCCGCGGTCGCCTGTGTGGCGCCCTTTGCGACGACTGCTTCGAGCCACTGGCAAACGTCCAGATCCGGCTCTACCGCCTGCGCAGCGACCAGGACGCCACCCGGCTCGCCGTCGCCGAGACCAAGGACACCTTCGCCGTCCTCACCGACGAGCAGGTCCGGGCCAAGGCCGGCGCCCTCCTCGCCGAGTGCATGACCGACGAGTCCGGCCACTTCACCGCCAAGCTGGGCGAGGACCAGCGGTACGCGGGCGAAGCGTTCGAGATCGATGTCTACTGCGGCACCGTCCCGCACCGCCGCCCCGAACCACCCCCCAAAGGCCCCGTCCAGTTCACCATCACCACGGTGCAGCCCCAGTGGCGCCAGCGCGAGAACGACCAGATCGCCGCCTGGGACCACTGCCTCACCCGGCGCTTCTGGTGCTTCATCCGCGCCCTGTTCGACGCCTGGGTGATGTGCGGCCGGGTCACGGTCTGCAGCACCGGTCTGGCCGCCGAAGGGCTGACCGTGTACGCCTTCGACCGCGACTGGCTCGCCGATGATCCGATCGGCTCGGGCGTGACCGACGCCGCCGGCAAGTTCCGCATCGACTACGTCGGCGCCGATTTCCGCCGCGGCACCTGGATCAACATCGAGCTGGTCGGCGGACCCGATGTCTACTTTCGCATCGACGGCCCCTCCGGCACCCCGCTGCTGACCGAATCCCCCAGCCAGGGCCGCGCACCCGGGCGCGAGAACGTCGGCCCCTGCTGCTGCGTCGCGCTGTGCGTGAAGGAAGCACCGCCCGTCGAACACGCCTGGTTCACCCGTGTCGGCGACTTCAACATCTACAGCGACATCGACAGCACCACCGGCCTGACCACCACCGCCCAGCCCGCTGGTTTCCCCAACCAGCATGGCGGCCCCGGCTTCGGTTTCTGGCAAAGCCCCCGCCTCGTCGGCGACTGCCCGACCCGCCACCCGGCCACCAGCCAGCCGCTGCGCTACCGTTTCCTGTGGCGCCCGAGCGGCAGCCTCGCGACGCCGTCGCCGATCACCGGCTCGATGGTCGTCGCGCAGAAGGTCGGCACGCGGCCGGTGACATGGAACTACGGCCTGCCCGGCGATCCGGCGACCCACCCGCAGGACGTGTGGATCACGCCCACCGGCGGCTACACCGGCCCGATGCCGGCGCCCTTCCCCGCCGCACCCCCCGGACCACCGCCCGGATCGTGGGGCGCCATGCCGCCGCTGATCCTGCAACCGGACGCTGATGGCTGGGTCACGATGCCGCCGGATGCCACCAACCAGGGCTTCTCCGGGCCGCTGATGCGGGTCGATACGAACGCGCTGGTGCCGGGCGGTGCGGCGCCGGGCACCGGGGCCGGCAACCCGATCCCGGTCGCCGGCCAGCGCAACGGTGCGGACATCTCGATCCTGTTCGAGGCCGCGCCCGTCTCCGGCCCGGGCGCGACGCTCGGCAACCAGCTCGACCGGCTGCACGTCAACAACTGGATCGAGGTCGCCGAGTTCAACCTTGACCAGTTCACCGCACCGGGCGCGACACCCTGCGAGGGCATCACCAACATGGTGGACCTGCGCTACACGGTGGACCACGCGCTGGTGCGTTCGTGGGCGCTGGGGATCTCGACCTCCGCCGTGATCCCCGGCGGCACGCCGACGCTGCCGGGCCTGGGGGTGCCGCCCGTGCCACCAGACCAGTTCAGCTCGGTGCGTGGCGGCCACGGCCAGGTGCATCTGAACACCAGCGGCTGGCCGCAGTGCGCCTACATGGTGACGTTCACGCGCAGCCTGAAACTCACCGATGGCGAGAACGACGATTCGGGGCGCGGTGGCGTGGTGGCCGTGTTCTGCAAGCGTTGACGGTCAGGTTGGGGCATATCAAAGCCACCTTGAATTGCGTCGAACCAAATTAAAGAATGGTTTAATTTGGTTCCCACAATCCAGGTGTGCTTTCAATGCCCCACCCCACTGGTACCTACGCGATTTCAACGACCCTCGGGGAGTCCGTGCGGGCGTTCGTGCCCCACCCCTTGCCGCCGAGGGCTCCAGCCCTGGAGCCTGCGGTCTTCGCCGACCTCCATCGCCAGGCAGAGCTTGCACTTGCGCGCCTGGCGGGCGTGTCGGGGCTGGCTCCGTCGGTGGACTGGCTGCTGTACAGCGCCATCCGCAAGGAAGCCCTGCTCACCTCGCAGATCGAGGGCACGCAGGCCACGCTGACCGACCTGTTCGACGAAGAAGCCGGCTTCAAGGTCAGCAACACCGACGATGTGGAGGAGGTCACCAATTACCTCCGCGCCTTCCGCTGGGTTCAAGCGCAATTGCGTGATCCCAAAGGACTGCCCGTCAGCGTGCGGCTGCTGTGCGATGCCCACCGCTTGCTGCTGGACGGTGCGCGCGGCGCGGGCAAGCAGCCCGGAGAGCTGCGCCGATCGCAGAACTGGATCGGCGGCACGCGGCCAGGCAATGCGGTCTTCGTGCCACCACCGCCAGAGCGGGTGCCGGAACTGCTGGCCGACATGGAGCGGTTCATCCACACACCTGCGACGGATTTGCCGCCCATGGTCAAGGTGGCACTCCTCCACGCGCAGTTCGAAACCATCCACCCCTTCCTGGACGGCAACGGGCGCATCGGCCGCCTGCTGATCGCGGCACTGTTCGAGCACTGGGGATTGCTGTCGGAACCCTTGATGTACCTGAGCGGCTACCTGAAGCAACACCAGGCCGAGTACTACCGCCGCCTGTCCGCCATCCGCACCGACGGCGACTGGGTGTCCTGGGTGGCGTTCTTTCTGGAGGGGGTAGCGACCGCTGCGGGCGATGCGGAACAGAACATCATCGCCGTCGCCAGTCTGGTGGCCACTGACCGCAGAGCCCTGTTGCAATCGCCCAAGGCCGGCCCGGCGAGCTACCGGCTGTTCGAGCTGCTACCGATGATGCCGCGCTTCACCATCGAACGCGTGCGTCAGCAGCTCGACACCAGCTTCCCCACCGCCACCGCGGCCGTACAGGTGCTGGAGAACCTCGGCATCGTGACGGAGATGACGGGGCAGAAAAAGAACCGCAGCTACAGCTACCAGGCCTACGTGGAGCGGCTCTCGCGTTGACAAGGATGCTGACCGAACGAAGCGCCGCACCTCACTTCGTCCCGAAGATCCGATCCCCCGCATCCCCCAGCCCCGGCACGATGTAGCCGTGGTCGTTGAGGTGGCTGTCGAGCGCCGCCAGCGTCAGCGGCACGTCCGGGTGGGCCTCGGTCAGTGTCTTCACCCCCTCGGGCGCGCCGATCATGCAGACCATCTTCAGGCTGGTCGCGCCCGCCTCCTTCAGCCGGTGCAGCGCCGCCACCGCCGAGTGGCCGGTGGCGAGCATCGGGTCCACGACGATCACGGTGCGCTCCTGGATGTCCTCGGGCAGCTTCAGGTAGTACTCGACCGGCTGCAGCGTCGCCGGGTCGCGGTACAGCCCGATGTGGCCGACGCGGGCGCCGGGCAACAGGTCGATCATGCCGTCCAGCATCCCGTTGCCCGCCCGCAGGATCGACACCAGACACAGCTTCTTGCCGCTGATGACGGGAGAGCGTGTGGCCGCCACGGGGGTCTGGATGTCGATCAGCTCCGTCGGCAGATCCCGCGTGACCTCGTAGGCCAGCATCGCCGCAATCTCCCGCACAAGGCGGCGGAAGTTGTCGGTGGTGGTGTCCTGGCTGCGCACATAGGTGAGCTTGTGCTGCAGCAGGGGGTGGTTCACGACATGGACAGCGGCGGACATCGGCGGACTCCTGAGTTTCAGTAGGTGATCGTGCGGACACCTGACGCCGTGCCCAGCAGGCAGACCCGCGCCTTGTGCCGCGCGAAGATGCCGACCGTGACGACGCCGGGCCACTGGTTGACCTCGGTTTCCATCGCCAGCGGGTCGGTGATCTGCAGGCCGCGCACGTCGAGGATGTGGTTGCCGTTGTCGGTCACGACGCCCGCGCGCAGGGTCGCGTCACCGCCGTAGGCTGCCTGGAAGCGCCGGGCAATCTGCGCCGCCGCCATCGGGATCACCTCGACCGGCAGCGGGAAGCGGCCCATCACGTCCACCAGCTTGCTTTCATCGGCGATGCAGATGAAGCGTTCGGCCAGGTCGGCGACGATCTTCTCGCGGGTCAGCGCGGCGCCGCCGCCCTTGACCATGTTCCCGGCCGCGTCGATCTCGTCGGCGCCGTCGATGTAGACGGGGATCGCGTCCACGTCGGCGGCGTCGAACACGGGGATGCCGTGCGCCTGCAGGCGAGCGGTGCTGGCGACGGACGAGGAGACGGCGCCGCGGATCGTGTCCTTGACGGTGGCGAGGGCATCGATGAACTTGTTCACCGTGGAGCCGGTGCCGACACCGACGATGGTGCCGGGTTGCACGTACTGGAGAGCAGCTTGGCCGACGAGGGCCTTGAGTTCGTCTTGGGTCATGGTGGCGCGCGTGATCGGGAAGGGAAATCGGGGTCGTTGAATCAGGGACAATCGCACGATTATGGCCCTCGTTCCCTACGCCCTCACCCGCCCTTTCCTGTTCGGACTCGACCCGGAAGCCGCCCACGAACTCACGCTCGACTCGATCGCGCGGCTGCAGAACACGCCGCTGCAATGCCTCTGGGCGCACCGCCGCGTCAGCGATCCGGTGACGGTGGCGGGGCTGAAGTTCCCGAACCGCATCGGGCTGGCGGCGGGACTGGACAAGAACGGCCGCTGCATCGACGGCCTCGGCGCAATGGGCTTCGGCTTCATCGAGGTCGGCACCGTGACCCCGAAAGGCCAGCCCGGCAACCCGAAGCCGCGCATGTTCCGCCTGCCGGAAGCCAACGCGCTGATCAACCGGCTGGGCTTCAACAACGAGGGGCTGGACAGCTTCCTCGCCAACGTCAAGCGGGCGACCAGCTTCCGGCGGGCGGGTGGCGTCCTCGGGCTGAACATCGGCAAGAACGCCGTGACGCCGATCGAGAATGCAGTCGATGACTACCTGATCGGGCTGGCCGGGGTGTATCCGCACGCCGACTACGTGACCGTCAACATCTCCAGCCCGAACACCAAGAACCTGCGGGCGCTGCAGAGCGACGAGGCGCTGGACGCGCTGCTGTCGGCCTTGCAGGCACGCAAGCTGCGTCTGGCCAAGGAACACGGCCGCACGGTGCCGATGTTCGTGAAGATCGCGCCCGACCTCGACGAGGCGCAGGTCAAGGTGATCGCCGCGACGCTGAAGAACAACGGCATCGACGGCGTGATCGCCACCAACACCACCATCGGCCGCGACGCCGTGAAGGGGCTGAAGCACGCGCAGGAGACGGGCGGCTTGTCCGGCTCGCCCGTGTTCGAGGCGAGCAACGCGGTGATCCGGCAGTTGCGGGCCGAGCTGGGCGGCGCGTATCCGATCATCGGCGTCGGCGGTGTACTCAGCGGGGCGGACGCCAAAGCCAAGCGGGCGGCTGGGGCGGATCTGGTGCAGGTGTACACCGGGCTGATCTACCGCGGCCCGGCGCTGGCCAGCGAGTGCGCCCGCGCCTTGCGCCGCTGAAACAGCCACTGGCTCCGCCGGCTCAGATCCGGCGCTCTTCCACCGCGTGACACGCCACGCGCACGCCATCCGCCTCGATCAGCGCCGGCCGCTCCGCCCGGCAGCGGGCATTGGCGTGCGGACAGCGCGGATTGAACGCACAGCCGGCGGGCGGGTTCAGCGCGTCCGGCACTTCACCCTGCACTGGTGTCCTGGCACGACCGGTCATGTGAATGTCCGGGATCGCGTCCAGCAGCATCCGCGTGTACGGGTGGCGCGGCTGGGCGAACAAGGTCCGCTTGTCCGCCACCTCGACCAGCCGCCCGAGGTACATCACGCCCACCCGGTCGCTCACATGCCGCACCACCGCGAGGTTGTGCGAGATGAAGAGGTAGGTAAGCCCGCGCTCGCGCTGCAGATCCTTCATCAGGTTGAGCACCTGCGCCTGCACCGACACATCGAGCGCCGAGGTCGGCTCGTCGCACACCAGGAACTCGGGGCTGGTCGCCAGCGCACGGGCGATCGACACCCGCTGACGCTGACCGCCTGAGAACTGGTGCGGAAAGCGGTCAAGGTCGGCACCGGCCAATCCCACCTGCGTCAGCAACTCGGCGGCCCGCTCGCGCAGCGCGGCGCGGTCGGTCAGCAAGCCGTGCTCCAGCAGCGGCTCACCGACGATGTCCGCCACCGTCCAGCGCGGGTTCAGGCTCGCATACGGATCCTGGAAAATCATCTGCAGCCGACGCCGCAGCGCCTGCCCTTGCGGCGTGGCGAGCGTGGCGTGCAGCGGCTGGCCGTCGATCCGCACCTCTCCCCGAGTCGGCGCGTGCAGACCCACCAGCAGCCGAGCCACCGTGCTCTTGCCGCAGCCGGATTCGCCCACCAGCGCCAGCGTCTGCCCACGCGGAATCTCGAAACTCACGCCATCGACCGCATGGACCCACTGCCGCGGCCGGCGCTCGATCACCCGGTTCAGCCACGGCGCCGAGACATCGAAGGTCTTCGCCAGATCGTGGACTTCCACGAGCGGCGCTGTCATGCCACCTCCTGCACAGGCGACACCCGCCAGCAGGCGGCGCGGGTCTCGCCCGTCGTCGCCATCAGCTCGGGCCGCTCGCTGCGGCAGCGGTCGATCACACGCTCGCAGCGTGGGTGAAACGCACAGCCGCTCGGCATCGCGTTCAGCCGCGGCATCGCGCCGTCGATCTGCAGCAGCCGCTCGCGGTCCTCGTCCATCGACGGGATCGCGCCCATCAGGCCGACGCTGTACGGATGCGCCGGCCGGTGGATCAGCGCGCCGACCGGCCCGATCTCGGCCACACGCCCGGCGTACATCACCGCCACCCGGTCGCAGGTCTCGGCGATCACGCCCATGTCATGCGTGATCAGCATCACCGCCGCGCCGCGCTCGCGGCAGACGCGCTTCAGCAAGGCGATGATCTGCGCCTGGATCGACACGTCGAGCGCCGTCGTCGGCTCGTCCGCGATGATCAGCCGTGGCTCGGCGGCCAGCGCCAGCGCGATCACCACCCGCTGGCGCATCCCGCCGGAGAACTGGTGCGGGTAGTGCTCCAGCCGCAGCTCGGGCGCGGGGATGCCGGTGTCGGCGAGCAGTTGCACGGCCCGCGCCCGCGCCGCCTGCCGGTCGAAACCGAGGTGTACCTGGATGGTTTCGACGAGCTGCTGCCCGACCGTGAACAGTGGGTTCAGCGAGGTCAGCGGGTCTTGAAACACCATGCCGATCTGCCGGCCGCGAATCTTCCGCATCTCGTCGGGCGGCAGGTGGTCGATGCGGCGCCCGTCGAACCGGATCTCGCCTGCGGCGATGCGGCCGGGCGGATCGAGCAGGCCGATGATGGCCGCGCCGGTCAGCGACTTGCCCGCGCCAGACTCGCCGACCACGCCGAGGATCTCGCCCGCCGCGAGGCTGAACGACACGTCGTCCAAGGCCCGCAGCGCGCCGTGGCGATGCGCAAATTCCACCCGCAGGTGATCGACTTCAAGCAAAGGGGTCAAAGGGGTCACCAGGACATCACCGCAGCCGCGGGTTGAGGACATCGCGCAGCCAGTCGCCCAGCAGGTTCACGCTCAGCGCGATCAGCACCAGCATCGCGCCCGGAAACACCGTGATCCACCACTCGCCGGAGAACAGGAAATCGTTGCCGGTGCGGATCAGCGTGCCCAGGCTCGGCGAGGTCGGCGGCACCCCGACGCCGAGGAAGGACAGCGTCGCCTCGGTGATGATCGCGGTGGCCACCTGCACGGTGGCCAACACCAGCACCGGCCCGAGCACGTTCGGCAGCACATGCCGACGCATGATCCGCAGCGGCGCCACCCCGATCACCCGCGCCGCCTGCACATAGTCCTTCTGCCGCTCCACCAGCGTCGAGCCGCGCACGGTGCGGGCGTACTGCACCCAGCCGGTCAGCGAGATCGCCAGCACCAGCACCGAAAACGCCAGCAGGTCATGCGCGTTCGGCCACAGCGCCTTGCCTACGCCGTCGATCAGCAACGCCACCAGGATCGATGGAAACGACAGCATCACGTCGCAGACCCGCATGATCAGCGCGTCCGTGCGACCGCCGACAAACCCCGCCAGTAGCCCCAGCCCGACCCCGACCACCATCGACAGCAGCACCGACGCCATCCCGACCAGCAGCGAGATGCGGGCGCCATACATCACCGCGGAGAGGATGTCGCGGCCCTGGTCGTCGGTGCCGAGCGGGTACAGCCGCTGCCCTTCGGCCGACCATGCGGGTGGCAGGCGGGAGGACATCAGGTCCAGACTGGCGAGGTCGAAGGGGTTGTGCGGCGCAATCCAGGGCGCCCCGAACGCCGCGATCAAGCAGCCCGCGAACACGACCGCCGCCCCCATCGCCGCAGGAGAACCCGTGAAGCTGTGCCAGACCTCGCTGTCGCGCCAGCCCTCGCGGCGTGCCGTCGCCACCGTCATGGTTTCACGGTCACCCACTTGAAGAACATCATGTTGTCGGCGAGCTGCGTCAGCGCCACCGACTTCTTCATGCCCCAGGCCAGCGCCTGCTGGTGCAGCGGCAGGTGTCCGATGTCATCGGCGTGGATCTTGAAGGCTTCGGCGATCATCGTGCTGCGTTTGGTCTGGTCGGTCTCGCTCTGGATCTTCAGGGTAAGCTCGTCCACCTTCGGGTTGCTGTAGCTGCCCAGGTTGAACTGGCCTTGGCCCTTGTCGGTCGGCGTGGCCATCAGCGAAGTCAGGGCGTTGTGCGCGTCGTAGGTGCCCGGCGTCCAGCCCAGCAGGTAGAAACTGGTGTTGCGGCTGAGGATCTTCTGGAAGTAGGTGGCCTTGCTCTCGGCCAGCAGGTTGATCTTCACGCCCACCTTCGCCAGACCCGACGCCACCGCCTGGCAGATCTCGCCGTCGTTGACGTAGCGGTCGTTCGGGCAGTTCATCGTCAGCTCGAAACCCGACGGATAGCCCGCCTCGGCCAGCAGCTTCTTCGATGCCTCGGGGTCGTGGGGCAACCGCTTGTTCATCTCCGGCACGAACCCCTTGATACCCGGCCCGACCATCAGCGCCGTCGGTGTCGCCGCCCCGCGCATGACCCGGCTGCGGATCGCCTCGATGTCGATGGCCTGGTAGAACGCCTGGCGCACGCGCACGTCCTTGAACGGGTTCTTGCCCTTGACGCTGGAAAACAGCAGCTCGTCGCGCTTCTGGTCCATGCCGAGGAAGATGGTGCGCAGCTCCGGCCCCTGCATCACGGTGAGCGCGGGGTTGCTGTTCAGCCGCGCCACGTCCTGCAGCGGCACCGGCTCCATCACGTCCACCTCGCCCGACATCAGTGCCGCCACGCGGGTCGCGTCGTTGCCGATCGGGGTGAAGACGACTTCATCGACGTTGCTCTCGACCTTGTCCCAGTACGCGAAGTGCCGCGCCAGCACCGTGCGCGCCCCCGGCTGGCGTTCCTTGACGCGGAAGGGTCCGGTGCCATTGGCCTTGAACGACGCGAGGTTCTCGGTGCCCTTGCGGCGATCGACGGGCGTCGTGGCCTTGTTCGTCTCGCACCAGGCGCGGTTCATCATGTAGACCAGCGTCAACACGTCCGGCAGGATCGGGAACGGCGTCAGCGTCTCGATCTCGACCACCAGATCGCTGACCTTGCGCACATCCTTGATGCTGGAGGTGTAGCTCTTCATGTCCGAGCCGTCGCCCGCCACACGCTTGAAGCTGAACACCACGTCGTCGGCGGTGAAGGGCGCACCGTCGTGGAATTTCACGCCAGGCCGCAGCTCGAAGCGCCACACGGTCGGGGCAGTCTGCTTCCAGGCGGTGGCCAGTCCGGGCACGAGACCCAGCTTCTTGTCACGGGCGATCAGCGGCTCGTAAACGTTGCCGGTGAAGGACAGTTGCAGCGACTCGTTGAGCGAGTGCGGGTCCATCGACACCGCGTCACCCTGGTTCGCGACCTTGAGCGTCACGGCCTGGGCCAGTGGCACGCCGGTCAGCAGCAGGCCCGCCAGCAGGAAGGAAGAAACGGGAAACATCGAAGCAGCCATGCAGAAACCCCTTTCAGTGGCCCGCAGGGGACGCCGCCACCCGCAAGCGTGGATCGACTGCCACATACAGCAGATCGACCGCCATGTTGATCAACACGAAAATCAAGGCAATCAGACACAGGTAAGCCGCCATCACCGGGATGTCGGCGAACTGCACGGCCTGGATGAACAGCAGCCCCATGCCGGGCCACTGGAAGACGGTTTCGGTGATGATCGCGAAGGCAATCAACGAGCCGAGTTGCAGGCCGGTGATGGTGATGACCGGCACGAGGGTGTTCTTCAGAGCGTGGCGAAAATGCACCACCCGGTCGCTCAAGCCGCGGGCGCGGGCAAAGCGAATGTAGTCAGTGCGCAACACTTCAAGCATCTCCGCCCGCACCAACCGCAGGATCAGCGTGAGCTGGAAGATCGACAGCGTGATGGCGGGCAGCAGCAGGTGGCGCCAGCCGTCGAACGTGAGCAGGCCGGTCTGCCAGCCGCCGAGGGCCACGAGTTCACCGCGGCCGAAGCTGGGCAGCCAGTGCAGCCAGACAGCGAACACGAGGATGAGCAGGATGCCGATGAGGAAGGTCGGCAGCGACACGCCCAGCAGCGAGAACAGCATCACCGCCTGCGCCGACCCGCGCCCGCGCCGCAGCGCCGCGAACACCCCCAGCGGAATCCCGACCAGCAGCGCGAGCACCGCGGCGACCAGCGCCAGCTCCAGCGTGGCGGGCAGCCGCTCCACGATCAGCGCGGAGACTTTGCGGCCCTGGCGCAGGCTCAGGCCGAACTCGCCTTGCGCGGCCTGGGCGACGAAGCGGGCGAACTGCAGGGGGAAGGGGCGGTCGAGGCCGAGATCAGCACGGAGCTGGGTGCGTTGTTCGGGGGTGGCGTCTTGACCGACCATGGAAACGACCGGATCACCCACATACCGGAACAGCATGAAGGCAATCAAGGCCACGGACAGCATCACCAGCACGCCTTGGGCCAGTCGGCGGAGGAGGAAAACGGTCATCGACGCAGCGTGCCAGCGCGATCACCGAATTGCAAGCAATGAAAGCCCGCGAAAAACCCGACCAGCTCAGCTCAGCGCAAGGTGGCCGGGCCGTAGCAGGCTTCGACCTGGGTCTGGGTGTTGTCGGCGTCGGTCATGAAGGCCATGCCGATCAGGGTGCCAGGGGCTTCACCGAATGCCGCGAGAAAGTCGGCCTGGGCGTCACGCTCGTAGTGCCGCCAGTGGCGCAGGCGCTCGGAGCCGGATTCGACGACGATCTTGCGGATGCGGTCAGAGCGGCCGTTGGTGATGATGGTACCGACGGGGGCACTGGCGTCCCAGACATACATCAGCGTGGCGTAAGGAGGAGCTTCGCCGGTGAGGGTGTGGGCGAGTTCGAACAGCATCTGGTTGCGGGCGGACAGGCGCGAGGTATCGCCGTCGAACGCCAGCACCAGACGGGCCGAGGCGTCATCCCGGTCGGTATCGGCCACTGTCGCTTCGGGGCTGAGGGTGTCCACCCACCAGGAAAACTGCAGGCTGCGCCAGGACTCCGGTTCACGCCGCAGGACGCGGCGCCAGAGGCTGGCCGAGCGGTTGGCCTTGGCCTGGGTGCAGTGCTGACCGGCGCGGAGGGCAGGGGTGTATTCGGTGGTGCGCTTGCCGGGGAGGCGCTGCATCGTCCAGGGCGTGTCGGCAGCGGGCATCGGCGCCGTCGTACAGCCCAGCACGCCCACCAGCACACCGCCCAGGCTTCCAAGGCGGACGATTCGATGGACCAGGGGGGTGTTCAGGCGCATGGACGGGGTCTCCCATGAAAAAAGCCACCCGAAGGTGGCTTTTTGGGACTCGACTGAGGTGCGATGGCGCCTGCCCGCTGTGGGCAGACACCATCCACCAACATCAGAACGAGTGCTTCACACCGAAGTCGAAACCGGTGGAACGGGTCTTCAGGTCGGTCTTGGCGGTCGCCACGTCACCATAGATGAACGTGCGGGGGCTCAGACCGTGCATGTAGCCAACGGCAGCCTTGGTGCTGTTGTTGTCGGCACCGGCGGGATCGTTGCGAGCGAGACCCAGGCGGACGGAGCCAGACGAGCTGACCTTGATCGCCGTGGCCAGGGTGATGCCCTTGGTCACGACGTTGGCCGCCGAGCGGCTCTGGGCCAGGGTCAGGCTCGGGGTCACGACACCGAAGGTGCCCTTGACCGTTGCCACGACCAGGCGCGGATCCACGGTGGTGCCACCGGTGTTGTTCTTGGTCTGGTCGAAGCCGAGGCCGACGTAGATCGGGCCGTTGGCGTACTGGGCATTGAAGCCGACCGACTTGCCGTACAGGCCGCGGTTGGCTTCGCTGCCCGACACAGCCAGCTCGGCGGTGAAGCCGCCCATGTTGGCCGTCTTGAAGCCAATGGTGTTGCCGTTGCGAATGCTGGAAGCGTTGGTCAGACCGCCCAGGCTGTCACCCGACCGGTAGCCAGCCCACGTGTAGGACGAGCTGAACTGGCCGATGGTGTCCCAGCCCCACGGATCGCCCGCCAGGGCCACCCAGAATGCCGGCACGTATTCACGACCCAGATAGACCGAACCAGCCGACGAGGCCAGCGACACGGTCGAACGGGCGTTCCAGAACTGGGCGTTGATTTCGCCGGTGTCCGGGAAGAAACGGTGTTCGAGCTGGAACGCAGCCTTCAGACCACCACCCAGGTCTTCGACGCCACGGAAGCCCAGACGCGAGGAAGCGCCTTGCTGAACGGTGTTCACGCCCGGCTTTGCCGGGGCGCCATTGAGGACGCCGTTGGAGGTACCCTCATTGATGCGAGCAACACCCATATCGATCAGACCGTACAGCGTAACCGACGATTGAGCCGAAGCGGCACCAGCGAATGCGCCCAGAACGGCGAGAGCGAGCAGAGACTTCTTCATGCAAATATCTCCTAGGTTGAACTAGAGGGTCCTGCAGCGCGAGGTGTCGTCTCACGACACTGCCCGGACAGGCCGACCTCCTCATCGGAAGCTGACAGTATTGCACCAGACCGGTTCAACGCTTGCCAAGCGGGACTTCGTGAATAGGTACATTGCGTTGTCATGGTGCAACAAGCATGCGGGGCGAGGCGAGGCGCCTACACTGCCCGCGCATGAGAACGCACACGCCGATCGACCGCCTGCTGTCGGCAGCAGACCAGAGCCTGCGCACCCTCTGGGGCCAAACCCACGCGCAGCGCGCCACACCGCAGCCCGAGGCAGATGCCTGGCCGGTGCCGGCTGGACTCGACGAAAACGAACGGCGCTTGTCGGGTGCGCTGTTGCGGGTAGACCACGTCGGTGAGGTCTGCGCCCAGGCGCTCTACACGGCGCAAGCCTTGGGCACACAAGACGCAGCTCTGCGCACCCACCTCGAAGCCGCCTCCCGCGAAGAAGCCGACCACCTCGCCTGGACCGCCCAGCGCCTGAGGGAACTCGGCGACCGGCAGTCGCTGCTCAACCCGCTCTGGTACGCCGGTGCTTTTGCCATCGGCATGGTGGCAGCGCGGCTCGGCGATCGGGTCAGCCTGGGCTTCGTGATCGAAACCGAGCGCCAGGTCGAAGCCCACCTCGACAGCCACCTGGGACGACTGCCCGCAGCCGATCTGGCGTCTCGCGCCATCGTCCGGCAGATGCGCGACGATGAAATCGCGCACGCCGAGGCAGCGCAGCAGGCCGGCGGCGTGCGCCCGCCCATGCCGGTGCGCTGGCTGATGCGGGCTGCGGCCAAGGTCATGACGACCACGGCACACCGCGTCTGATCCGGTGGGTCAGGCGGCTGTCGCAGCGGTGTCCACCACATCGACCTGCAATTCGATTTCGGCCGTTTTCGCCAGCATCGCCGTGGCCGAGCAGTATTTGTCGTAGGACATCTGCACCGCCCGCCGCACGGCCGGCTCCGACAGCTTCACCCCGCTGACGATGAACTGCATGACGATGCGGGTGAACACCTTCGGCTCGGTCTCGGCACGGTCGGCGTGGACCTTGACCTGGCAGCCCTGCACCTGCTGGCGCCCCCGCTTGAGGATCAGCACCACGTCGTACGCCGTGCAGGCGCCCGCCCCGGCGAGCAGGGTTTCCATCGGCCGGGGGGCTAGATTGCGGCCACCGCCCTCGGGTGCGCCGTCCATCATCAGCAGGTGGCCGCTGCCGGTTTCGGCTGAAAACGCCATGCCGGAAGCCGGCATCCAATTGATCGTGCAGTCCATGACGGGTATCGCTCAGAGTAAATGCAGGGGGAGAAAGGGCCGAATTGTGGCTGGGTTGTGACTTGCAGACGCCTGACAAGACACAAATGAATGCCGCTGCTGCGTTGCAACACGGCATTCGCTTTGGTACACTTTCCAACAAGCAATTGGGAATGCCCCCTAGAACTTTTCCAACATCAGGCACTCCCAAGCAACGGTTGTCTCCTCCACCCTCCTCCATAGGTGGATTGAGCCCGAGGTGAAAACCTCGGGCTTTTTTTCGTCACCCCGTGCCGTCACGTCGAGTTCCATGATGCCCTCCGAGCGCCAGACCCTGCTGACCAGCTACCTCCAACGCATCCTCACGGCCAAGGTCTACGACGTGGCACGCGAGACCGAGCTGGACCCCGCCCGCAGCCTCTCTGCCCGGCTGGGCAACCAGATCCTGCTGAAGCGTGAAGACAACCAGCCCGTGTTCAGCTTCAAGTTGCGCGGCGCCTACAACAAGATGGCGCACCTGACCGCGGAGCAGCTCGCCCGCGGCGTCATCTGTGCCTCCGCCGGCAACCACGCGCAAGGGGTGGCGCTGAGCAGCAAGCGCCTGGGCTGTCGCGCGGTGATCGTGATGCCGGAGACGACACCACAGGTGAAGGTGGATGCCGTGCGGGCACTCGGCGGCGAGGTGGTTCTGGTCGGCGAGAGCTACAACGACGCCTATGACCACGCCATGAAGCTCGGTGCAGCCGAGGGCCTGACCTTCGTCCACCCCTTCGACGATCCGCACGTCATCGCCGGCCAGGGCACCATCGGCATGGAGATCCTGCGCCAGCACCAGGGGCCGATCGACGCGGTGTTCGTCGCCATCGGCGGTGGTGGGCTGATTTCGGGTGTGGCCGCCTACCTCAAGGCGGTACGGCCAGAGATCAAGGTCATCGGCGTGCAGACGGTGGACTCCGACGCGATGCTGCAATCCGTGCGTGCCGGCCACCGGGTGCGGCTGAACGATGTCGGCTTGTTCGCGGATGGCACGGCGGTGAAGTTCGTCGGCGAGGAGACCTTCCGCGTCGCCCGCGCGCTGGTGGACGAGTTCATCGTGGTGGACACCGACGCCGTCTGCGCGGCGATGAAGGACGTGTTCCAGGACACCCGCTCGATCCTGGAGCCGTCCGGCGCGTTGTCCGTGGCGGCCGTCAAGCAGTACGTGGCCCGCGAAGGCTGCACCGGCAAGACGTTTGTCGCGATCACCTGCGGCGCCAACATGAACTTCGACCGCCTGCGCTTCGTCGCGGAGCGGGCCGACGTGGGCGAGGAGCGCGAGGCGCTGTTCGCGGTGACGATTCCCGAGGAGCGCGGCTCGTTCAAGCGGTTCTGCGCGCTGATCGGCCCGCGCAGCGTCACCGAGTTCAACTACCGCATCAGCGGCGAGCGCCAGGCGCACATCTTCGTCGGCCTGAGCACCGCCGGCCGCGGCGAGTCGGCGCTGATCGGCGCGCTGTTCGCCGCCCAGGGCTTTGCCGCCATCGACCTCTCGCACGACGAGCTGGCCAAGGCCCACCTGCGGCACCTCGTCGGCGGGCGCTCGGAGCTGGCGGTGAACGAGCGGCTGTTCCGCTTCGAGTTCCCCGAGCGGCCGGGCGCGCTGACGCGGTTCCTGTCGAGCATGCACCCCGACTGGAACATCAGCCTGTTCCACTACCGCAACCAGGGCGCCGACTACGGCCGCATCCTCGTCGGCATCCAGGTGCCCGAGGCGGACGAAGCCACGTTCGAGCAGTTCCTCGACACGCTGGCCTATCCTTGCGTCGAAGAGACGGACAACCCGGTGTACCGGCTGTTTCTGCGCTGAGCGGAACCCCTCCCCCCAAGCACGGCGCTGACCACGTGCAAGGGCACGCGCACAATCCCGGCCCATGCCCACCGACGCCACGCCCCTGATCGCCTCGACTGACCACCCTGCGCTGCAAGAGGCGCTGCAGTTCAAGCTGCGGCGCCGGGTCAGCACGGCGGGGCACCTGGGCGAATTGCTGCCGCTGGCCCTGCGCATCGGCCTGCTGCAGAACGCACTGCGGCCCCGACTGCGCCAGCCGCAACTGCTGCTGTTCGTCGGCGACCATGGCATCGCCGTCGATCTCAACCCGCCACAGCACCTCAGCACCACCACGCAGGTCCACGACGTGCTGGAGAACCGCGTCCCGCTGCCCCTGTTCGCGCACCAGCAGGGCCTGAGCGTGAGCGTCGTGGACTGCGGTCTGGCCACACCGCTGCCCATCGGCCCCGGTGTGCTGTCGCGCAAGATCGCCCACGGCACACGCAACTGCCGGCTCACCGCCGCGATGTCGCTCGACCAAGTGAACGCGGCCATCCGTGCCGGCATGGAGATCGCGCAGGCCCTGCCGGGCAACGTGCTGGGCTGCGCGGGGCTGGGGGTGGGGGCGTGGGAATCGGCGGCGCTGGTGATCGCACGGGTCACGGGGCGACCGCTGCACGATCTGGTGTTCTCCGGCCCGAAAATGGACCGCGATGCCCTGGAGCACACCCTGGCCGTGCTCCAGACTGCCCTGAACCGGCACGGCCCGATCGACGACCCGGTGCAGGCGCTCGCCACCTTTGGCGGCTTCGAGATGGCGATGATGGTGGGGGCCATGCTCAAGGCCGCCGAGCAGCGCCACCTGATCCTCGTGGACGGCCTGCCCGCCTGCGCGGCGCTGCTCATCGCCACCCACATCGCCGGACCCATCCTCGACTACTGCCTGTTCTGCCGCAGCACCGACCACCATGGACTCGACACCGCCCTGGCCGGCTTCCAGAGCACCGCGCTGCTGGCACTCGGTCTGGAAAGTCTGGATGGCACCGGTATCACCCTGAGCTGGCCGCTGGTGCGCGCGGCGGCTGCACTGCTCACGGACGTGGTCGATCCGGTGGAGCCGCTGCCCCCGACCGGTGAGCCAGCGCAGACCACGCCCTCCGACGACCTCGACCGCGAATACCTGCCACGGATGTGATTACCCCTAGGGGGATTCAAGAACCCCTGCAGTTGACATCCTCCCCGCCCTAAAGGACGGGGATTCCTCCTGCGAGACGCGCATGTCCGCGCGCGGCGATGTTCCTGGCGGCGTTCACGTCGCGGTGGTGTTCCGCTCCGCAATCGCAGCATGTCCATCGCCTCATTCGCAGACCTGTCCTGCCTTTCGGACTGCTGGCGGGAATGCCCCCGCAGCGCGAACAGGTCTGGGTTGTGTAGGCTTCGTTCACCTCTTCAAAGACGATGCCGGCCCCATGGCTCTTGTATTCCAGCATCGTCTTCAGCATTGCCCATCCGGCGTCCAGCGTGGACTTCGCCATCTTGGTCTTCACCATCGCTTTCGCCTGCACGTTCCCGACGAAGATCGCCGCGTTGCGCTCGACCAGCCCGGTGCTGAACTTGTGCATCGCGTCCTTGCGCGTGTTGGCGATCTTCGCGTGGATCGCGCGCACCCGGTCCTTCTTGCGCGCCCGCTGGGCGATCCCTAGCGCGCCCTCGTGCTTGCGGTACAGGCCGGACGCCAGTTCTTCACCGTCCGAGCACGTCGCCGCGGTCTTCAGGCCGAGGTCGATCCCGACCGACCCGGTACCCGCCGACTTCGGCACGTCCACCTTGACGCACACGTTCAGGTACCACCGGCCGCGCGCATCCTGCGAGAACGATCCTGCGCGCAGATCGAACCGGCTCAGCCCGTAGCTGTCCCACAGGCCGAACTTGTGCCCGACAACAGCGATCTGCCCAGCCTTGTACTTCGCGCCGCCCGCCTTGAACGGCACCCAGCCCAGCGAATGCTTCGCCGCCTTCGCGTTCGACACGCGCCAGTTGAGCCTGGCCTTCTTGAACTGCTTGCGCCGGGCGGCGTATTCCTCGCACACCAGTTGCACCGTGGCGCTACCGATCCGCACGCCCTCGCACTTCGAGTACCCGGCCGTGAGCTTCTGCAGGTCGAACCCGCTCAGCCACTTTCCGCGCTCGCGGATCGCCCGCGAACTGGTCTCGTTACAGTAGTTCCACACCTGATTGACCTCGCGCGCCATCAAGGACAGCACGCCCGCGTGCTTGTCCTTGATGCGCAGCTTGAGGGTCTTCACGGCTTCCATCCGACAACTGTATTTCCATACATGTCGCTTGACAAGCCGTTCCGGCTTGAACGCTCGACCCCGGGCTGAACCTCGGGGCTTGTCGCTTCGTCCGGGTCAATGCGGCGCAGACCACCAGTCCAGCGCGCCCTGCCCGGCCACGCGCCCACTGGCGAAGCAGGCGGTGAGCAGATAGCCACCGGTCGGCGCCTCCCAGTCGAGCATCTCACCGGCGCAGAACACGCCGGGCAGCGCCGCGAGCATCAGTCCCGCGTCCATCGCCTCCAGCCGCACGCCGCCTGCGCTGCTGATCGACTCGTCGATCGGGCGCGGGGCGGTCAGGCGCAGCGGCAGGGCCTTGATGCGACCCGCCAGCGCCGCCGGGTCACTGCACAGCACAGTCCACTGCGCGGCGTCCAGACCTTCGCGCAGCAGCGCCGCCTTCACGCCGGTCAGCCCCGCCTGTTCCTTCAGGTGGTTGGGCATCGAGCGGGCACCGCGGCCCTTGGCCAGCGCAGTGGTCAGCGTCGGCAGCTCCTTGGCGGGCAGCAGGTCGAGGTGAATGTCAGCATGGCCGTTCGCGGCGATCTCGTCGCGCAGCAGCGCCGAGGCGGCGTAGACGAGGTTGCCCTCGATGCCTTTCGCGCTGACCACCGCCTCGCCGAGCCGGCTGAAGTGGCGACCGAGGCGGTCGGTGAAGGTCAGGCGCACGCCCTTGAGCGGCGCGCCGGCCTGCTTGCCCTTGAGGTGCTCGCTCCAGGCGATGTCGAAGCCACAGTTGGACGGCACGAGCGGGCGCACGTCCACGCCCTGCCCCGCCAGCCACGGCTGCCACGCGCCGTCCGAGCCGAGCCGCGCCCAGCTCGCGCCGCCGAGCGCCAGCACCACCGCGTCGGCGTGGACGGTTTTCACACCAACGGGCGTGTCGAACTGCAGCGTCCAGCGACCAGCGTCGGTGGCCTCGGCGGGCGCAGCGGTCAGCGCGCCGTTCCAGCGGTGGCGCATGTGCAGCGTCAGGCCCGCCACGCGCAGCCGGTGCAGCCACGCCCGCAGCAGCGGCGCGGCCTTCATCTCGGCCGGGAACACCTTGCCGGAGCTGCCGACGAAGGTGCTGATGCCCAGCTCGCCGGCCCAGGCGCGCAGGCCGTCGGCGTCGAGGCGGTCGAGCCAGGCGGACACCTCGGGCTGGCGTTCGGCGTAGCGGGCGCGGAAGGTGGCGGTCGGCTCGGCGTGGGTGAGGTTCAGGCCGCCCTTGCCGGCGAGCAGGAACTTGCGGCCGACGGAGGGCATGGCGTCGAACAGGGTGACGCGGGCGCCACCGGCGAGGAGGGTTTCGGCGGCCATGAGGCCGGCGGGGCCGCCGCCGATGACGGCGACGTGGAGAGGAGCGGAGAGAGAAGGCATCCGGGAGAGTCTAGCCGCCTCACCTCCTCAGATCGACATCAAGCGCCGAACCCCATCGGCCTCCATGTCCTTCCCACGCCCGTGCTGAAGGATCTCCCCCCGCTCCATCACGAGGTACTGGTCGGCCAGCTCGGCGGCGAAGTCATAGAACTGCTCCACCAGCACGATCGCCATGGTCCCCCGGTCGGCGAGCATGCGGATCACGCGGCCGATGTCCTTGATGATGCTGGGCTGGATGCCTTCGGTCGGCTCGTCCAGGATCAGCAGCTTCGGCCCCGCCGCCAGCGCGCGGGCGATCGCCAACTGCTGCTGCTGCCCGCCCGACAGGTCGCCCCCGCGGCGGTGGATCATCTGCTTGAGCACCGGGAACAGCTCGAACAGCTCGGCGGGAATCGGCTCGCTGGCCTTCTTGTACGCCAGCCCCATCAGCAGGTTGTCCTCGACCGTGAGCCGGCCGAAGATCTCGCGGCCCTGCGGCACGTAACCGAGGCCCTTGCGCACGCGGTCGTAGGGCGTGTCGTTCGAGATGTCCGCACCGTCGAGCGTGACCGAGCCGGTCTTGATCGGCACCACGCCCATCAGGCTCTTCAGCAGCGTGGTCTTGCCCACCCCATTGCGCCCGAGGATGACTGTCACCTCGCCGAGCTTGGCCTCGAAATCCAGCCCGCGCAGGATGTGCGAGCCGCCGTAATACTGGTTCAGACCTTGGACCTTGAGCATGTCGCGGGTTCCTGTTCAACGTCCACGTTCAGCGGCCAAGGTACACCTCGACAACCTTTTCATTGGCCTGCACCTCGGAGAGTTTCCCCTCCGCCAGCACGCTGCCTTCGTGCAGCACGGTGACCGTCTTGCGCCCCTCGGTGAGCTGATCGACGAACTTCATGTCGTGCTCGACCACCACCAGCGAGTGCTGCCCTTCCAGCGACAGGAACAGCTCGGCGGTGCGCTCGGTTTCCTCGTCGGTCATGCCAGCCACCGGCTCGTCGAGCAGCAGCAGCTTCGGGTCTTGCATCAGCAGCATGCCGATCTCCAGCCACTGCTTCTGCCCGTGCGAGAGCAGCCCAGCCGTGCGCTGCGCATCATCTTTGAGGTGGATGAGCGCCAGGATCTCGCCGATGCGGTCGAGTTGCGTGCCGCTCAGGCGGTGGAAGAGGCTCGCGCGGGCGCGGCGGTCGGCCTTCAGCGCCAGCTCCAGGTTCTCGAACACGCTGAGCTGCTCGTAGACGGTGGGCTTCTGGAACTTGCGGCCGATGCCGATCTGGGCGATGTCGTTCTCGCGCAGGCGCAGCAGGTCGATGGTCGAGCCGAACGACGCCTTGCCCGCGTCGGGCCGGGTCTTGCCGGTGATCACGTCCATCATGGTCGTCTTGCCGGCGCCGTTCGGGCCGATGATGCAGCGCAGCTCGCCGACGTTGATCGTGAGGCTGAGCGAGTTCAGCGCCTTGAAGCCGTCGAAGCTCACCGTGATGTCGTCGAGGTAGAGCGCGACGCCGTGGGTGAAATCCGGCTCGCCCCCTTTGAGCAATCGCCCGAACGCCGCAGCCCGGTCCCCCGACTCGCCCTGGCCTTGTGCCGCCAGACGTGCCTCGTGGCGTGCCCGCAGCTCGGACATCGATTCCATCAGGTCGGGCGTCATGCGCGCTTCTCCTTCTTGGCCGCGGCGGAAGAAAACTTGTCGAACAGCCCGACGATGCCGCGCGGCAGGAACAGCGTCACCGCGATGAACAGCGCGCCGAGGAAGTACAGCCAGAACTCGGGGAACACCTGCGTGAACCAGCTCTTGGCGCCGTTGACGAAGAAAGCCCCCAGGATCGGGCCGATCAGCGTCGCCCGGCCGCCCACCGCCGTCCAGATCGCGATCTCGATCGACGCCGCCGCGCTCATCTCGCCCGGGTTGATGATGCCCACCTGCGGCACATACAGCGCGCCCGCCACGCCGCACATCACCGCACTGAAGGTCCAGATGCTGAGCTTGTAGGCCAGCGGGTCGTAGCCGGTGAACATCACGCGGGTCTCGGCGTCGCGGATGGCCTGCAGCACGCGGCCGTACTTGCTGCCGACAATCCAGCGCGCCAGCAGGTAGAAGCCGATCAGCGTCAGGCCCGTCAGCACGAACAGCGTCATGCGGGTCGAGGGCTGGGCGATGGGGATGTTCAGGATGCGCTTGAAGTCGGTGAAGCCGTTGTTGCCGCCGAAACCGGTCTCGTTGCGGAAGAACAGCAGCATCGCGGCGAAGGTCATCGCCTGCGTGATGATCGAGAAGTACACGCCCTTGATCCGCGAACGGAACGCAAAGTAGCCGAACACCAGCGCCAGCAGCCCCGGCACCAGCA
Organism: Sphaerotilus sp.; assembly: GCF_013299175.1. Classification (GTDB taxonomy): domain Bacteria; phylum Pseudomonadota; class Gammaproteobacteria; order Burkholderiales; family Burkholderiaceae_C; genus Sphaerotilus. The sequence continues at coordinate 38,813 of NZ_JAAFKF010000014.1, forward strand.
CGACCAGCGCCATCTGGAACAGGAAGCTGTCCGAGAAGGTCCAGGCCCAGGGCAGCGACTTCCAGTCGAGGAAGACCATGAAGTCCGGCAGGTCGCTCTTGTAGTTGCCGTCGCGGCCGATCTGGCGCATCAGGTACATGCCCATGCCGTAGCCGCCGAGCGCGAAGAACAGGCCGTGGCCGAGCGACAGGATGCCGGTGTAGCCCCAGATCAGGTCCATCGCCAGCGCGCAGATGGCGTAGCACATGATCTTGCCGATCAGCGCGACGGCGTAGTCGCTGAGGTGGAACAGGCTGCCCTCGGGGACCAGCAGGTTCAGGATCGGCACCAGCACGACCACAGTGACGGCCGCCGCCAGCACGCCGGTTTTATGGAAAAAACTCATGCTTCGGCGCTCCGGCCCTTCATGGCGAACAGACCCTGCGGACGCTTCTGGATGAAGACCACGATGCACACCAGCACCATGATCTTGGCCAGCACCGCGCCGGCAAAGCCTTCGAGGAACTTGTTGAGGATGCCCAGCCCGAGACCGGCGTAGACCGTGCCGGCGAGCTGCCCGACGCCACCCGTGACGACCACCATGAAGGCGTCCACGATGTAGCTCTGCCCGAGGTCAGGCCCGACGTTGCCCACCTGGCTCAGCGCACAGCCGGCCAGGCCCGCGATGCCGGCGCCGAGCGAGAAGGCGTAGGTGTCGATGCGGGCCGTGTTGATGCCGACACAGGCCGCCATGCGCCGGTTCTGCGTCACGCCGCGCACGAAGAGGCCGAGCCGCGTCCGGTTGATCATCAGCGTCACGCCGCCGAGCACCAGGAAGGCGAAGGCGATGATGGCGAGCCGGTTGTAGGGGAGGATCAGGTTGGACATCACCTGCACGCCGCCGGAGAGCCAGGACGGGTTCTCGACCGCGACGTTCTGCGCACCGAACAGCGTGCGCACGCCCTGCATCAGCACCAGCGAGATGCCCCAGGTGGCGAGCAGGGTTTCGAGCGGGCGGCCGTAGAGCCAGCGGATCACCGTGCGCTCCAGCACCGCGCCGACCAGCGCCGCCACCGCGAACGAAGCCGGGATCGCCAGCACGATGTACCAGTCGAACAAGCCGGGCAGGAACTGGCGGAACAGGTTCTGCACGAGGTAGGTCGCGTAGGCGCCGATCATCATCAGCTCGCCATGCGCCATGTTGATCACGCCCATCAGGCCATAGGTGATCGCCAGACCGAGGGCCACCAGCAACAGGATCGAGCCGAGGCTGACACCCGTGAACACGACGCCCAGCCGCTCGCCCCAGGCCAGCTTGCCTTCGACGGCGGCCCGTGCGGTCATCAGCGCGCCGCGCACGGCGTTGTCGGTTTCGGCGCCGGGGGCAAGACGTTCCTGGATGAGGCTTTTCACCGCCGGCTCGCTGCTGCCGGCCAGCGACTGCGCGGCGGACAGGCGCTTGGCCGGGTCAGACGCCGTGATCAGGATCGTGGCGCGCATCAGCTCCAGCCGCGACTTCAGGGCGGCATCGGTTTCAGCGGCGTAGGCTTTTTCGATCAGCGGCAGTTGCGCCTCTTCGAGCGATTGCTTGCGCAACTCGTCGAGCGCCTCGGTGCGCACCTTCGCGTCGGGCGACACCAGTTTCAAGGCACCGAGCGCAGCTTCGAGGGCGCCGCGCATCCGGTTGTTGTTGATGACTTCCTCGCCATCGGGGGTCTTGACCTCGCCGTCGAGCAAGGCGCGCAGGAAAGCGGGCAGCGTCGGATCGGCTTCGGCCGCGATACGGTTGAGCGCGGTGATGCGGGCGTCGGTGTCGCCAGTGGTGATGGCGGCGGTCTGGTCGGGCGTCAGCGCGTGGGCGACAGGTGCCAGAAGGGCCATGACCAGCAGGAGGAGTGTTCGCAGGTGGGTCACGGGGGTTGCAAGGTCACAGCGTGCGAAACCCCCCTCCCGGCCTCCCCCCGCTGGGGGGAGGAGAAAGACAGGGGCCGATGAGTCGAGTCGAGTTGACTTGAGACTTGAGACTTGAGTTAAGCCCTCCCCCAGCGGGGGAGGGTTGGGAGGGGGTTCCCCCCCCGCACCCACATCACGAGTTCACTTCTTCTCCGGCACGTTCTTCTTCCCCTTGTTCTCGGCGATGTAGTCGCTCCACGGATCGGCCACGACCGGACCCGGCGTCTTCCACACCACGTTGAACTGGCCATCCGCCTTGATCTCGCCGATGAAGACCGGCTTGTGCAGGTGGTGGTTTTCCTTGTCCATCGTGCTGGTGAAGCCGCCCGGTGCCTTGAAGGTCTGGCCGGCCATCGCGGCGATCACCTTGTCGGTGTCGGTGGACTTGGCCTTCTCGACCGCCTGCGCCCACATGTGGATGCCGAGGTAGGTGGCCTCCATCGGGTCGTTGGTCAGCGGCTTGTCCTTGTGGCCGGCGATGCCCTTGGCCTTGGCGTAGTCGCTCCACTGCTTGATGAAGGCGGTGTTGGTCGGGTTCTTGATCGACATGAAGTAGTTCCATGCCGCCAGGTGGCCCACCAGCGGCTTGGTGTCCACGCCGCGCAGCTCTTCCTCACCCACCGAGAACGCCACCACCGGCACGTCCGTCGCCTTCAGGCCCTGGTTGCCCAGTTCCTTGTAGAAGGGCACGTTCGAGTCGCCGTTGATGGTCGAGATGACGGCGGTCTTCTTGCCTTCGGAGGCGAACTTCTTGATCTTGGCGATGATCGACTGGTAGTCGGAGTGGCCGAACGGGGTGTAGTCCTCGATGATGTCCGCCTCGGCCACGCCCTTGGACTTCAGGAAGGCGCGCAGGATCTTGTTCGTCGTGCGCGGGTAGACGTAGTCGGTGCCCAGCAGCACGAACCGCTTGGCCGAGCCGCCGTCCTTGCTCATCAGGTATTCGACCGCGGGGATGGCCTGCTGGTTCGGCGCCGCGCCCGTGTAGAACACGTTCTTCGACAGCTCTTCACCCTCGTACTGCACCGGGTAGAACAGCAGCGAGTTCTTCTCTTCGAACACCGGCAGCACCGACTTGCGCGACACCGAGGTCCAGCAGCCGAAGGTCACGACCGCCTTGTCCTGGTCGATGAGCTGCTTGGCCTTCTCGGCGAACAGCGGCCAGTTCGACGCCGGATCGACCACGACAGGTTCGAGCTTCTTGCCGAGCACGCCGCCCTTGGCGTTGATCTCGTCGATGGTCATCAGGGCCACGTCCTTCAGGACGGTTTCCGAGATGGCCATCGTGCCGGACAGCGAGTGCAGCACGCCGACCTTGATGGTGTCGGCGGCGTGGGCCAGCAGCGGCAGCGTGGTCACGGCCACGCCGAGGGCGACAGCGCTGAGCTTCTGGGCGAAGGCGCGGCGGGAAGCGGAAACGATCTTCATGACAGGGTGACTCCGGGAGGGGCTGGGGTGCGGGTGGATCGGATGCACGCAGTGTCCCGGCCGGGGTCAGTTCGTGAAATACGCCATATGGCGTAGACGCAGCGCCCGGTCATCAGCCCCCGCCAGAGCCGCCGCCTCCCGAGCCGCCGCCGCCGCATCCACCACCACCGTCGCTGCTGCCCGAGCCCCCGGAACTGCCGTCACCACCGCCGCCGCAGCCGCCGCCGTCCCCCTTGCGCGGCGCGATGGCCGCCTTCAGCGCCGCCAGATCAGCGCCTCCAGCCGCCCCGATCACGCCTGCGGCCACGACCATGGACAGCAGCGGACTGCCCAGCGACACCGACGTTCCCGCCGGCACCAGGCGGGTGAACTCGTCGATCAGTTGCTGTCCACGATCGGTGGGCTGCACCTCCGTGTCGGCATAGGCATGTCGGAGCGTGTACGCCCACCACAGCACGATCAGCAGGGCCGGGAACACCCACCCGATCAGGCCCAGCAGCAGCGCCAGCCCCAGCGCAGCAAGACGAAGCGGACTGCGCCAAGCTGCGGCGCGCCGCGCGGCCACCCGCTGTGCATGGTCCTGCGGCGTCGGCTGCAGACCCGCATCGATCGCCTCCTGGACCAGCTCCGGGTAGGCCAGCGACAGGGGCAGCTTCAGCGACTGGCCGCTGTCGGTGGTCTGCCGCAGTGCGCGCCAGACCCGCCATTCTTCTGGCGTCAGGGCCTCGTGCTCCTCGGGCCTCCGCTGGGACAACACCGGCTGACCCGCCGCGAAGCCCAGCAACCCGCGCTGGTGCAAGCCCGCCAGCGCCGTGGCCGTGACCCGTGGCGCTCCGCCGCGCAGCAGGGCCAGCAGAGCTGGCCGATACCCCCCGGCCAGCAATCCGGCGAGCACTTCGTGGCGCTCGCTCAGACCACCGAGCGGCCGGGGCGATTCGGCAGGGCTGCGGGTCCACAGATCGGCGGGCGGCACCTCACCGAAGACCCGTTCATACGCGACCAGCGTGTCGTGGTACTGCGTCTGGTGGTGGGCATCATGGTCGGCACCACCGGGATTCGGGTCGTGGTGCAGGATGCGTCCGAGCACCTGCCCGCACAGCCGGTCCCAGTAATCCCGCGAGTACAGCAAATGGGCATGCCAGACCGCATCGACCGCCCGCGACGGCGACACCGGCCGCCCCGCCACCTGCGTCAGCAGCAGGAAACGCCGGTACTCCTCGACCACGCGCAGGGTGTGCGTGGCGGACCAGCCTTGTTCCTCGGCCACACGGGCGCTGATCGTGCGCGTCAGGCCAGGGGGATCGAGTTCGAAGGCTTGCAGGCGCGACCAGAGCGCCATGGCGGAAGGATCGGTGAGTCGCATCGCTGTCTCCCTGCCGTCGCCGGCCTGGACATCAGGCCAACCACCAACACCAACGCGACGGCATGGACACAGCGTAAGCACAAGGCTGTCGGCGATCTATCTGGGGCACCCCATAGGCCCGAAGGAAGGCATCACCTGACCTGACCTGACCTCACCTCACCGTCCCAGTTGGGGCACCTTCCCCAGCGCCACCGCCGCCGCTGCATTGCGCGTTTCCACCCCCAGCTTCTCGTAGACATGCTCCAGGTGCTTCTTCACCGTTGCGGGGCTGGCACCGACGATCTCGCCGATGTCGCGGTTGGTCTTGCCCTTGGCGACCCAGTAGAGTGCCTCGGCCTCGCGCGGGGTCAGCCCGAAGGCCAGTGCCAGGGCCTCCAGTGCCGCCGCATCGTCCGCCTCGCGCAGCACCAGCATCCACTCCACCTCGCTGAGCGCCTCGTGCAGCGTGAAGCGCAGGCGCCGGCCGGTGGCGGTTTCCAGCGTCACCGACGGCGAGCCGGGCACCAGCCCCTCGACCGGCCCGAGCCGCGCCACCGTGTGCTGCAGCCAGTCCAGCAGCAGCGTCGGCGCACGGCGGCCGTCGGACTGGAAATGCAGCGCCAGCATCTGCCGCGCCAGCGCCGTCTGCCACACCAGCCGCCCGTCGAGCAGCCGCACCACCAGCGTGGCGTGGCCGAAGGCGTCGAGCGCGTTGCGGGCCTGCGCCTGCTCGCGGGCGGCCAGCGTGTGGGCGTGGATGCGGGCAATGACCTCGCGGGCGCGGATGGGCTTGGTCACGTAGTCGGTGCCGCCGGCGGCGAAGGCGGCGACGACGTGCTCGGTCTCGGTCAGCCCCGTCATGAAAATGATCGGAATGGCGGCGGTGCGCGGGTCGGCGCGCAGGCGACGGGCGACCTCGAAGCCGTCCATGCCCGGCATCACCGCGTCGAGCAGGATGGCATCCGGCCGCGCCCGCACCGCCCGCTCCAGCGCCGTCGCGCCGTCGAGCGCCACCAGCACGGTGTAGCCGGACTCGTCCAGCGCGTCGTGCAGGACGGCCAGGTTGTCGGGCACGTCATCGACGATCAGCACCACGGAGGTGCTGTGGTCGGCGCGGGGGTCGGGTCGGTCAGGCAGTGGGTTCATCGAGGGCCTTGCGGAGAAATCCGCGCATTGCATCCAGTTGGAATTGCCGCGCCAGCGTGCGCAGGCGATCGGAAAAATCACGGCACTCGGGCCGCTCGGCGTCCAGCGCATCCAGCAGCCGCAGCACGCCGCGCACATGCCCGAGCGAGACGGCATCCTGCAGCGCGTGCAGCCGCTCGGCCTCCGGCAACACCGCCGCGGGCTGCTGTGCGGCGGGCGGCGGCGACGCAGGCGGTGCGTCGATCCACGCCAGCGCCAGCCGCCGCCCCAGCCAGTCGAGCAGCTCGCCCACCCGCACCGGCTTGACCAGGAAATCGGCCGGGGTGATGCCGACATCGTTGTCCAGCCCCTTGTCGAAGGCGTTGGCCGAGACGATGGCCGCCGGCACCGCGCCCAACCCGAGCGCCCGCAGCCGGCGCAGCGTCTCCCAGCCGTCGATGCCGGGCATGGCCAGGTCCATGAAGACAGCGTCGGGCATCGGGCCATCCGCCGCACCGGCCTGTCCCGCCTGGAGCGCCGCCATCAGCGCCAGACACGCCTCGCCGCTGGCCGCCTGCCGGATCGTGAAGCCCAGTGGTGCCAGCAGGCTGGCGATCAGGCCGCGGTCCACCTCCTCGTTGTCCACCACCAGCACGCAGCGGCGCGGCCCCGTGTAGCCGGTGCGGCGCCGCTGTGGCGCGACCCGCTCGACCAGCGCCCCGCGCACCTCGGGCAGGAACAGCCGCAGCCGGAAGGTGGTGCCGACGCCGGGCGTGCTCTCCACCGTCAACTCGCCGCCCATCAGGTCGGTGAGCATGCGGCTGATCGTCAGACCGAGACCTGCGCCGCCCGTGACCGCCCCGCCACTGGCCGAGCCGCGCTCGAACGGCTCGAAGATGCGCGCCAGCTCCTCGGGTGTCATGCCGGGGCCGGAGTCGATGACCTCGATGCGCGCCATTTCGTGGCGGTGGTGCAGGCGCAGCACGACCTCGCCCTCGCGGGTGAACTTGACCGCGTTGCCGACGATGTTGATGAGGATCTGCCGCAGCCGCTGCTCGTCGGCGCGCACGCACACCGGCAGCGCCGTGAACTCGCAGCGAAAGCCGATGCCCTTGCCGGCGGCCTGCAGCGCGAACAGCCGGCCGATCTCCTCCATCGCCTCGGCGAAGCGCAGCGGGCGCACGTCCAGCCGCAGCTTGCCGCTCTCGATGCGGGCGATGTCGAGCGTGCCTTCGATGAGCGTGAGCAGGTGGTCGCCGCCACGGCGGATGACGCTGACGGCCTGCCGGCGCGCGGGCGGCATGGACGCGTCGTCCTCCAGCAGTTGCGCGTAACCGAGGATCGAGTTCAGCGGGGTGCGCAGCTCGTGGCTGATGGTGGTGATGTAGCGGCTCTTGGCCTGGTTGGCGGCGTCGGCCTGGCGCTTGGCTTGTTGCAGGGCGCGGTCGGTGGCCTGGTGGGAAGCGATCTCGCGGCGCAGGGCCTCGGTCTGGCGGTTGGCCTCTTCCTGCGCGACCTGCCGGCTCTTGTGCGCCAGCACCAGCCACCACGCCACCACCCCCGCCACCAGCGCCAGCGTCGGCAGCACCAGCGCCCGCCGCGCCACCGCCAGCCCGCCCAGCAGCGGCGTGGCGATCAGCATCAGCAGCAGGTAGTGCGCGAGTCCTTTGTCCAGGTACGGCCACACCACCCGCGGCAGCCCCCAGCGCAGCGCCGCCGACCACTGCACCGACAGGCGCGACTCCGGCCCCTTGCACAGGTCATGGCAGCGCGCATCCAGCGTGCAGCACAGCGAGCAGATCACGCCGCCATACGCGGGGCAATGCGCCATGTCCTCGGCCTCAAAAGCGCCCTCGCAGACGGTGCAACGCTGTGGCGCCGCATAACGCCGGTACGTCCCCGCCGCCTCGTCCGGCACGCCCACCCGCTGCGCGAGGGACCACCGCCCGCCCGTCCACCACGCGATCAGCGGCGACGCCACCAGCGCCGTCACCAGCGCGATCCCCGCCGACCACGCCTGCGCCATGTCGCCGAACACCCCCAGGTGCGCCGCCACCGACACCGCCGACGCAATCCCCATCGCCCCCACGCCGACCGGGTTGATGTCGCACAGGTACGCCCGCCGGAACTCGATCCCCTTCGGACTCAGCCCCAGCGGCTTGTTGATGACCAGATCCGCCACCACCGCCATCACCCAACTGATGGCGAGGTTGGCGTACAGCCCCAGCACATGGCCGAGCGCCTGGAACACGTCCAGCTCCATCAGCATCAGCGCGATGCCGGTGTTGAAGACCACCCAGACGACGCGCCCCGGGTGGCTGTGCGTCACGCGGGAGAAGAAGTTCGACCACGCCAGCGACCCCGCGTAGGCATTGGTCACGTTGATCTTGAGCTGCGAGACGACGACGAAGACCGCCGTGGCCGCCACCGCCCAGCCGTAGTGCGGGAAGACGTATTCGTAGGCGGCCAGGTACATCTGGTTGGGATCGACCGCCCGCTCCACCGGCACCATGTGGCCGATCGCCAGAAACGCCAGCAGCGCCCCGCCCAGCATCTTCAGCACGCCCGGCACCACCCAGCCCGGCCCGCCTGCGACCACCCCCGCCCACCAGCGCCAGCGGTTCTGCGGGGTCTGCTCCGGCATGAAGCGCAGGTAGTCGGCCTGCTCGCCCATCTGCGTGATCAGCGCGATCCCGACCGTCATGGCTGCGCCGAACGCCAGCGGGTCGAACGCCGTCAGCCCGCGCTCGCCGCCGTAGCCGACCAGCCCGTCGAGCACGCCGGGGTTCTCGCGGAACACGAAGACATAGGGCGTCACCAGCATCAGCGCCCACAGCGGCTGCGTCCATACCTGCAGCCGGCTGATCACTGTCACCCCATGGGTCACCAGCGGCAGCACCACGGCGGAGCAGACCACATAGCCCCACGCCAGCGGAATGTCGAACACCAGCTCCAGCGCGTAGGCCATCACCGCCGCTTCGAGCGCAAAGAAGATGAAGGTGAAGCTCGCATAGAGGAGCGAGGTGATGGTCGAGCCGATGTAGCCGAAGCCGGCGCCGCGGGTCAGCAGGTCCATGTCCACGCCGTGGCGCGCCGCGTAGACGCTGATCGGCAGGCCCGCCAGGAAGATCACCAGCCCCGTGGCCAGGATCGCCAGCGCGGCGTTCGTGAAGCCGTAGCGCACCAGCAGCGTGGCCCCCACCGCCTCCAGCACGAGGAACGACGCCGCGCCGCCCAGCGCCGTGTTCGCCACCCGGCCAATGCTCCAGCGCCGGCTGCTGCGCGGGGCGAAGCGCAGCGCGTAGTCCTCCAGGGTCTCGCTGGCGACCCAGGCGTTGTAGTCGCGGCGGATCTTGATGACGCGCTGCTGTGGCTCACCGGACACGGCAGGGGCCGCCTGCGGGTTTGCAGGGGCTGGCCCGAAATCTGCCTGTGCAGGCAAGATCGTTGCATTTCCGGCGGCAGGCGTCGTCGTCATGCCGCTCTCGCACTCAAGAAACGCACCAGCCCCATGGAACTCACCCCCCGCGAGAAAGACAAGCTGCTGATCTTCACCGCCGCCCTGCTGGCCGAGCGGCGCAAGGCCCGTGGCTTGAAACTCAACTACCCCGAGGCCATCGCCCTGATCTCGGCGGCGATCATGGAAGGTGCCCGTGACGGCAAGACGGTGGCCGCGCTGATGAGCGAGGGCAAGACCGTGCTCAGCCGTGCCGACGTGATGGACGGGATCGCCGAGATGATTCCCGAGATCCAGGTCGAGGCCACGTTTCCGGACGGCACCAAGTTGGTGACTGTGCATCAACCCATTGCATGAAACGCACCATGAAGAAGCATCTGCACCACACCGCCCTGTTCGCTGCCCTGTGCGGGCTGGCTGTCGCCGCGCAGGCCCATGAAGGCCACGGCCTGCCCGGCGCCTCGCACTGGCATTCGACCGACGTGATCGGCTACGTGCTGGCGGCGTGCATCGCGGGCGCGCTGTGGTTCACGCGCAAGAAGTGACGGCGAGGTGACACGATGATCCCCGGAGAACTCTTCACCGACGAGGGCGAACACGTCCTCAACCCCGGCCGGCGCACGCTGACCCTGGTGGTCGAGAACGCCAGCGACCGCCCGGTCCAGGTCGGCTCGCACTACCACTTCGCCGAGACCAACGCCGGCCTGCGCTTCGACCGCGCCGCCGCGCACGGCATGCGGCTGAACATCGCCAGCGGGCTGGCGGTGCGTTTCGAGCCGGGCCAGCAGCGCACGGTCGAGCTGGTCGATTTCGCCGGGGACCGGCAGGTGTGGGGCTTCCGCGGCCTCGTGCAGGGAGCACTCTGAGATGGCGACTTCATCCGCGACGTTTCCGCGACGGGCTTATGCCGAGATGTTCGGCCCGACAGTGGGCGACCGGCTGCGGCTGGCCGACACCGACCTGATCCTCGAAGTCGAACAGGATCTGACCTTGCGCGCCGGCGGCTACGGCGAGGAAGTCAAGTTCGGCGGCGGCAAGACCATCCGCGACGGCATGGGGCAGAGCCAGCGCCCGAACGGACCCGGCGCCGGTGATGCGGTCGATTGCGTCATCACGAACGCGGTGATCCTCGACCACTGGGGCATCGTGAAAGCGGACATCGGCCTGCGCGGCCACCGCATCTGCGCCATCGGCAAGGCCGGCAACCCGGACGTGCAGCCCGGCGTGGACATCGTCATCGGCCCCGGCACCGAGGTGATCGCCGCCGAGGGCATGATCGTCACGGCCGGCGCGATCGACAGCCATATCCACTTCATCTGCCCGCAGCAGATCGAGGAGGCGCTGACCTCGGGCGTGACCACGATGCTCGGCGGCGGCACGGGTCCGGCGACGGGCACGTTCGCGACCACCTGCACCCCCGGCCCCGAGAACATCGCCCGGATGCTGCAGGCGGCGGACGCCTTCGCGATGAACATCGGCTTCCTCGGCAAGGGCAACGCGAGCCGGCCGGAAGCCTTGCGCCAGCAGGTCGAGGCCGGCGCGATCGGCCTGAAGCTGCACGAGGACTGGGGCACGACGCCCGCGGCGATCGACTGCTGCCTGAGCGTGGCCGAGGAAACCGACGTGCAGGTGGCGATCCACACCGACACGCTCAACGAGTCCGGCTTCGTCGAGGACACGGTCGCCGCCTTCAAGGGCCGCACCATCCACAGCTTCCACACCGAAGGCGCGGGCGGCGGCCACGCACCGGACATCATGAAGGTGGTCGGCGAGCCGAACGTGCTGCCCTCGTCCACCAACCCGACGCGGCCGTACACGATCAACACGCTCGACGAACACCTCGACATGCTGATGGTGTGCCACCACCTCGATGCATCGCTGGCTGAGGATCTGGCCTTCGCCGAATCGCGCATCCGCCGCGAGACGATCGCCGCCGAGGACATCCTGCACGACCTGGGCGCGATCAGCATGTTCTCGTCCGACTCGCAGGCGATGGGCCGGGTCGGCGAGGTGCTGATCCGCTGCTGGCAGACGGCGCACAAGATGAAGACGCAGCGCGGCAAGCTGCCCGGCGACACCGCCAGGCACGACAACGCCCGCATCAAGCGTTACCTCGCCAAGCTGACGATCAACCCCGCGATCACCCACGGCATCAGCCACGAGGTCGGCTCGGTCGAGGTGGGCAAGTGGGCGGACCTGGTGTTCTGGCGGCCGGCGTTCTTCGGGGTGAAGCCGAGCCTCGTGCTCAAGGGCGGCTTCATCGCGATGGCCGCGATGGGCGACCCGAGTGCGTCGATCCCGACGCCGCAGCCGGTGCATTACCGGCCGATGTTCGGCTCGTATGGCGGGGCGCTGACGCGCACGTCACTGAGCTTCGTCAGCCAGTCGGCGCTCGCGGGCGGGGTGGGCGCGGCGTATGGGCTGCGCAAGACGCTGGCGGCGGTGAAGGGTTGCCGCACCGTGAAGAAAGCCGACATGGTGCATAACCACTACCTGCCGGTGATGGAGATCGACGCGCAGACCTACACCGTGCGGGCGGATGGGCAGTTGCTGACGTGCGAGCCGGCGACTTCATTGCCGATGGCGCAGCGGTACTTCCTGTTCTAGGCGGCGGCGGGCAGCAAGCCGATCAGGAACTCGCGGGCGCGGGCAGCCCCCTTGGAGCGCGCCGAGGGGTGGTGAATCCGGAGGCAGCGGATGCGCTCGTGCAAGTCGAACTCCCAGAGGTGATCGCGCCCGATGCTGGCACTGACGTGATCACGCCCGTTGGTGCAGACTTGGTCCGGCCCGTCGATGGGGAAATACTCGCGCCGGCAGCCGGCCGTGTTCATGCCGTTGGCGAAGATGATGATGTCGGGTTGCAGAACGTCGATCTGCGCCTTGAGCAGGGCTTGCGAATGCCGCTTGATCTCCGGGAAGCGGGGGTGCTTCATCGGGCTGCCCTGCTTCCAATCGAAGCAGAACAGGTTCGAATAGACCAGCCCGTCCGCGCCTGATTTCCTGGTCACGCTTCTGATGAAGTTGTGGAAGGTGTAGCCGCGAGCGTTGCGGCTTTGCAGTTGATTATCCAGAAAGCGCCGCTGCTTGGCCATCGAACGGGCGATGTAATCCTCCATGCTTTCCAGTCCCGCGGGCGGCAATACTGTCCAGCCCGCCGTTTCGCAACCGACGATCATGGTCTTGTTGGCCGCCTTGGCATACCCTTCGCCCACCGTGCTCAGGAATATGCCGGAGAGTCCGTCCGGCGTTCCGCTGTTCTCGATGAGCGACAAATCCATGTCGCCCAGTATTTTTGAATATCGAGCGGCGAGTTCTTCATTGTGCATGGTGAGTTTCTCGGGTCAGAAAATCCTCGACCACCCATTGGTCGATTTTCAGAAAATAATCGTCCAGCGAAGCATGGCCGGCGTGGCGGATCACCATGTCCTCGTGGTCGTGCAGGACCAGATCGATGTCAGCGGCGGCCAACTGGTCAACGGCGGCTTGCGCTTGCTCGCGGCGACGTTTCTCCAGCCGCAGCGGCAGAGTGGCCACGACTTGAACCGACACGCCGCCCTCCCGCGCCATCGTGGCCAGCGCGGGTGTGGCGCCCGTGCCAGTCCCTCCGCCCAGGCCCGTGACCAGCACCAGCCGCTCGGCACCCGATATCAAGTCCATGAGACCGGCCCGCGATTCTGCGGCGGCCCGCTGCCCGAGCGCCGGAACTCCTGCGGGGCGGCCTTGGCATATTTTTGGGCCGAGCAGGAATTTATCGGCAAGCAGACAATTATTCAGCGCAGCTTGGTCTGTATTCAGCGCCAAAACCCGCGCCGGTAGCTGCTGGACAAAATATTCAGCCATCCGGCAACCTGCGCCGCCAATACCAAAAACAAAGGTATGCATCATGCGGCGCCATGATACAGAGGCGACTCAGAAACCAGCGTGCATCAAATCACGGAACCCGGATACCCAACCGGATTCATTCCGCCGCGTTCAAACGACCAGCAGGCATTGCAGCGACCGCCCGCACCGCCGTGCGGCGCAGGGTGTTCAGGCCACCAGAACCTTCAGCAGCCACGCATTCAGATCCTCGATCTCCTCCTGGCACACCGAATGCGCCATGGGGTAGTCGTGCCACTCGACGCTGTGGCCCAGCGCCAGCA
>NZ_JAAFKF010000140.1 GCF_013299175.1 Sphaerotilus sp.
AGCGTTCAAGCCGGAACGGCTTGTCAAGCGACATGTATGGAAATACAGTTGTCGGATGGAAGCCGTGAAGACCCTCAAGCTGCGCATCAAGGACAAGCACGCGGGCGTGCTGTCCTTGATGGCGCGTGAGGTGAACTTCGTGTGGAACTACTGCAACGAGACGAGTGCGCGGGCGCTCCGGGAGCGGCGCGAGTTCTTGAGCGGGTTCGACTTGCAGAAGCTCACGGCCGGATACTCGACCTGAACGCGTGCGTCAAGGTGGACGTGCCGAAGTCGGCCGGCACTGGATCGGTGGGGATCGACCTTGGCCTGAAGACGGCGGCGACGTGCTCGGACGCGATGCACAAGTTCAGCACCGGGCTGGTCGAGCGCAACGCGGCGATCTTCGTCGGGAACGTGCAGGCCGGCGCGATGGTGAAGACTCGGATGGCGAAATCCACGCTGGACGCCGGGTGGTCGATGATGAAGACGATGCTGGAATACAAGAGCCATCAGGCCGGCATCGTGTTCGAGGAGGTAAATGAAGCCTACACAACCCAGACCTGTTCGCGCTGCGGGGGCATACCCGCCAGCAGTCCGAAAGGTAGGACAGGTCTGCGAATGAGGCGATGGACATGCTGCGATTGCGGCGCGGAACACCACCGCGACGTGAACGCCGCCAGGAACATCGCCGCGCGCGGACATGCGCGTCTCGCAGGAGGAATCCCCGTCCTTTAGGGCGGGGAGGATGTCAAGGTTCCCGCGGCTGCGACGCAGCGTGGCAGATCGCGGACAAGGGCGGGGTGGATGTCAAAATGCACCACCGATGCGGTGTCCTGCTGCGCCGTGATGCCTTGCCCCAACCCGGAGCCTGCCGATGACCGCCCCCCCGCGCCTGGAACTCCTGGGCATCACCAAGCAGTACCCCGCCGTGCGCGCCAACGACGGCGTGGCGCTGACGGTGGCACCCTGCCAGATCCACGCCGTGCTGGGCGAGAACGGCGCGGGCAAGTCCACGCTGATGAAGATCATCTACGGCGCGGTGAAACCGGACGCTGGCGAGGTGCGCTGGAACGGCCAGCCGGTGCAGATCACCAGCCCCGCCCACGCCCGCACCCTCGGCATCAGCATGGTCTACCAGCACTTCTCGCTGTTCGACACGCTGACCGCCGCCGAGAACGTCTGGCTCGGCCTCGGCAAGGCGATGTCGCTGGCGCAGGTGATCGAGCGCATCCGGGCGGTGGCGGGCGAGTACGGGCTGGAGGTCGATCCGCTGCGGCCGGTCCACAGCTTGAGCGTCGGCGAGCGCCAGCGCGTCGAGATCGTGCGGGCGCTGCTGACGAACCCGAAGCTGCTGATCCTCGACGAGCCGACCTCGGTGCTCACCCCGCAGGCGGTCGAGAAGCTCTTCGTCACGCTGCGCAAGCTCTCTGCCAACGGCTGCGCCATCCTCTACATCAGCCACAAGCTCGACGAGATCCGCGCGCTGTGCCACCACTGCACCGTGCTGCGCGGCGGCAAGGTGACGGGCGAGGTCAACCCGACCACGGAAACCAACGCCTCGCTGTCGCGCCTGATGATCGGTGCGGAGCCGCCGCAGTTGCAGCACCGCCCTGCCAAGCTCGGCGAGGTCGCGCTGGCCGTGCGCGGGCTGGTGCTGCCGAAGGACGATCCGTTTGGCACGACGCTGGCGGACATCGGATTCGAGGTGCGGGCGGGCGAGATCGTCGGCATCGCGGGCGTGTCTGGCAACGGGCAGCAGGAACTCATGGCGGCGCTGTCCGGCGAGGACCGACGTGCCCCGGCCGGCTCGGTCACGCTCTTCGGCCAGGACATCGCGCAGGCGTCGCCCACCGTGCGGCGGCGGCAGGGGCTGCATTTCGTCCCGGAGGAGCGCCTCGGTCGCGGCGCCGTGCCCACGCTCTCGCTGGCGCATAACGTTCTGCTGACCCGCACCGAAGGCGTTGGCCGCGGCGGCTGGCTCGACATGTCCGCGATCCGGGCGCAGTCGGCCGAGCTGATCCGGCGCTTCAACGTCAAGGCGGGTGGTCCGCAGGCGGCGGCGAAATCGCTCTCCGGCGGCAACCTGCAGAAATACCTCGTCGGTCGAGAGATCGCCGCGAACCCGAAGCTGCTGATCGTCAGCCAGCCGACCTGGGGCGTGGACGTGGGCGCGGCGGCGCAGATCCGCGGCGAGCTGCTGGCGCTGCGGGACGCGGGTTGTGCGCTGCTGGTGGTGAGCGAGGAGCTGGACGAGCTGTTCGAGGTCTGCGACCGGCTCGTCGTCATCGCGCAGGGCCGGGTGTCGCCGTCGATCGCGACGCGGGACGCCACCATCGAGCGCATCGGCGCGTGGATGTCGGGATTGTGGGAGCGTGACCATGTTGAAGCTTGAAGCGCGACCGCAGCCGTCGCAGGTGATGTCGCTGGCGTCGCCGCTGATCGCACTGGTGCTGACGGTGCTGATCGGTATCGCGCTGTTCGCCTTGCTGGGCAAAGACCCGGTGAAGGGCTTGCAGGTGTTTTTCGTCGAGCCGGTGAAGAACGCCCGTGCGCTGTCGGAACTGGCGGTGAAGGCGGTGCCGCTGGTGCTGATCGCGCTGGGGCTGGCGGTGTGTTTCCGCGCCAACCTGTGGAACATCGGCGCCGAGGGGCAGTTCATCCTGGGGGCGATGGGCGCTGGCTGGGTGGCGCTGCAGGCGGATGCGTCGTCGTCGAAGTGGATCGTCGTGGCGATCCTCGCGGCGGGTGTGCTCGGTGGCATGGCCTGGGCGGCGATCACGGCCGTGCTGCGCGACCGCTTCAACGCCAGCGAGATCCTGGTCAGCCTGATGCTGGTCTACGTGGCCGAGATGGTGCTGAGCTATCTGGTCTACGGCCCGTGGAAAGACCCGCAGGGCTTCAACTTCCCGCAGACCATCACCTTCGCCGCGCCGACCAAGATCCCGCGCCTGTTCGACGGGATGCGGGCCAACGTGGGCGTGCTGCTGGCGCTGGCGCTGGTGGCGGTGTTCACGGCCTTCCTGTTCCGCACCTACCGCGGCTTCGCATTGCAGGTCGGCGGGCTGGCACCGGCGGCGGCGCGCTATGCGGGCTTCTCGTCGCGGGGAGCGTTGTGGACGGCGCTGCTGGTGTCGGGTGGCATGGCGGGACTGGCCGGGGCGCTCGAAGCCGCCGGGCCGCTCGGACAGCTCACGCCGTATGTCCCGGTCGGCTACGGCTTCGCGGCGATCATCGTGGCGTTCGTGGGCCGGCTGCACCCGGTGGGCATCGTCTTCTCCGCGGTGCTGATGAGCATGTTCTACATCGGCGGTGAACTCGCGCAGTCGCGCCTGGGCCTGCCGAAATCGCTGACGGGCGTGTTCCAGGGGCTGCTGCTGTGTACGCTGCTGGCCTGCGACACGCTGATCGCCTACCGCATCCGCTGGACCGGGAGTGCCAAGCCATGAGTGGGATGAACGAATACGCCTTGCTGGTGGCCGCGTCGCTGAACGCGGGCACCGTGCTGGCCATCGCCGGCCTCGGGCTGCTGATCAACGAACGGGCCGGCGTGCTCAACCTCGGTGCCGAGGGGATGATGCTGGTGGCGGCCATCGCCGGGTTCGCCACGTCGGTGCATACCGGCAACGACTGGCTCGCTTTCGCCGCGGGCGCCGGGGCAGGGGCGTTGATGGCGGCGGCCTTCGGCGTGCTGGTGATCTGGCTCAACACCAACCAGTACGCCACAGGACTCGCGTTGAGCCTGTTCGGCGGCGGTTTCTCGGCGTTCGTGGGCATCCGCTACACGCAGGAGAAGCTCGCCGAGCGGCCGCACTTCGACATCCCCGTGCTGTCCGACATCCCTGTCATCGGCCCCGCCTTCTTCAAGCAGCACCCGATGGTCTACCTGACGATCGCGCTGATGTTCGCGCTGGTGTGGTTCCTCTACCGCTCGCGGGCGGGCCTCGTGCTGCGCGCTGTCGGTGAATCGCCCGAATCGGCGCACGCGCTGGGCTATCCAGTGCGGCGCATCCGGTTGGCGGCGGTGATGGCGGGTGGGGCGCTGTGCGGTGTCGCGGGCGCCTACCTGTCGGTGATCTACACACCGCTGTGGGTTGAGGGCATGACGGCCGGCAAAGGCTGGATCGCGCTGGCGCTGACGACGTTCGCGACGTGGCGGCCGGCGCGGGTGCTGCTGGGCGCCTACCTGTTCGGCGGGGTGACGATGCTGCAGTTCCATTTGCAGGGCGAAGGGGTCGAACTGCCCAGCCAGTTGCTCACCGCGCTGCCGTATGTCGCCACGATCGTCGTGCTGGTGCTGATCTCCCGGAACCCGGCGTGGATACGAGCCAACATGCCGGCGTCGATCGGGAAGCCGTTCTTCCCCGGCAGTTGATCAAAGGGCTGGGCGATCTGGATCAGATCTCGATCGACTGGACGTTCGGGTCGTGCATCGCCAGCATGATTTCCTTGGCTTGCGCCAGCGGAGACTGGTTGGCGATGTTCAGGATGGCGCCCATCGAATCGTTGATGAGCTGGTTATCACCCTTCTCGATGCCCTTGTCGAGGGTGTTGAAAAACCCTTGGATCATCCCTGCACGCTCCTTGAACGTCTCCTTGAGATACAGCTCTAAAAGGTCTTTCTTGGACTGAATATCCGCCAGACGTGTATCACGCCAGGCATCGATTGACGCACGTTTGGTGGTTTCTGTTTCCACCGTCTTCTTGTAATCGGACCACGCGTTGATGACCTCGGTGATGGCCGACCCAGATGCCGCGATGGGTAATTTTCCTGCTGCCAGCGGGATGATTTTAGTGAAGGTCATGGTTTTTACGGGCAGGTTTTTCATGCGATTGCCATCAAGCCGGAACATTTGGCCCGGATATTGTCGATGGCAACACCCTCCTTGTTGATGATGGCCACATCCAGCGCCTTCTTGAGCGCAGTGCCCATCGCCAGCATACGCTGGAACTGAACTGGGTCGCGGTCATCTGCGACCTTGATTTGGTCGAATCGACGCGCCAGTTCCGTGATGACATTCGAGATTTCCTTCACGTTGGTCACGATGCCCTCCATGGCAGTTTCGGCTGCCTGCATTTTGGCGACGGCCATCGATACCTGCGCCTTGTAGGCGTTGGCCTCTGTCAATGCTTCTTCCGCCTTGCTGGCCATCATGAATCCGCCAATCGCCAGGGCCGGGCCGAGGACGATGCCCCCCATGGCCAACATGCCGCCTGCCATGCCGAAACCCCCGGCACTCAGCGCCCCGCCTCCCAGCCATGCCAGCGTGGCATTGGTCGCTGCGACGCCCGACAGGCCCGTGATGGCGGCACCCGTGGAGGCCGTGGCCAAGGTTCCCACTGCGCCATAAGCCCCCATGGCGGCCAGCGCGCCACCGACTGCGCCGGACGCGATGCCCTTTTCCAGCTCCAGCGAACTGAGGATCATCTTTTCATAGGCTTTTATTTTTTCGATGCTGAAATCTTCCTGGAAGCCCTGCAGCTTGCTGCTGGCCGATTTTGTGCGTTTGATGGCCTCGATCAGGTGGCGAATCTGGTGCGTGAAGACCGTGACCTTCAGCTTGCCCAACTGCTCCAGTTCGCCTTGGGTATCGCCCCGCACTTCATCGAGCGAAGCTGCCGCTCGCCTGTGTTTCCGTTCGGCTTTTTCACCGATTTCCTTGGCTTCATCCATCATGTTGGACGCTTGCACGCCTTTCACGACACCCGTGGCGGCCAGAGCGGCTGCAGCGCCCCAAAGCAGAAGAGGAATAGGCATGTTGAATTTCCTTGGCGATCGAAGTGAGTAAAGATGTGCGATGTGCGGATGCACTCAGGATGCCTGTGTCAGGCGAAAAATTTCCGGGATACCTGCCGCCAGTTGTGCTTGGTTGCAAAGACTGGCGTTGATTCGATTGAATTCTGTTTGCGAAAGCATCGGGAAATACTGTCGATGCACGGTGTCAGTCCGACACAGCGTGGGCCGATCCGCATAAATCGAACAGATGCGCTGCAACGCGTCAAAGTGCTTGCATGTGCCGTCGCCTCGGTCCAGCGCCCGGTATGCCGGGTTCTTGTCCAGATTGGTGCAGCACAGGCCGCAGCGTGTGCATGGAAACGCGGTTGATTCGATGTTACCCCCCGAGTTGTCGCATGTTTTTCTGGTAGGGGAGCGTACTGACTTGCTGCGACAGGGCGTGTCGCGCCGTCACAATCAGGCGGAGTTGATGTGAAAAAATCGCTCTTTTCCAACGCTCGCCAGACTTTGGGCTGGCCTGTACCGCGAGTGGCTGGCAGCGATGTGGCCCGCAGCGCGTCAACGCGGTGCTCAGGCGTGATAATTGCGCACCTCGTTGACGACAATGGAGAAACCATGTCCAAGCTCTCGAAACGTACCCTGATCCGGGCCTCCGGCTGGGCCGCGCTGGCCGCCACCGCTGCGCTGGTCGGCTGCGGCAAGAAGGAAGAAGCGGCACCCGCTGCTGCCCCCGCGTCCGCTCCCGCCGCCGAAGCTCCCAAGAAGCCCGAGCCGCTGAAGGTCGCCTTCGCCTACGTCGGCCCGGTGGGCGACGCCGGCTGGACCTTCGCCCACGACAACGCCCGCAAGGCGGTCGAGGCCGAGTTCGGCGACAAGATCGTCACCTCGTTCGTCGAGAACGTGCCCGAGTCGGCCGACGCCGAGCGCGTGATGCGCGACCTCGTCGGGCAAGGCAACAAGCTGATCTTCGGCACCACCTTCGGCTACATGGAGCCGATGCTCAAGGTCGCCGCCGACACCGCCGACGTGAAGTTCGAGCACGCCACCGGCTACAAGTCGGCGCCGAACATGCGCACGTATGACAGCCGCACCTACGAGGGCGCGTACATGGCGGGCGTGATCGCCGGTTCGATGACCAAGTCGAACACGCTGGGCGTGGTCGGCTCGATCCCCATCCCCGAGGTGATCCGCAACATCAACTCCTTCACCCTCGGCGCGCAGAGCGTGAACCCGAAGATCAAGACCAAGGTGGTCTGGGTCAACAAGTGGTTCGATCCGCCGAAGGAAGGCGAGGGCGCCGGCAGCCTGATCTCGGGCGGCGCGGACGTGCTGTTCCAGAACACCGACTCCAGCGCCGTGCTGCAGAAGGCCGAAGAGAAGGGCAAGTACGCCTTCGGCTGGGACTCGGACATGAGCAAGTTCGGCCCGAACTCGCACCTGGCGTCGGCGGTCATCAACTGGGCACCGTATTACAAGAAGGCCGTCAAGGACGCGCTGGACGGCACCTGGGCGACGGGCGGCGTGTGGTGGGGTGTCAAGGAAGGCGCGATCGACATCGTGTCCATCTCCGACAAGGTGCCCGCCGAGGTCAAGGACAAGCTGGCCAAGGTCAAGGCTGGCCTGACCGACGGCAGCTTCGTGATCTGGAAAGGCCCGATCGTCGGCCAGGACGGCAAGGAGATCCTGAAGAAGGACGCGGTCGCCGACGACAAGTTCATGTCGGGCATCAACTTCTACGTCAAGGGCGTCGAAGGCAAGGTACCGAGCGGCAACTGATCCGATACCACGGTGGATGCGCCGTGGTGTGCTACAGTCGTGGGCTTTTCCGCCCACGGCTGCGCGGACAAAGGGATGGTCAACATCCACGAAGACCCGAGAGGCTGCACTCACAAGCAGCGCCGAGGGCTTCGTTCAGCAGCCAGCAAACCGAACTGCAAAGAGATTTGCCATGAAGACTTTCAGCGCCAAGCCGGCCGAAGTCGTGCATGAGTGGTTTGTGATTGACGCGACAGACAAGATTCTCGGACGGGTGGCCAGCGAAGTCGCCCTCCGCCTGCGCGGCAAGCACAAGGCAATCTACACGCCTCACGTGGATACCGGTGACTACATCGTCATCGTCAACGCGGACAAGATCCGCGTGACCGGCAACAAGGCCGAACAGAAGGTGTACTACCGCCACTCGGGTCATCCGGGCGGTATCTACGGCACCAAGTTCAAGGACATGCAGGCCAAGCACCCTGGCCGCGCCATCGAGAAGGCCGTCAAGGGCATGCTCCCGAAGGGTCCGCTGGGCTACGCGATGATCAAGAAGCTGAAGGTCTATGCCGGTGGCGAACACCCGCACACCGCTCAGCAGCCCAAGACGC
>NZ_JAAFKF010000141.1 GCF_013299175.1 Sphaerotilus sp.
CGTTCACGCCCAGTGCCTCGGGCTTGATGACTTCCAGCGGCTTCTTCTTCGCCTTCATGATGTTGGGCAACGTCACGTAACGCGGCTCGTTCAGGCGCAGGTCGGTGGTGATGATCGCGGGCAGCGACACCGACACCGTTTCCAGGCCGCCGTCCACTTCGCGGGTCACCACGGCGCGGCCGTCCGCCACCGCGACCTTGGAGGCGAACGTGGCTTGCGGCAGATCCGCCAGCGCGGCCAGCATCTGCCCGGTCTGGTTGCAGTCGTCGTCGATCGCCTGCTTGCCCAGGATCACCAGGCCCGGCTGTTCGCGGTCCACCAGCGCCTTGAGCAGCTTGGCCACGGCCAGCGGTTGCAGCTCGTCCGCGCACTCGACCAGGATGCCCCGGTCGGCGCCGATGGCCATGGCCGTGCGCAGCGTTTCCTGGCACTGGGTGACACCGCACGACACGGCGATGATTTCAGTGACCACGCCCTTTTCCTTCAGACGCACCGCCTCTTCGACGGCGATCTCGTCGAAGGGGTTCATGCTCATCTTGACGTTGGCGATGTCCACGCCCGTGCCATCGGATTTGACGCGGACCTTGACGTTGTAATCGACAACCCGCTTGACGGGTACGAGTGCCTTCATGCGAAGTTCTCCAGTAGGGAATGGGTCTGAATGCGGGCGGCTGGACAGCAATTCTAGGGGCCGCCCCACGGCGAATTGCGACGGATTGTGGCAGTGCTGGCGGTGCGCTCAAAAAAGCACGATCGTTCGATTTTATCCAGCATTGCGGCAGCGCACCATCGTTTGTCGGCCTTTTTGCATCAGGGTTCACCCGCACGGATGCGCCGGACGCGCTGCTAGACTGGTTGCCCCCATGATGAAGAATGCCCCCACCGCTTCCGCCATCCGCATCGGCGTGTTCGATTCCGGGCTGGGTGGCTTGTCGGTGCTGCGGTCGATCCGCCAGCGGCTGCCGGACGCCCGGCTGCTCTATGTCGCCGACTCGGGCCACGCGCCGTATGGCGAACGCAGCGACGACTACATCTGCGCCCGCTCGCTCGCCATCGCCGAGTTCCTGTTCGGGCAAGGCGCGCAACTGCTGGTGATCGCGTGCAACACGGCCACCGCTGCCGCCGCGACTGCCGTGCGCAGCCGCTACCCCGAGGGGCGCATCGTCGGCGTCGAGCCTGGCCTGAAACCTGCCGCCGCGCTGACCCGCAACGGCCGCGTCGGCGTCATGGCCACCACGGGCACGCTGCGCAGCGAACGCTTCCGCCTGCTCGCCCAAGCCCACGCCGCCCACCTCGACCTGCGCCTGCAAGCCTGCACGGGGCTGGCCGCGGCGATCGAGTCCGGCGAGGTGGACGCCCCGGCCGTGCGCGAGCGGGTCGCCACCCACTGCGCCGCCTTGCGCGAACAGGCCGTGGACACCGTGGTGCTCGGCTGCACGCACTATCCCTTCGTCGCCCACCACATCCAGGCCGAGATGGGCCCGGACGTGCGGCTGATCGACACCTCGGACGCGGTGGCGCGGCGCACGGTGGCGCTGGCCGGCGAGTTGCCCGCCATGCCGGCATCGGCCGCGGCTCCGCACGCCCGCCTGTGGACCACCGGCGACCTCGGCACGCTGCAGGATTTCGCCCACCGCTGGCTCGATTTCCCCTGCACGCTGGCGCCGCTGGACCCTCTGGCGACCCCGGCCGGCTGACGCGAAAAATCGTCCCTTCGCGTATAGTCGCCCGGCGATTTGCCAACCAGTTCACGCTTGACCGCCAGGAGTCCCAGATGCACGCTTCCCGCTTCACCCGCCGCTGTTTCACCGGAACCCTGCTGGCCGCCCTGCTGGCCAGCGGTGCCGCCCACGCCCAGACCGCCGTGCGTGTCGGCTCCAAGATCGACACCGAAGGCTCGCTGCTCGGCAACCTGATCATCCAGGTGCTCGAAGCCGGCGGCATCCGCACCGAGAACAAGGTGCAGCTCGGCAACACCAAGATCGTGCGCGGTGCCCTGACCGCCGGCGAGATCGACATCTACCCCGAGTACACCGGCAACGGCGCGTTCATGTTCTCGGTCGAGAAAGACCCGGCCTGGAAGGATGCCAAGGCGGGTTACGAGAAGGTCAAGGCGCTCGATTTCCAGGCCAACAAGATCGTCTGGCTGGAACCAGCACCCGCCAACAACACCTGGGCCATCGCCATCCGCAAGGACGTGGCGACCGCGAACAAGCTCAAGACGCTGGACGACATGGGCCGCTGGATCGCGGGTGGCGGCAAGTTCAAGCTCGCCGCCTCCGCCGAGTTCATCGAGCGCCCGGACGCCCTGCCCGCCTTCCAGACGGCCTACGGGTTCAAGCTCAAGCAGGACCAGTTGCTGACGCTGGCCGGCGGCGACACCACGGTGACGATCAAGGCGGCGGCCGAGCAGACCTCCGGGGTCAATGCCGCGATGGCGTATGGCACGGACGGGCCGGTGGCGGCGCTGGGGCTGGTGGTGCTGGACGACACGAAGGGCGTGCAGCCGATCTACGCGCCCGCGCCGATCATCCGCGCCGAGGTGCTGGAGAAGAACCCGAAGATCCGCGACCTGCTCGCCCCGGTGTTCAAGACGCTGGACGGCCCGACGCTGCAATCGCTGAACGCCCGCATCGCGCTGGGTGGCGAGGACGCCAAGAAGGTTGCGGCGAGCTACCTGAAGGCCAAGGGCTTCACCAAGTAAGCCGGGTCGATGCGCGTGCCCATGCCCATGCCGCGCGGGCACCTGCGCAACCCGGTGCTGTGTGCGCTGCTGCTGGTGGGGTTGGCGGCAGTGCTGGAGCTGGCCTTCGTGACGCAGGCACCGAACCGGCTGCTGTCGGGCGTCGGCGTGTCGCTGGCCGAGGTGATCGCGGCGGACGGCGTGCGGGGCTGGGCGCTGGCACCGGTGCTGCTGCTGATGGCCGCGGCCCTGCACACCCCGACGCAGGCGCGGGCCCGCTGGCTGACGCTGCTCGGCGCCACGGGCAGTCTGGCGGGGCTGACGTGGCTCGCCGGCACCCACGCCACCGCCCTGCTGTCCGATGACCTGCCGCTGGGCCGCACGGCGCTCGGGGGCGGGTATTGGCTGCTGGCCGTGCTGTGCGGGCTGGCGGCGGCCGAGGCGCTGCGGGGCTGGTCGGCACGGGCGGGGGTGTCGCTGTTCGGTGGCGGCTGCGCGGTGGCCCCGGTCGTCGTGCTGCTGCTGTCCGGGCACCTGGACGCACTCTCGCTGCTCAAGGAATACGCGAACCGGCAGGACGTGTTCGACGCCGCGCTGCGCCGGCACTTGCTGCTTGTCGTGGCCACGCTGGTGCCGGCGGTGCTGATCGGGCTGCCGCTGGGCGTGATGGTGGCACGGCGGCCGAGACTGCAACCGGCGCTGCTGTCGGTGCTCAATTTGGTCCAGACGGTGCCGTCGATCGCGTTGTTCGCCCTGCTGATGGTGCCGCTGGCCGCATTGGCGGCGCACTGGCCGGTGCTGGCGCAGTGGGGCGTGAGCGGCATCGGGGTGGCGCCGGCGGTCACGGCGCTGACGCTGTACGCGCTGCTGCCGGTGGTGCGCAGCACGGTGGCCGGACTGGGGCAGATCCCGCCCGAGGTGCTCGACGCCGCGCGGGGGATGGGCATGACACCGGGGCAGCGGTTCTGGCGCGTGGAGGTGCCGCTGGCATGGCCGGTGTGGCTGGCGGGGCTGCGGGTGACGGCGGTGCAGGTGCTCGGGCTGGCGATGGTGTCGGCGCTGATCGGCGCGGGCGGGTTCGGGGCGGTGATGTTCCAGGGTTTGCTGAGCAGCGCGGTGGATCTGGTGCTGCTCGGGGTGGTGCCGGTGGTGGCGCTGGCGGTGGTGGCCGACGGGCTGTTCAAGGTGCTGGCGGAGTGGACAAGCCGATGAACACGACAACTGCAACGAGCGCGACGGACGCCATGATCGAGTTCCAGCAGGTCGGCAAGTCCTTCGACGGTCAGGCCGTTGTCGAAGACTTCTCGTTGGCGATTGCACCGGGCGAGTTCGTGGTGCTGATCGGCCGCTCCGGTTCGGGCAAGTCCACGACGCTGAAGATGGTCAACCGGCTGGTGGAGCACGACCGGGGCCGCATCCTGTTCGCAGGGCAGGAGATCCGCTCGTTCAAACCGGAAGACCTGCGGCGGCGCATGGGCTACGCGATCCAGTCCACGGGGCTGTTTCCGCACTGGACGGTGGAGCGCAACATCGCCTGCGTGCCCGAACTGCTGAAGTGGCCGACGGCACGCATCCGCGACCGCGTGACCGAACTGCTGGAGCTGCTGCAGTTGCCGCCGGACCTCTACCGGGGCCGCTATCCGCACCAGCTTTCGGGTGGTCAGCAGCAGCGTGTCGGCGTGGCGCGGGCGCTGGCGGCGGACCCGGACGTGCTGCTGATGGACGAGCCGTTCGGGGCGCTCGATCCGATCACCCGCGAGGCACTGCAGCAGGAAATGGCGCGTATCCACCGCCTGTCCGGCAAGACCATCGTGCTGGTGACGCACGACCTCGACGAGGCGCTGCGGCTGGGCACTCGGATCGTGCTGCTCGACCACGGCCGCATCGTGCAGGCGGGGACGCCGCGGCAGTTGCTGGCGGAGCCGGCGAGCGATTTCGTGCGGGACTTCATCGGGCGCGGGGACATCGGGTTGCGGCTGCTGGCGCTGGACACGGTGACGAGCCGGATGCGGCCGGGGGGCGTGGTCTCCAGCGCGGTGCCGTCCCTGCGCGACACCGATTCGCTGCGGGACGCCTTGTCCGCGCTGGTCGCCGCCGGGGCATCCCCTCTGCCCGTGGTCGATGCCGCAGGAGAGGTGTGCGGGGAGATCCACCTGTCCGACGTGGTGCGGAACGTGGCATGACGCGCACGCGCCTGCGCTGGGCCGATCCACTGCCCTGGGCCGTGCTGGCGCTGATCGGCCTGGCGTGGGGGATGCCGCTGCTCAAGCCGCTGTTCGCCGCGGCGTTTCCGGCGCTGGACCGGCCGATGTACGAGCAGGACAGTTTTGTCGCGCTGGTGGCGGCGCACATCGGGCTGGTGGCGGTGTCGAGCGCGGTGTCGGTGCTGCTGGGCTGGGCGGCGGGGGTGTTCGCCACGCGACCGGTCGGGCAGGCGTTTCGTCCGCTGATCGAGACTGTGGTGGCGATGGGGCAGACGGTGCCGCCAGTGGCCGTGCTGGCGGTGGCGGCGCCGCTGATCGGGTTTGGCGAGCGGCCGGCCTTGATTGCGCTGGCGCTCTACGGGTTGTTGCCGGTGGTGCAACAGACGCTGGCGGGGCTGGCGTCCGTGCCACCCAGCGCGCTGGAAGCAGCGACCGGACTGGGCATGTCACCGGCACAGCGGTTCTGGCGCGTGGAGTGGCCGCTGGCGTGGCCGGTGGTGCTGTCAGGGGTACGAACCTCGGTGGTCATCAACATCGGGACTGCGGCCATCGCCTCGACGGTGGGCGCCAGGACGCTGGGATCACCGATCATCGTCGGCCTGAGCGGATTCAATACGGCGTATGTACTGCAGGGCGCGGTGCTGGTCGGCCTGCTGGCGGTGGTGGTGGATCTGGGTTTCGAACGATTGATGCCGAAACGTTGACTCGAAGTGAAAAATACAAAGTGAACAGCACAAAGCAAACAAGCCATCACAGTGGGTGGCTTGTTTGCTTTGTACTACTTGTACTTTGTACTGGAGCGGGAAACGAGACTCGAACTCGCGACCTCAACCTTGGCAAGGTTGCGCTCTACCAACTGAGCTATTCCCGCAAAATTTTCAATACCCAACGAATCTGGTGCCCGGGACGGGAATCGAACCCGTACGCCCCCTCTCGGGAAAGCGGCGGATTTTAAGTCCGCAGTGTCTACCAATTTCACCACCCGGGCTGCTGACCAGCACCAGACACGACAAAACTGGAGCGGGAAACGAGACTCGAACTCGCGACCTCAACCTTGGCAAGGTTGCGCTCTACCAACTGAGCTATTCCCGCATTCAACGACATGGATCAGATTCTGGAGGCGCGGAGTGGAGTCGAACCACCCTACACGGATTTGCAATCCGCTGCATAACCGCTTTGCTACCGCGCCACTGACCATCTTCACCAATAAAAAAGGAAGCCGACTTGCGCTCCCTTTTTCGGAAACCTGTACAGCACTGGAGCGGGAAACGAGACTCGAACTCGCGACCTCAACCTTGGCAAGGTTGCGCTCTACCAACTGAGCTATTCCCGCTTTGCATTGCTGCTTTGCCTGACATGCCGCACCGAATTTGGTGTTTGCTGCAGCGCGTCGAGAACGAAAGTATAGAACAAATCATTCTCTTCGCACAAGCATTTAAGGCAGGTTTTTTTCAGTGCTTGGTTGCAGCTTCCACCACGACCGCCACTGCCGGCTCCACCTTGGCCGCCTCGATCACCTTCGGCTCATCTTCGGGCAAGGGCTGCGGCTGGCGTTCCAGCGCGATCTCCAGCACCTTGTCGATCCAGCGGACGGGGATGATCTCCATCTGGCTCTTCACGTTCTCCGGGATGTCCTGGAGATCCTTGGCATTGGCCTCGGGAATCAGTACCGTCTTGATGCCACCACGGTGGGCCGCCAGCAGCTTCTCCTTCAGGCCACCGATCTCCGTGACTTCACCGCGCAAGGTGATCTCGCCGGTCATCGCCACATCCGCACGCACCGGAATCCCGGTCAGCGCCGACACGAAGGCCGTCGTCATCGCAGCACCCGCGCTCGGACCGTCCTTCGGCGTCGCGCCATCCGGAACGTGGATGTGGATGTCGCGCTTCTCGAACAGCTCTTCCTTGATGCCGAGTCGTGCCGCACGGCTGCGCACCACGGTGCGCGCCGCCTCGACCGACTCCTTCATCACGTCGCCGAGCGAGCCGGTGCGGATGATCACGCCCTTGCCCGTCATGATCGCCGCTTCGATGGTCAGCAGATCACCACCCACCTCGGTCCACGCCAGGCCATTGACCTGCCCGATCTGGTTCTGCTTCTCGGCTTCACCGTAGCTGTACTTGCGCACGCCCAGGAAGTCGTTCAGGTTGGCCGCATCGACCGTCACGCGCCCGTCGTACTTCTTCAGCGACAGGCCCTTCACCACCTTGCGGCAGATCTTGGAGACCTCACGCTCCAGCGAACGCACGCCCGCTTCACGGGTGTAGTAACGGATGATGCCGCGGATCGCGTCTTCGGCAATCGTCAGCTCCTCGTCCTTCACGCCGTTGTTGGTGCGCTGCTTGGGCAGGAGATACCGCTGGGCGATCGAAACCTTCTCGTCCTCGGTGTAACCCGCCAGCCGGATCACCTCCATCCGGTCCAGCAGCGCCGGCGGGATGTTCAGCGAGTTCGACGTGGCGATGAACATCACGTCCGACAGGTCGAAGTCCACCTCGACGTAGTGGTCACCGAACGTGTGGTTCTGCTCCGGATCGAGCACTTCCAGCAGCGCCGACGACGGGTCACCGCGGAAATCCGTGCCCAGCTTGTCGATCTCGTCGAGCAGGAACAGCGGGTTGCGCACGCCGACCTTGCTCAGGCTCTGCAGCACCTTGCCCGGCATCGAGCCGATGTAGGTCCGGCGGTGGCCACGAATCTCGGCCTCGTCGCGCACGCCGCCCAGTGCCATGCGAACGAACTTGCGTCCGGTCGCCCGCGCCACCGACTGCCCCAGCGAGGTCTTGCCCACGCCCGGAGGACCGACCAGACACAGGATCGGCGCCTTGACCTTCTCGACACGCTGCTGGACCGCAAGATACTCAAGGATGCGTTCCTTGACCTTGTCGAGGCCGTAGTGGTCCTCGTTCAGCACGCCTTCGGCGAACGGCAGGTCGTGCTTGACCTTGCTCTTCTTCGCCCA
>NZ_JAAFKF010000142.1 GCF_013299175.1 Sphaerotilus sp.
GGCACCAAGATCCGCCCGACGCGTCTGGCACGCAAGTAAGCACTGCAGGAACTGGCACGGCTGCCGCACCCAGCGGCAGCAGCCTCAGCGGCGGTCGGAGAAGGCGTAGGCGATGGTGCCGAGATCAACGTATTCGAGTTCGCTGCCGATCGGCACACCCCGCGCCAGCCGGGTGACTTTCACGCCACGGGGCCGCAGCGCCTCGCCGATGATGTGCGCCGTGACTTCCCCTTCGGCGGTGAAGCCGGTCGCGATGATCAGCTCCTGCACCTGTCCGTCACCAACCCGCTCCAGCAATTCGGGCAAGCCGATGTCGTGGGCGCCGATGCCGTCCAGCGGGCTGAGCTTGCCCATCAGCACGAAGTACAGGCCCTTGTAGCTGCCCGTTCGCTCGATTGCGGCTTGATCGGCGGGGGTTTCGACCACACACAGCGTGTACTCGTCGCGCATCGGGTCGAGGCAGGTCTGGCACACCGGCTGCTCGGTGAAGGTGTGGCAGCGTTCGCAGTGCCGGATGCTGTGGACCGCGTGGTCCAGCGCATACGACAACTGCATCGCCGCGTCCCGCTCGTGCTGCAGCAGGTGGTACGCCATCCGCTGCGCCGACTTGACGCCCACGCCGGGCAAGCGCCGCAGGGCTTCCACCAGCGTGGCCAGGGCGTCGTGCGGGGTCGTCACCGGCGCAGCCTCCGCATCAGAACGGGAACTTCATGCCACCCGGCAGCGGCATCCCGGCCGTCAGCTTGCCCATCTTCTCGGCGCTGAGGGCTTCGGCGCGGCGGATGCCGTCGTTGAACGCGGCGGCCACCAGGTCTTCGAGCATGTCCTTGTCATCGGCCAGCAGGCTGGGGTCGATGGTGACGCGCTTGACATCGTGCTTGCAGGTCATCACGACCTTGACCAGACCGGCGCCGGACTGGCCTTCGACCTCGATCAGACCGAGTTCGTCCTGCGCCTTCTTGAGGTTGTCCTGCATGGCCTGGGCTTGTTTCATCAGGCCGGCGAGCTGTCCTTTGAGCATGGGGTGTCCTTTCTGGGAGCGGTCTTGCGGAGAAAATGGGGGGAGAGAAATCGGGAGCGATGCGGTGGGGCGAAGCTCAGGCCACCGGGCGGATCGAGCCGGGCACGATCCGCGCTGCCGGGTAGCGGGCCAGCAGCTCGACCACCATCGGATCGCCCGTGATGACCGCTTCGGCGTCGTTCTGGGCCTGGACGCGGCGGGCGCCATCGCGGCGGGCGGCGCTGTCGGAGACGGTGCCCGCCACGACTTCCAGCGTGACCGCATCGCCCAGCAGCTCGCTCAGTGCGGCTTGCAAGCGGTCGCGGTGGCCTTGCTGCCGCAGTGATTCGCGCTCGACGCGCAGCACGACCCGCTTCGGTGTCGCCTGCTCGTCCAGCGCCAGACACTGCGCCTGCCACGCCAGCTCGCGCACGAGACCATTCAGGTTGCCCTGGGCAGTGAGGTCGGTGAACAGCGCGGTCCAGCGGGTGACAAGGGGATCATCCAGCGTGTCGGTGGCGACGGCGACTGCGGCCATGGCCGCGGAAGTCGGCGCCACGGCCCGTATTGGCAGCGGCGCAGGGTCGCCTTCAAGGGGGATCTCGTCCCAGTCGGCGGGCGGGCCTTCTTCCCACGGCGCGAGCGTCACGGGTTTGGCGGCAGCGGCAGCGGCTGGCGCTGCCGCTGGGGCGGGCGGCGGTGCAGGCACCGGAGCCGGTGGCACTACCGCCAAACGTGCGCTGGCCGCAGCCGGACGCAGCAACTCCCGCGAGGAAACGGCGGGACGCGGCAGTGCGGCGGGCGGCGGTGGAGGCGCGATCGGTCGCGGGCTGGGCGCGACCGCCGGTGCCACCACGGGGGCTGCCGTCACCGCTGCACCCTGCGGCCGAAACGCCAGCAAGCGCAGCAGCACCATCATCAGCCCGCTGTACTCGTCCGGCGCCAGCGCGAGTTCGGCGCGGCCATGCAGCGCGATGCTGTAGAGCACCTGTGTCTCGTCCGGCGCCAGCAGCGGCGCGAGGGCGCGCACGGTGGGCGTGTCGGGATCGGTTGGATCGGCGGCGTCCGGCACGGCCTGCACCAAGGCCATCTGCTGGGCCAAGGTCGCCAGCTCTTCCAGCGTCCCCGCCGCTGACAGGCCCAACCCGCGCAGTTCATCCACCGTGCGCACCAGCGCCGCGCCATCGCTGGCGGCCAGCGCCTCGACGATCCGCACCACATGGCCACGGTCCACGGCGCCCAGCATCTGGCGCACGCCCGCTTCGTCCAGCGTCCCGCCACCGAAGGCGATGGCTTGATCCGCCAGCGACAGCGCATCGCGCATCGAACCGCGTGCAGCCCGTGACAACAGCCGCAGCGCGCCGACCTCAGCCGGCACTGACTCGGCCTGCAGCACCTGCTCCAGATGCTCCTGCACCGTCTGCGGTGCCATCGGGCGCAGGTTGAATTGCAGGCAGCGGCTCAGCACCGTGACCGGCACCTTCTGCGGATCGGTCGTCGCGAGCACGAATTTGAGGTATTCGGGCGGCTCCTCCAGCGTCTTGAGCATCGCGTTGAACGCGGTCATCGTCAGCATGTGGACTTCGTCGATCATGTAGACCTTGAAGCGCCCCACCACCGGTTTGTAGACCGCCTGGTCCAGCAACTGGCTGATCTCGTCCACGCCGCGGTTCGAGGCGGCGTCGAGTTCGACGTAATCGACGTAGCGGCCGGAATCGATGTCGCGGCAGGCATTGCAGACGCCGCAGGGCTCGGCCGTGATGCCGCCGGTGCCATCCGGGCCGACACAGTTCAGGCTCTTGGCGAGGATGCGCGAGACGGTGGTCTTGCCCACGCCGCGGGTGCCTGTGAACAGGTAGGCGTGGTGCAGGCGCTGGCGCGTGAGGGCATTGCTCAGGGCCTGCACGACGTGCTCCTGCCCCACCATTTCGGTGAAGCTGCGGGGCCGGTACTTGCGGGCGAGGACGAGATACGACATGGGGGCGGATTGTAGGCGGGCCGGGCTGGTCGATAATCCAGCCCCATGAATCAATCTGCACCGACCTCCGACCAGCCCACCGACCAGACCGGCACCCTCAGCTACGAGCAGGCCGGCGTCAACTACGACCTGATCGACCCGCTGAAAATCACCGCGCAGCGTGCCGCGGCGTCCACCGCCGTCCACCTCGCCGGCCACGGTTTCACCGAAGTCGCCGCGTCGCGCGGTGAATCGGCTTACGTGGTCGATGTGGGTCCGTTCTACCTCGCGTCCATCGTGGAGTGCCTGGGCACCAAGACGCTGGTGGCCGACGAGATGGCCAAGCTCACCGGCAAGAGCTACTACGACGGCATCGCGCAGGACACGATTGCCATGGCCATCAACGACCTGATCACCGTGGGCGCCACGCCGCTGGTGGTGCAAGCCTACTGGGCGGCTGGTGGGTCGGACTGGTTCGGCGATAGCCAGCGCGCGCAAGCCCTGGTTGCTGGCTGGAAGCGCGCCTGCGAGGTGTGCAGCGTGGCGTGGGGCGGCGGCGAGACCCCGGCGCTGGCGGGCATCGTCGAGGAAGGCCGCATCGACCTGGCGGCGTCCTGCACCGGCCTGATCAACCCGAAAGAGCGCCTGTCGGTCGGCGACAAGCTCGGCGCGGGCGACGCGATCATCCTGCTGGCCTCCAGCGGCATCCACGCCAACGGCCTGAGCCTGGCGCGCAAGCTGGTCGAGCGCCTGCCGAACGGCTACCTCACCGAAATCTCCCCCGGCGTCACCTACGGCGAGGCGCTGCTGGCGCCGACCGTGCTGTATTCGCCCGTCACCGAGGCGCTGTGGAAGGCGGGCATCACGCCGCACTACTGCGCCAACATCACCGGCCACGGCTGGCGCAAGCTGCTGCGCCACCCGAGCGAACTCACCTACCGCATCCACTCGGTGCCGCCGGTCACGCCGGTGCTGCGCTTCATCCAGGCGCAGGCGAAGCAGGACGACCGCGAGGCGTACTCGACGCTCAACATGGGCGCCGGCTTCGCGATCTTCGTCAAGGCCGAGGACGCCGAGCGCACGGTGGAAATCGCCCGCGCCCAGGGCATCGCGGCGTGGAACGCGGGCGTGGTCGAGGCGGGTCCGAAGCAGGTGCTGATCGAGCCGCTGGACATCGCGTTCACCAACGACGACCTGCAACTGCGCTGAGCACGCGGCCCCCTGCTGACCCGCCGCCATGATCGACTGGCTGCCCGATGACGACGACGGCCACACGCCGTTTCCGCCAACCCGCCGCGCACTCGGGCCGGACAGCGACGCACCGGGTCTGCTCTGTGCCGGCGGGCAGCTCAGCCAGACGCGGCTGGAGCAGGCGTACCGGCAGGGCATCTTTCCGTGGTACGGCGTGGGCGAGCCGATCCTGTGGTGGAGCACGGCACCGCGCATGGTGCTGCAGACGGCCGATTTCAAGCTCCACCGCTCGCTGAAGCAGGCCCTGCGGCGCTTCCTGGCCACGCCGGGTTGCGAGATCCGCATGGACACCGCTTTCGATGCGGTGATCGGCCACTGCGCTGGCGTGGCGCGTGACGGGCAGCGCGGCACCTGGATCGTCCCGGAGCTGATGCAGGCGTACCAGCGTTGGCACCGGGTGGGTGGTGTCCACTCCGTCGAAACCTGGGTGGATGGGCGGCTGGTCGGCGGGCTGTACGGCGTGGGCATCGGGCGGATGTTCTACGGCGAGTCGATGTTCGCGCTGCAGACGGATGCGTCCAAGATCGCGCTGGCGGCGCTGGTGGCGTTCTGCCGCGGCCACGGCATCGCATGGATCGACTGCCAGCAGCAGACGCGGCATCTGGCGTCCATGGGTGCAGCTCCCGTCGATCGCACAGCATTCGAGGCGCACATCGCCCGCGCCACGGCCCTGCCACCGCCGCCGCGCTGGTCCTATGATGTGGCCTTGTGGCAGCAGTTGCCATTGCACACGCCAACGCACTCCAACGCCGACCCCGCGTGACACATCCCCAGGATCTACCGCTCGCCGAACTCCAGTTCTATGCCACGGCGCCTTATGCGTGCAGCTATCTGGACGGGCGCATGGCGCGGTCGCAGGTCGCCACGCCCTCGCACCTGATCAACGCGGACACGTATTCGGAGCTGGTCGCCGCCGGTTTTCGGCGCAGCGGGCTGTTCACGTACCGGCCGTACTGCGACGGCTGCCACGCCTGCCAGCCGCTGCGCGTGCCGGTCAACGACTTCCAGCCCAACCGCAGTCAGCGCCGCGCGTGGCGTGACCACCAGGGCATGCAGATCAGCGTGACCCGGCTGCGCTTCGTGCCGGAGCATTACGCGCTCTACCTCAAGTACCAGACCTCGCGGCACAGCGGCGGCGGCATGGACCAGGACTCGGTGGACCAGTACACCCAGTTCCTGCTGCAGAGCCGGGTGAATTCGCGGCTGGTGGAGTTCCGGACGCAGGGGGTGTTGAAGATGGTGTCCATCCTCGACGTGCTAAACGACGGGCTGTCGGCGGTCTACACCTTCTACGAGCCGGACGACGCCGCCAGCTACGGCACCTTCAACGTGGTGTGGCAGATCGAGCAGGCGCGCACCCTGCAACTGCCCTACGCCTACCTCGGCTACTGGATCGAACACAGCCGCAAGATGGTCTACAAGGCGCAGTTCCGGCCCTGCGAGGTGCTCACCGCGGGGCAGTGGCATACACTCGGCGCATGAGTGAAACCCTGCTGTGGTGGATCGGCGCCGGCCTTGTCATCGGCGCTGAATTGCTGACCCGGACGAAGCGACAAGCCCCGGGGTTCAGCCCGGGGTCGAGCGTTCAAGCCGGAACGGCTTGTCAAGCGACATGTATGGAAATACAGTTGTCGGATGGAAGCCGTGAAGACCCTCAAGCTGCGCATCAAGGACAAGCACGCGGGCGTGCTGTCCTTGATGGCGCGCGAGGTCAATCAGGTGTGGAACTACTGTAACGAGACCAGTTCGCGGGCGATCCGCGAGCGCGGAAAGTGGCTGAGCGGGTTCGACCTGCAGAAGCTCACGGCGGGGTACTCGAAGTGCGAGGGCGTGCGGATCGGTAGCGCCACGGTGCAACTGGTGTGCGAGGAATACGCCACCCGGCGCAAGCAGTTCAAGAAAGCCCGGCTCAATTGGCGCGTGTCGAACGCGAAGTCAGCGAAGTATTCGCTGGGCTGGGTGCCGTTCAAGGCGGGCGGCGCGAAGTACAAGGCCGGGCAGATCGCTGTTGTCGGGCACAAGTTCGGCCTGTGGGACAGCTACGGGCTGAGCCGGTTCGATCTGCGCGCAGGATCGTTCTCGCAGGATGCGCGCGGCCGGTGGTACCTGAACGTGTGCGTCAAGGTGGACGTGCCGAAGTCGGCCGGCACTGGATCGGTGGGGATCGACCTTGGCCTGAAGACCGCGGCGACGTGCTCGGACGGTGAAGAACTGGCGTCCGGCCTGTACCGCAAGCATGAGGGCGCGCTGGGGATCGCCCAGCGAGCGCGCAAGAAGAACCGGGTGCGCGCGATCCACGCGAAGATCGCCAACACGCGCAAGGACGCGATGCACAAGTTCAGCACCGGGCTGGTCGAGCGCAACGCAGCGATCTTCGTCGGGAACGTGCAGGCGAAAGCGATGGTGAAGACCAAGATGGCGAAGTCCACGCTGGACGCCGGATGGGCAATGCTGAAAACGATGCTGGAATACAAGAGCCATGGGGCCGGCATCGTCTTTGAAGAGGTGAACGAAGCCTACACAACCCAGACCTGTTCGCGCTGCGGGGGCATTCCCGCCAGCAGTCCGAAAGGCAGGACAGGTCTGCGAATGAGGCGATGGACATGCTGCGATTGCGGCGCGGAACACCACCGCGACGTGAATGCAGCCAGGAACATCGCCGCGCGCGGACATGCGCGTCTCGCAGGAGGAATCCCCGTCCTTTAGGGCGGGGAGGATGTCAAGGGAACGGTCTACTTGCTGCTGCTGTCGATCGGCATGGCTGCGGCGGGCTGGACGGCCCGGATGGGTGCTCCACCGGCCACGCAGATGCTGGTGTGCGCGGTGGTCGGCGGTCTGGCGATGGCCCTGCTCTGGCAGTGGCGGCGACGCCAGCGCCAGGCCGGCACAGGACAAGCTTCCTCTACCAACGACCTTGACATCGGACAGCGTGTCCACGTCAACCACTGGCCACACGGCGGGCTGGCGACGGTCCACTACCGCGGCGCGCCATGGCAAGCCGAATGGACCCGCACCCATGCAGACGGAGCGCCTCCCACCGGCCCCGGTAACTACGCCATCGTCGCCTTGACAGCCTCCCCGCCCTGAAGGACGGGGCTTCTCGCGCTTTCTGGTCATGGACATGCTTGCGCTGGTCGTTCTGGCCGTGGTCATCCTCTTCGTCGCCCGGTCGCTCAAGGTCGTGCCCCAGCAGAACGCCTGGGTGATCGAGCGCCTGGGCAAGTACCACGGCACGCTG
>NZ_JAAFKF010000143.1 GCF_013299175.1 Sphaerotilus sp.
ACGTGATCGCCCGCGTGCGCGACGCGGTGGGCCAGGGGCGTCAGGTGTACTGGGTCGTGCCGCTGATCGAGGAGTCCGAGGCGCTCGACCTGCAGAACGCCACCGAGACGCACGCGCAGCTCTCGGTGATCTTCGACGGCGTGGCGGTCGGCCTGCTGCACGGGCGCATGTCGTCGGCGGACAAGGCGGCGGTGATGGCCGAGTTCACGGCGGGGCGGATGAGCGTGCTGGTGGCGACGACCGTGATCGAGGTCGGCGTGGACGTGCCGAACGCCAGCGTGATGGTGATCGAACACGCCGAGCGGTTCGGGCTGGCGCAGTTGCACCAGTTGCGCGGGCGGGTGGGGCGCGGCGCGGTGGCGAGTGTCTGCGTACTGATCTACACCTCGCCGTTGTCGCAGACGGGCC
The DNA here is from genome assembly GCF_013299175.1 of Sphaerotilus sp. Lineage (GTDB taxonomy): Bacteria > Pseudomonadota > Gammaproteobacteria > Burkholderiales > Burkholderiaceae_C > Sphaerotilus. The sequence goes on from NZ_JAAFKF010000143.1 coordinate 409, forward strand.
GCGAGCGGCTCAAGGCGATGGCGGAGACGACGGACGGGTTCGAGATCGCCCGGCGGGATCTGGAGATCCGCGGGCCGGGCGAGTTCATGGGGGCGAAGCAGTCGGGGGATGCGCTGCTGAAGTTCGCGGATCTGGGGCAGGACGGCGGGTTGCTGGACCGCGCCAAGGCGGCGGCGCCGGGATTGCTCGACGCGCACCCGGAGGCGGCGCGGCTGCACATCAGCCGGTGGCTGGGGGGGAAGATGGAGTTTCTGAAGGCTTGAGGCACACTGGGTCGATCGGATACCCGACGGAACAGAAGGAGTGACGCGATGCTGGCGATGCGACAGATCATTGAAGACCCGCAGGAGGAAATCGTGCTGAAGGTGCCGCCGGAGATGCGGCATCGGCGCACGGAGGTCATCGTGCTGACCCTCGGCGACCGACAACCTTGGGCTGATGAGGAGCGCCAGAACAAGTTGGCCAGCTTGGCTGGGGCATGGGCTGGCGAGCCATTGACCCGCGACGATCAAGGCACGCCCGAGGTTCGAACGGCGTGGGGTGGGTGATGTGGCTGCTCGACACGAATGCATGGATCGCCTACCTGAACCCACGACCCAACCCGGTCAGGCAACGCATTCTTGAGCACCATGGGCAGGTTTTTCTGTGTGACGTGGTCAAGGCCGAATTGCTGTTTGGCGCTTATCGGAGCGCCCAGGTCGAGCGCAACTTGGGCACGCTGAGAACGCTGTTCGAAGCGGTGGACTCGCTGCCATTCGAAGGGCGTGCGGCCGACGCATTTGGCCGCTTGCGTGCCACGCTTCAACAGCAGGGCCGACCGATCGGCCCGTATGACATGCAGATTGCGGCGACGGCCCTGGCCAACGACCTCACCCTCGTGACCCACAACACCCGCGAGTTCGTCCGCGTCCCTGATCTCCGGCTGGAGGACTGGGAGGCTTGACACCAACCCTTGAATTCTGACCAGCATGAGCGAATACCAATACTACGAATTCGCCGCCCTCGACCGCCCGCTGACCCCGCAGCAGCAGGCCGAGTTGCGCGAGCGTTCCAGCCGCGCCCGCATCACGCCGGGCGGCTTCGTCAACGAGTACCACTGGGGCGACCTCAAGGGCAGTGCGCTCGACTGGATGAAGCGGTACTTCGACGCCCACCTGTACAGCGCCAACTGGGGCCACTGCCGGCTGATGCTGCGCGTGCCCAAGACCGTGCTGGACGACGCGGCGTTGCGGCCCTACCGGTTCGACGGCGACGAGACACAGGGCTTTTCCATCTTCGATGTCGGCCATGCCTGGGTGCTCGACTGGGCCTTCAGCACCGACGACCACAGCCTGGACCGCTTCGGCATGGACGATGGCCCCGGCTGGTTGTCCGAGCTGCTGGCGCTGCGCGAGGAGATCCTGCGCGGCGACCGGCGGGCGCTCTACCTGGGCTGGCTGATGCGCGCCTACCTGGACGAACTGGACGACGACGCGCTCGAACCCCCCGTGCCCCCCGGCCTGCGCACGCTCAGCCCCGCCCAGCAGGCCCTGTTGCGCTTCGTCGAGTTCGACCGCGACTGGCTCGCCGTCGCCGCGCAGGCCAGCGCCGACCTGGAGGCCGTGGCGGTGGACGAAACGCCGCTGCAGGCCCGCTGGCTCGACGGCCTGAGCACGGACGAGCTGCGCGGCGTCGTGCGGCTGCTGGTGCAAGGCCACCTGCTTGACGCGGCGCAGGTGGTTCGGCAGCACTACACCGAGTCGGTGCGGGCGTGGTCCTTGGCCGAGGGGACCGCGCCAGCCGACACACCACGTCGCACGGTGGCGCAACTGCGCACCGGGCTGGACGAGGCCCGCGCCGCCCGACTGGCCCGCGAACAGCAGGCCCGCGACGCCCAGCGCCTGCACGAGGCCCAGCAGCGTGCCGAGTACCTCCGCCGCGAGATCCTCCCGCGCGTCGGGGCGATCTGGGGCGATGTGGAGGCCCAGTTGTCACGCGGCTCGGCGTCCGCCTACGACCGGGCGCTGCAGCGGGTGCGCGACCTGTCCGACGCGATGCGGCTGGCGGGGCAGCAGGACGAATTCCAGCAGCGGCTGGTGATCCTGATGCGCGGGCATGGCCAGCGGCGGGTGTGGGTGAAGCGGTTGCAGGAGGCGGGCTTGATGTGACCTGTGACCTCAAGCGGCAGGACTGGACGGCCTGCCTCCCTCCGGCCGCAACTGCCGCCGCCGCTCCGCACTCAGGTACGGCCACAGCAGCGCCATCACCTGCCGCGTCCCGTGCCGCACCGCCGCGTCGGCGTTGTCCGGCTCCAGCGCGTGGCGCGGGTCGCGCACGTACTCGTAGCTCAGCCAGTAGGTCAGCAGCACGACGATCGACACCGACAGCGCGCTGGCGTCCTCGTCGCAGAGTGGCGCCCCGTCGATCACGCACAACCGCACCACCCGTTCCCGCACCGCCGCCTGCTGCACCGCCAGCGCCGCCTGGCAGCGCGTCTCCAACTGCCGGTTGCGCGTCAGCAGGTCGTTCAGGTCGCGGAAGATGAAGCGGTAATTCCAGGCCAGCCGCAGCAGCCCCGGCACCAGGTTCCACGCGCCCTCGGCGTCATCGGTCGGACCCGCCGCCGTCAACGCCTCGGTCAACGCGGCCTCGTAGCGGCTGACCAGCGCGTTGACCAGTGTCTCCTTGGCCGGGTAGTGGTAGTACAGGTTGCCGGGGCTGATGTTCAGGTCGGCCGAGATCGCGTTGGTGGAGACGTTCGGTTCGCCATAGCGGTTGAACAGCGCCAGCGAGTGATCGAGGATGCGCTCTGCCGTGCGGCGCGGGGGTTTCTTGGCCCGGTCGGGGGTGGTCATGCGGCGAATCTAGCACCCGCATGGTGCAGTGTCAGGGCGGGTTTGCCTGTGGCCGCAGGAACAGCGCCGCGCACACTCCGCGCAGCCAGCGGTTGCCGGCATCGTGGTGGTAGCGGGCGTGCCAGTGCTGCTTGACGGTGAACTCGGCGATCGCCACCGGACAGGCCAGCACCCGCAAGCCATGCGCCCGCGCCAGCGTCTCGCCGATCTGGCGCGGCAGCGTGGCCACGAGGTCGGTGGTCGAGAGAATCGCGCCCAGCCCGAGAAACCCCGGCAGCTCCAGCAACACCCGCCGCTGCACCCCGCCATCCGCCATCGCCTGCGCCAGCAGCGGCGCGCCCGTGCCGGCCGAGATGCCGACGTGGGCCTCGACCGCGTATTCGGCCTGCGTCAGCGTGTCGCCGAGGCGCGGGTGCCGACCATTGACGAGGCACACCCAGTCCTGCGGATACAGCGCCTGCTGGTAGAAGCCCGACTCCAGCCAGGGCACCAGCCCGACTGCCAGATCCGCCTCGCCCGAGGCCAGCGCGTCGGCGGTCTGCGCGTCGATGCGCGCCGCCGACAGGCTCACCGACGGCGCCAGCGCCCGCACATGCGCCAGCCACGGTGGCAGCAGCGTGATGTGGCTGGCGTCGGTCATGCAGATGCGGAAATGCCGCGTGCTGGTGGCCGGGTCGAATTCGGCGCCTGCCCGGCCAAGGCGGCGCATCGCGTCCAGCGCCTCGCGGGCCGGGCCGATCATCGCGTCGGCGCGGGGCGTCGGCGCCATGCCGCCGGGGGTGCGGACAAACAGCGGGTCGCCGTACTGCTGGCGCAACTGCCCCAGCCAGATGCTCACCGTCGGCTGGCTCAGGCCGAGGTGTTCGGCGGCACGGGTGACGCTGCGGGTGTCATAGAGCAGGTCGAGCAGGTGCAGCAGCCGGGTGTCGGGCAGGGGTGGGTCGTCGGTCAGCATGGAGTGGTATTGCGCAATGCAATGCAGTGTATTGGTCGCATTGGATTGCTGACATGGAGTGGCCGCCCTATCGTCGCGGTCTCGACCACAGGCATTGACCACAGGGAACCACCTTGAACATCTGCATCCTGGGCGCCGGCGCACTCGGCTGCGCCATCGGCGGCGCGCTCGCCGAGGCGGGCGCCGACGTGACGCTCGTCAACCGCTCGCCGGCCCACGTTGCCGCGATCAACGCCCACGGCCTCAGGCTGGTCACGCCGGACGGTGAACGCGCCGTGGCCGTGCGCGCCGCCACCTCGTGCGCGGGGCTGGGCGTGGCCGATGTCGTCGTCGTGCTGGTCAAATCCTTCGACACGCGCTCCGCGATGGAGGGCGCCCGGTCGATCGTCGGCCCGGACACGGTCGTGCTGTCGCTCCAGAACGGCCTCGGGCACGAGGACATCCTGGCGGAAGTCGTCGGCCGCGAGCGGGTGCTGGCGGGCAAGACCTACGTGGGTGGCGTGATGCTCGGCCCCGGCCGCATCCTCTCCGGCGTCACCGGCAAGCGCACCGTCATCGGTGAACTCGACGGCGCCGCAACCCCGCGTGTACAAGCCATCGCCGCCGCGTTCAACCGCGCCGGCCTGGCCACCGAGGTCAGCGACAACATCCTCGGCACGATGTGGGACAAGCTGCTGATCAACGTCGCCACGGGCGCGCTCAGTGGCATCACCGGACTGGTCTACGGCGAGCTGTACGCGATTCCCGCACTCCGCGAGACGGCGCTCGCGGCAGTCGCCGAAGCGATGGCTGTCGCGCGGGCCAGCGGTGTCCGGCTGAGCATGGCCGAGCCGATCGAAGCCTGGGACTGCGCCTCGGCCGGGCTGCCGTTCGCGTTCAAGACCTCGATGCTGCAGAGCCTGGAAAAAGGTTCGATCACCGAGATCGACTTCATCAACGGGGCCGTCGTCCGTGCAGGTGCGCGGGTCGGTGTGCCCACTCCCGTCAACGCCGCGCTCGTCGCCTGCATCCAGGGCATCGAGCGGCGCATCAAGGAATGACCATGGCTCCCAAGGCTTATCTCGAACACGTCGCCATCTGGGTGCGCGACATCCACTGGCACATCCGCTTCTTCCACGACGTGCTCGGCATGGCGATGCGCGAAGTGCAGGGCACCGAAGCCGACCCGGTCCAGTACTGGACCCTCGGCGGTATGCAGTTCATCGCCAGGCCCGACTTCGCGGGGCCGGAAGGGCGGCTCGGCCACCTCGGGATCATGTGCGAGGACGTGGACGCCGCCATCGCCGCCGCCCACACCTTCGGCGTCACCGAGATGCCGCAGGGCCGCAACTGGCTGCGCCTGCCGGACGGGCTGGCCGTCGAGCTGATGCAGGCCCGCCCCGCGGGCTGCGTCGCGCAGGCGCTGTCGATCAACCCCCGAAGCGGACCGCTGCAAAGCTGAAAGCGTGCCGATGCCTACTCCTTATGACACCACCCACGACCTGTACTGGGACGACGCCGAAGTTGGCGCGAGCTGCACCAGCCCGCCCTACGAAGTCACCGAAGCCCGCGTGCTGGCCTACGCCGACCTGAGCGGCGACCACACCCCCGTCCACACCGACGAGGACTACGCCCGCCAGACCCCGTTCGGCACCCGCGTCGCGCACGGCCTGTTCGGCCTGTCCATCGCCGACGGCCTGAAAACGAACAGCGCGATGCGCTTCCAGCCCGGCATGTCGCTCGGCTGGGAATGGAGCTTCGTCGCGCCGATCCAGCTCGGCGACGTGGTGCGCGTGCGCTTTCATGTCGGGGTGAAACGCGAGTCGAAGAGCCGGCCGGGCTGGGGCATCCTGGTGCTGCCGTCCGAGCTGATCAACCAACGCGACGAAGTCGTGCAGCGCGGCGAGCACCGCGTCATGGTCCCGAGGAAATCCGCATGAACCCGTCCACCCAGCCGCTGCCGCTCGCCGGCCTGCGCGTCATCGACTACTCGCACTTCCTCGCCGGCCCCTACGTCGGCCGCTGCCTCGCCGCACTCGGCGCCGAGGTGATCAAGGTCGAGCGCCCCGGCTCCGGCGACGCGGGCCGCCAGCACGCGCACGTCCTCGACGACCAGCAGAGCGGCTACTTCCTGCAGCTCAACATGGGCAAGCAGGGCGTCAGCGTCAACATGCGCGACCCGCGTGGCCAGGATTTCATGCGCAAGCTGTGCGACTCGGCCGACGTGTTCATCGAGAACTACCGCCCCGGTGCGCTCGACAAGCTGGGTCTCGGCTACGCCGAACTCTCGGCGCGCAACCCGAAGCTCGTCTACTGCTCCATCTCCGCCTATGGCCACACCGGCCCGGATGCGCACCGCGCCGGCTTCGGCCTGATCGCCGAGGCCAAGAGCGGGATCATGCAGATGGTCGGGATGCCGGGCGAAGCGCCGCCGCTGCTGCGCATCTCGCTGGGCGACATGTACACCGGCATCCACGCCGTGGCCGCGATCAACGCCGCGCTGCTCGGCCGTGTCCACTCCGGCAAGGGCCAGCACATCGACATGGCGCTGTACGATTGCCTGGTGTCGATGCACGAATACGCGGTGCAGTGCTACACGCTGTCCGGCGGTGAGGTGTTGCCCGAGCAGACCGGCCACGACATGCCGACCTCGACGCTGTACGGCGTCTTCCGTGCGGCGGACGGCGACCTCGTGCTGGCCGCGCAGGTGGACGACGCCTGGAAGCGTTTCGCCGTGCTGATCGAGCAGCACGGCGGCCCGGCCGGCTTCGGCAGCGACACGCGCTTGCACACCTCGACCGGCCGCAACGCCGCCCGCGAGGAGATCCTGGCCGCCGTCAAGCCGTGGGTGGCGGCGCGCACGGTGGCCGACGTGCTGGCGCTGATGGACGGCATCGACGTGCCGGCCGCCAAGGTGCAGCGCATCGACGAGGTGCTGTCCGACCCGCAGATCCAGGCCCGCGGCATGGTCATGGAGCAGGAACACCCGCGCTTCGGCACGCTGCGGCTGCCGAACCTGCCGTTCCGTTTCTCCGGCTGTGACACCACGATTCGCCAGGTCGCGCCCGACCTGGGCCAGCACAACGCCGACGTGGCCGCCGATCTGGGTTTCAGCGCCGACGAGATCGCGGCGATGCAGGCGGATGGCGTGCTGTTCTCGAAACAAGCCCTGACCTCGCCACGACAAGGACTGACATGACC
>NZ_JAAFKF010000144.1 GCF_013299175.1 Sphaerotilus sp.
CATGTGGACCTCCCTGCGCACCCTGCCCCGCACCGTCTGGCTGATCGGACTCATCAGTCTGGTCAACGACGCGGCCTCCGACATGCTGTATCCGCTGATCCCGCTCTACCTGTCGTCGGTGCTGATGGCCGGGCCGCGCACGCTCGGGCTGATCGAGGGGGTCGCCGAAGCCACCGCCAGCCTGCTCAAGCTGTTCTCGGGCGTGGTGGTCGATCACACGCGGCGCACCAAGCCGTGGATCGTGTTCGGCTACGGGCTGGCGGGACTGACTCGGCCGCTGATCGCGCTGGTGACGGGCTGGCCGGGATTGCTGGCACTGCGCTTCATCGACCGGGTGGGCAAGGGGCTGCGTTCGTCGCCGCGTGACGCCCTGCTGGCCGCGAGTGTCGGCCCGGCGCGGCGCGGCCTCGCCTTCGGGCTGCACCGGTCGATGGACAACGCCGGCGCCGTCATCGGGCCGCTGCTGGCCGCGGCGCTGCTCGGCTCCGGCATGGCGCTGCAGGACGTGTTCGTGTGGTCGATCGTGCCGGCGGTGCTGTGCCTGGCGCTGGCGCTGTGCCTGCGCGAACCGGCGGTGCGGCTCGTCACGACCCGCCCGCCGTTCGACTGGCGGATGCGCGACCTGCCGACCGCGCTGCGGCGCTATCTGGTGGTGGTGGGGGTGTTCACGCTGGGCAATGCGTCGAACATGTTCCTGCTGCTGCGGGCGCGCGAACTCGGTCTGCCGCAGGCACAGGTGCCGCTGCTGTGGGCCGGACTCTCGGCGGTGGCGATGGTGCTGGCCACGCCGCTGTCGGCGCTGTCGGACCGCTTCGGGCGGATGCGGCTGCTGGTGGGCGGCTATCTGGCCTATGCCGCCGTGTACGCCGTGCTCGGCACCTTGACCCACGCCGGTCCAGCCCTCTACGCCGCCTTCGCCGCCTACGGCGTGTTCCTGGCGGCGACGGAGGGCGTCGAGAAGGCGATGGTGGCCGATCTCGCCCCCGCCGGCCGCCAGGGCACCGCCTTCGGCTGGTTCAACCTCACCGCGGGACTGGCGCTGCTGCCCGCTTCGCTCGTGTTCGGCCTGGTCTACGGGTCGGTGGGACCGGGTGCGGCGTTCGGGGTGTCGGCAGGCTGCGCGCTGCTGGCAGCGGGCTTGCTGGTGGGCTGGGTGCGGCCGGCGATGGTACGCCCAAGCACCGACTCCGGCACAGGCCCCGGCTCAGGCCGCCAGCGGCAGTGACGCCGGCTTCTCCGGCGCCGAGGCCGCCGCCAGCCGCGCACGCGCCGCCAGCGCCTCGGTGCAGCCCAGCACCTGCCCCTGCATCACCGCCGGCACCGCCACGTCCATCAGCGTGAGCAAGGTCGGCGCCACGTCCAGGTTGGTGCAATCCGGCAGCCGCACCCCTTGCCGCACCCCCGCGCCATAAAACGCCAGCAGCCCGTCGGGGTGGTGCATCCCCTGCTTGACCGTGGGCGCATCGATCGCCATCAGCGACTCGATCGGATACCCCTGCGGATCGGCGCCGACCGCCTGCGGAAAACAATACCGCCAATCCCGATCGGCCTGCGTCAGGCCCAGCGGCGTCACCGTCAGGATGGAGGCGGTTTCCTGAACGGAAAATGCCGCCTCGCGCTGCACACTGTTTTCTCTGGGCTTTTCTCCCTGCGGGCCATGCAGGTCACGCTGGCGGTATGCGGTATCGAGCGCGGTTTTCACGGCCTCTCGGCGCGCCGCATTCTCGATGCGCAGATTCCACTGCGGCACCATGGTCGGCACCACCTCGGAAATCCCCTCGCGCCCGACCACCGCCAGCAAGGCGTCGATGTCGCGGATCCGCACAATGACTTTTCCCGCCCGGTACACCTCGCTCGCATACGGCTGTTGCCCCATGCTGGAGGCGACCACGAGCACAGTATCGGGTTCGAGCAAGGCCATCGCCCGGCCAATCAGTTCATCGCACAGCCGATACCCTTCCGGAACCGCCTCGCCATACTCCTGGCGTTCCTTGGCCGAGGGTTTGACGCGAAAAGCCGCATCGTCCCAGGCGCGCCAGTAATGGTGCATGAAATGCGCGGCGTGGTTGCTGTGCCAGGTCGCGAAATCCGGGCGCTCCTTGCGGTAGAGCGACGCGAAAATGTCGAAATTCAGCCGCGGCTGCAGACAGACCCGGCGCCAGCGTTGTCCGGCGTGCAGCCGCTCGCGCACCAGTTGCACCGCCACCTGGGCCACCGTGCCCCAGCGGAGTCCCATGCGAACCAAGGACACCGCCGTTCTGGTGTTTTCAACGAGAGTAGGCGCTCGCGTTGTCTGGTTATGGACCTGCGTGTAGCGCCGGTTGACTGCCTGCACCGGGGCCAGCCGCGGTGGATGTGTCTCGTCGCCCGGCGCAAACGGACCCGGCACGACAAACCCGTGCAGCGGCGGCGGCGGATAGGCACTGATGCTGCCGAATACGCCCACCTTGCGCCCGGCGGTGGCGGCATATTGCCAAGTGCGCGGCGCACGCAACGAGGCCGCCGACTGCTCCAGCACCGACGCCCCATGCACCGCCGGCGGCACCCCTGTGTGCAACGTCACCCAGGTGATCCACGGGTCCAGCAGCGGCGCCCGCTCCACCGCCGACTGCACCGCCCAGGCGCCTTCCTTGCGGAGTTTTTCGAAATTCGGCAAAAACCCGCTGCCACGCTGTTCGATCAGCCGATCGACAATCCGCCAATGGATTTCATTCAATTCCAGCAGCAATACTTTTTTGGCGCGACCCATTTTTTCTCCCCGAACAGCGCATGACGATGCAAACATTGGATACGCCCAACACGGCCTTGACCAGTGGCGTTTGTGACGGGCCGTTGTCATGTTCAAATCCAGTGGGGTCCGTGCAGTTCGCACGCGCAGAGCATCCCTTGGCGAGAAACCCGGCACCCTCACGAATAAACGAATCAGTACCAAGTATTTGATGCGCCTGCATTTTTTTCCTGATCTGACAAACCAGGGCGGCGTCAACAGCCCTGTTCTCGGGTGATCCGGCTGGGCAGACCGCCACTCGAATTGAACATGGCGCCCCGGCCACGCCCCCGCGAACAGGGGCATGGGTGTCACACACAGATACAGGTGCGCCGCTGTGGATAATCGATCCGGTGCCCACCCGCTCTTGATCGGATTCACCATGAAAACAAGCACATGCTGGACCACCTTGTCAACTCCGCAGGGAACGCTGTTCCTGGCGGCCTCCGCCACCGGATTGCAAGGCGTGTGGTTCGATGGCCAGCGCCATTTCAACGGTCCCGATCCTGTCTGGCGGCGCGACGACGCCGACCCTGTGCTGCGTGAAGCCGCGGCCCAACTGCGCGCCTGGTACGCCGGTCAGCGCCGCAGTTTCGACCTGCCGCTCGCCCCGATCGGTACCCCGTTCCAGCAGGCCGTCTGGGCCGAACTCCGCCGCATCGGCCACGGCTGCACGCGCACCTACGGCGAGCTGGCCGCAGCACTCGGGCGCCCGTCGGCGTCGCGGGCCGTGGGCGCGGCGACCGGGCGCAACCCGCTGTCCCTCGTCATTCCGTGCCACCGCCTCGTCGGCAGCACGGGGGCGCTCACCGGCTACGCGGGTGGCCTCGACCGCAAGCGCGCCCTCCTCGCCTTTGAAGCCCACGCACCCGGAGTCCCCTTTGAAACCGCGTGACTTCGCCGACCTGACCTTGCTCGCCGCACTCTGGGGCGGCTCGTTCCTGTTCATGCGCTACGCCGCGCCCGCCTTTGGCGCCCTGCCGCTGATGTGGTTGCGCGTGACCATCGCCACCGCCTGCCTGCTTCCGCTGCTCGTCTGGCGTGGCCAGGCGGGGGCGCTGCGCGCGCGGATCGGCGTGGTGACGGTCATGGGCCTGTTCAACAGCGCGATCCCATTTGTGCTCATCGCCTGGGCAACGTTGTCGATCACGGCGGGATTGGCGTCGATCCTGAATGCGACCGTGCCCATCATGACCGCGCTGATCGGTGCCGTCTGGCTGCACGATCGGCTCGGCGCAGGGCGGCTGGCCGGGTTGATGATCGGCATGGCGGGCGTCGTGCTGCTGGCGGCGGACAAGGCGGACTTCAAGCCGGGCGGCTCCGGCTGGGCGTTGCTGGCGATGGTGGCAGCCACCGCCTGCTATGGCTTCGCGGCGAACGTCACCAAGCGGTACCTCACCGGCGTGCCCCCCATGGTCAACGCCGCCGGCTCGCAGATCGTCTCGGCCGTGGCGCTGACCCCCTTCGCGCTGTGGAGCTGGCCGGTACAGACGCCGGGGGCGCTCGCCTGGGGCGCTGCCGCCGCACTCGGGATCGGCTGCACTGCCGTGGCCTACGTGCTCTTTTTCCGGTTGATCGCGCGCATCGGTGCCTCGCGGGCGGTGACTGTGACCTTCCTCGTCCCGGTGTTCGGGATACTCTGGGGTGCGCTGTTCCTGGGTGAAGTGGTGACGCTGCCGATGTTGCTTGGCGGGGCGGTGGTGCTGGTCGGCACGGGACTGTCCACGGGGTGGATTCGATGGCCTGGGGGCCGCTGATTTTGTTTCAATTTATTACAAATTAGCTAAATTAGTTGCTAAATTGCACCAATCGAGTGATCTAAACGATAAGCAACACATTTAGCATTTTGATTTGCTAATCGTTCGTTCATTCCAAAGAAAATCTGCGAATGCACGACTCCTTGGCAACACTGCTTCAGCACTTCCCGCTGAACACCGGCTCGATCCACCCAACACCGCTGCCGGCACCAATCCCCCCGGAGACCGCAGGCCCCCACCGCCCCGGCTGGCTGCACCTGCTGCTGCGTGGACCGGTGCAGATCGAGCCGCACCAGCCGCTGCTGCAACCCGCGCTGGTCTGGCTGCCGGCACCCACCGCCCACACGCTGCGCCCCCTGAGCGACGGCGGCGCCACGCTGCTGAGTACGCCCGTGCGCTTCGGCGATCCGGCGCTGAACCCGCTGATCGGTGCGCTGCCGCCGCTGGTCGTGGTGCCCGTGCGCGACATGCCACGCCCGATGGCCGCCGCCTGGGCGCTGCTGGTCGGCGAATACGAGGCCGCCGCGGGTGCGCATGGCGAGGTGCTGGCGCGGCTGGCCGAGGTGCTGGTGCTGCAGACGCTGCGCCAGGCGGTCGAGCAGGCGCGTGGGCAAGTCGGCTTGCTCGGTGCCCTGTCGGATGAGCGGCTGCGGCGTGTGCTGGACGCGGTCCATGCCCGACCCGGCGAGCCGTGGACGCTGCAGACGCTGGCAGCCGAAACCGGCTGGTCGCGCACGGTGCTGGCGACGCGGTTCCGGGCGGTGGTCGGGGTGCCGCCGGGCGATTACCTCACCGACTGGCGGCTGCGCGTGGCGCGGATGCGGCTGGCACAAGGGTGGGCGGTGAAGGACGTGGCCGAAGCGGTTGGCTACACCTCGCCGGCGGCGCTGACGCGGGTGTGTACGCAGCGGCTTGGCTGCCCGCCCACACACTGGTGGGCAGCGAGACCGTGACCGTGGTGGTCGTGGCGGTGGTCATGCACCGCGTGCCACGGAGTTCACATGCCTGCCTTGGCGCTCGGCCGCGCGTTGATGCGGTCGCGCCAGTCCTGCAGATGCAGCAGCCCCAGATCGCTGGGCCGGAATTTCATCAACCCGCGCGCGAACTCGATCGCACAGAACGCCGTGATGTCGGCAATGGTGAACCGCTCGCCAGCCCAGTACGGCCGCGACGCCAGTTCCACGTCGAACACCCGCAGCAGGTCCGGCAACTTTCCGGCTTGCGACTGGCCGAACTCGGGAAACTGCGGCTGCTCCAGCGGAGCGAGTCCCGGATGCACATGGCGGATCCAGTTCGCGATCGGCAGCAGGCAGTAGAACTCGGCGCGCCGGTCGTGCATCTCGATGAAGGCGCGCTCTTCGGCGTCCACACCCATCAGGTTCGGCTCGGGATGATGGCCCTCGAACCAGGTGCAGATGGCGCGTGTCTCGCCCAGGAAGCGCCCGTCGTCCAGCTCCAGCACGGGCACGCGGGACACCGGGTTCTTGGCCAGGAACTCCGGCGTGCGGTGTTCCTGCGTGTTGATCGCCACCGAGACGGTTTCGATCGACACGCCCTTCTCGGCGAGGAACATCTGGACGCGGCGCGGGTTCGGGGCGCGGGAGGCGATGTGCAGTTTCACGTGGAACACTCCAGTCGTTCAGTGGATGGAACGCGCCACCCGACGCAGCGCGACCCCTGCAGCATGGCGCAGATTCAGCCGGGCCGCGTCAGGTCTTCCATGCGGGCGAGCCAGCGCATCGCCTGCTCGCGGTGGTCGCCGCACATCTCCGCACCCGGTTTCAGCCCGCCGCAGACCGCCGGTCGCTCCGGCTGACCGAAGATCCGGCAACGCAGATCCTCATCGAGCTGGATGCAGGGCACACCCGCCGGCTTGCCGTTCGGCATGCCGGGAATCGGGCTGGAGATCGAGGGCGCGGTGCAGCAGGCGGCGCAGCGGGGACGGCATTCCATGGTGGGCCGATCGTGCCACACTGACCGCCTCCCCGACCTGCCGCGGCCCGCCCGCTGTTCCACGTGAAACACCCCCAATACAACCCCGCCCTCGACAACCCGCCGCTGACCGAAGCGGAGATGGACGAACTCGACCAGTTGCTGCTGTCGGCCGCGACGGACGAGTCGGTCATGGACATGGAAAGCCTCGACGGCTACCTCACCGCCCTGCTGCTGACGCCGACACTCCCGGACGCCGATGTCTGGGTGCCCGGCCTGTGGAACAGCGACGACCCGGAAAGCTCGCCCTTCGCCAGCGGCAAGCAGACCAAGCGCGTCGTGCAGCTCGCCTTGCGCCACCTCGCCTCGATCGACCGCCAGTTGAAGGAAGGCCCGGACACGCTGGAGCCGCTGTTCGGCATCGCCGAGATCCCCGGCAGCGACGACGCCTCGGACGTGGTGGTCGATGCCGAGCTGTGGTGCATCGGCTTCCTGCACGCCGCGGCGCTGACGCCGGACCACTGGAATGCCATGTTCGACGATCCGGAACTGGCCGACTTGCTGGCCCCGATCATCCTGATGGGCGGCGATCCGGACAGCATGACGCCGGAGCAGGTGGAGATGATCGCGTCGTCCGAAGCCCGCGATGCGCTGAGCCGCATGGTGCCGGAAGCGGTCTCTGCGCTGCACGCGCGCGCAGTCGCCGCACGAAACTAAAATCGAGGTTTGTCCGCGCGCCCCGTGCGGACACCCCGTCCTCACTCGGAGCGCCCGATGCTCTACCCCGACACATTTGACGTCATCGTCGTCGGTGGCGGCCACGCCG
>NZ_JAAFKF010000145.1 GCF_013299175.1 Sphaerotilus sp.
GCGGTGCATTGCAGGCCCTCGACGCTGTCAGCCTCGACATCGCCCCAGGTGAATTCTTCGGTCTGCTCGGCCCCAACGGCGCCGGCAAGACCACCCTGATCAGCATCCTGGCCGGCCTGTCTCGGGCGACGACCGGCCGCGTGCGCGTCATGGGCCACGACGTGGTGGACGACTACGCGGCGGCCCGCAAGGCGCTCGGCATCGTGCCGCAGGAACTCGTGTTCGACCCCTTCTTCTCGGTGCGCGAGACGCTGAAGATCCAGAGCGGCTACTTCGGCGTGAAGGGCAACGACGCCTGGATCGACGAGCTGCTGTCCGGCCTCGGCCTCGCGGACAAGGCCGGCGCCAACATGCGGCAACTGTCGGGCGGGATGAAGCGCCGCGTGCTGGTCGCGCAGGCGCTGGTGCATCGGCCGCCGGTCATCGTGCTGGACGAGCCGACGGCGGGCGTGGACGTGGAGCTGCGCCAGACGCTGTGGCAGTTCATCGCCCGGCTGAACAAGGAAGGCCACACCGTGCTGCTGACCACGCACTACCTCGAAGAGGCCGAGGCGCTGTGCGGCCGGATCGCGATGCTCAAGCAGGGCCGCATCGTCGCTCTCGACCGCACGAGCAACTTGCTCGCGGGCACGTCGAGCACGATGCTGCGCTTCAAGACCGACGACGCGCTGCCCGCCGACATCGCCTTGAACGCCCGCGTCACCGGCCGCATCGCGCAGGTCAAGGCCCACGACGCCGCCGAGGTCGAGCAACTGCTGACGCGTCTGCGCACGGCCGGTGTGCGCCTCGAAGACCTCGAAATCGGCCGCGCCGACCTCGAAGACGTGTTCCTGGAAATCATGCAAGGAGGCCGCGCATGAGCACGTCCGTAACGACCACGACGATGACTTCGACCTCTACCAACCCGGTCTTCGCCGGTGCCGGCACGCTGTTCTACAAGGAGGTGCTGCGCTTCTGGAAGGTCGGTTTCCAGACGGTGGCCGCGCCGGTGCTGACGGCGGTGCTGTACCTGCTGATCTTCGGCCACGTCCTCGAAGACCATGTGAAGGTCTACGACTCGGTGGGCTACACCAGCTTCCTGATCCCCGGCCTGGTGATGATGAGCGTGCTGCAGAACGCCTTTGCCAACAGCTCCTCCAGCCTGGTGCAGAGCAAGATCACGGGCAACCTGGTCTTCCTGCTGGTCTCGCCGCTGTCGCACTGGGCGTGGTTCGTGGCGTATGTCGGCGCGTCGGTGGTGCGCGGGGTGGTGGTCGGCACGGGGGTGTTCGTGGTCACGGTGTGGTTCGCGCCGCTGCGGATGGCCGAGCCGTGGTGGGCGCTGGTGTTCGCGGTGCTGGGGGCGGGGATGCTGGGCAGCCTGGGCTTGATCGCGGGTCTCTGGGCCGACAAGTTCGACCAGATGGCGGCGTTCCAGAACTTCATCATCATGCCCATGACCTTCCTGTCGGGCGTGTTCTATTCGGTGCATTCGCTGCCCGGCATCTGGCAGCAGATCAGCCACCTGAACCCGTTCTTCTACATGATCGACGGGTTCCGGCGCGGCTTCTTCGGCGTCAGCGACGTGTCGCCGTGGGTGAGCCTGGGCGTGGTGTCGGCGAGCTTCCTGGTGATCGCGACCATCGCGCTGCGGCTGCTGGCGAGCGGGTACAAGCTGCGGCACTGAGCCACGGCGTCACGGGGGCGCGCTGTCCAGTTGCAGCTCCAGCTCGATCTGGCTGGCGACATCCCGCCCCTGGTAGCGGCCGGGCACGAACGCGGTGCCGCGGAACATCGCCTCCAGTGCGGGCAGCACGAAGGCGTCGAGTTCGCTGATCTCGACCGGCTCCACCCCGACGACGGACCCCGTGGCGCTGACGAACAACCGCACCCGCACGGGCAGGCCGCTGATCGGCTGCTCCGCCAATGCGTCGAGCCACCGCAGGTCCGGCGCGGACACGGGCGTCGGGCGCCGGTCCAGCCAGGCCGCTGGGAGGAACGGGTCCGGGTGTTCGTCCGGGTGTTCGGTCGCTGGGGGCGCTGTGGTCGGGTGGGCGGGGCGAGGTGCTGGAGTGGGTGGCGACGCCCATGCCATGCCGGGGCGCGCCGCAGGATGGGCGATCCTGGCGGGCGCTGCCTCCAGGGAACGGATCGACACCACGGGGTCAGGGCGCACCACCGCTGCGGCGACACCCGGTGCGCGCGGCCAAGTGTTCAGCACCAGAACGTGCAGCAGCCCCACTGCCACGGCCAGCACTGCCCGAGCGGCACACGCCTGCCAGCCGTGCCGCTGTGCGTGCTCAGTTCGCGGTGGGGACTTCACGCCAGTTCAGCCGCCGCAGTGTGTTGCTGGCGCCATAGGTGCCCGGCAGGTTGTTGACGCTGCCGTCACTGCGCCCGGAGATGAGCCGCACCTTGCCGCCGATGTTCTTGAACGTCAGGTCCGAGGCCACGCCCGTGCTGTAGGGTGTCAGCGCCGTGGCGGAGCCGCCGCCATCGACCAGCACACTCTTGCCATCGGCAAAGTTCACGGCCATCACCGTGCTGGTGCCGGAAGGGGTGCATGCCTGGCCGTTGGGCAGGTTGATCGCCACGCCGACCAGTCCGTTGTTGACGACCGGGGCCACGGTGATGCGCTCGGCGATGCCGGAGGCGCTGTCGGAACCCAGGTCGCGGTACCAGCCCATCGGCTGCGTCGGGGCGCTGCCGATGCCGCTGAGCAGGTCGGTGTTCTGGTTGAGCTTGCTGCGGGTGATGGGGAAGCTCACGCCGGTGGGCAGCGTGGTGGCCGTGTACATCTGCGTGGTGGTGCCGTCAATGATGGCGTAGAAGGTCTGCTTCTGGGTGCTGGCGATGTCGCTGTCGGCCAGCAGCCGGCCGGTGCCGACCAGCAGGTAACGCTTGCCGGAGTTCGGCTCCACCATCACGCGCACCGGCGTGGTGATGGGCTGGGGGGTGCCGGAGGCGTCGCTGAGCTGCGCCAGGACCAGTGGAGCCGGGTAGCTGCCGCTGTCGGCACTGACATCGACGCGCCAGACGTGGCCCTGCATGTCGCCGGCGTACAGCGCCGTGGCGGTGTAGTCGGTCAAGTCCGGGAGGAAGGCGGTGACGTGTGCGACATCCAGGGGCGCCGCAGGGGTGCCGCCGGGCAGCACGATCTTCTCCAGCAGCACGCCGGTCTTCGGGTTGACCAGGTGGAGGGCGCCGCTGCCGTCCGGGGTGTTGTAGCCCGAGGGGATCACGGCGGTCCAGCCGTACTTGGCGGTCTTGACGATGCGGGCGTCGCCGTAGGTCTGGCCCATCGTGCTGTCGGTGTATTCCCAGAGCACCTTGGTGGCGGCGGTCGTCTCGCTGGTCCAGGTGGTCGGGCTGGTCACGTCGAGCGCGTAGTAGCCCCGGCCACCCTTGCCCAGTCCACCGACCAGCACGCTGCGCCAGTCGGATTGGGTGGCGCTGGCCGCCGGCATCCCGCTGACGCGCAGGAAATCGACATCGAAGACCTGCGGGGTGGCGTCCACGTAGAAGCGGTGTTCGTAGGACGGGTTGCCGAGTGCGGCCAGACCCGTGCTGGGGGCGGTGGCCGGCGTGCCGTAGACGAAGCTGGGCACGTAGGCCAGCAGCTCTGTGCCTTTGGTGGCGCCAGCGAGTCCACCGTCGAAGGCGTGCAGCATCCCGTCGTTGGCCCCCACGTAGACGACGCTCTTGCGGGCCGAGTAGGTGCGGCGGAAGGCGTTGTAGCCGGGGTTGGTGACATCGTAGTAGGGCGACTGGGGGGCGGCGACGACCGTGACCTTGGAGTTGACGATGTCGCCGAACACGTAGCTGCGGCTGCGGTAGGCGCCGCCGTTGCTGGTCTCGTTGGTGCGAACGCCGCGCAGGTAGTCGAGGAAACTGGCGGCCGACTGCGACGCTGCGGCCACGCCGGGCACGTTGGCGAAGGTGCTCCAGTTGGTGCGGGCGGACAGCACCGCGCTGTTCAGGTTGCTGAGGCGAAACGGCAGGCCCGCGCCAGTGGCGGTGCAGCAGGTGACGATCTTGCGGTTGTCGGGCAGGGTGGTGCCGAGCAGGTCGCGTGCGTTCCAGACTTGCATGGCCGAGGGGGTGCCGTCGCTGGCGTAGCTGACCGAGGTGCCGATGAGCGTGCCGGTCCAGTACTTGGGGTCGTAGCTGGCGGAGAAGCTGGCGTTGCCGCTGACCGCTTCGTTCAGCGACGCCGAGGAGAACGCGGTCGAGGTGGCGGCCGAGGCTTCCGCAGCGATCTTGGCGAACGCCCGGCTCAGGCCGGACACCATTTGCGTGGCCTGTCCGCCGGTGAAGTAGTTGTCGGGCCGCAGATAGGTGCTGCTGCCGGGCAGGGTGTCGGTGTTGGTGTACCAGGCGGCCTGCGGCAGGGTCGTGGTCGAGTTGGTGGTCGCGTAGGGGCTGAAGCCGGCCGGGACTTCAAAGCCACCGTACTTGGCTGCCAGCCAGTATTGGTTGCGGTGGCTATAGCTCTGGCCTTCCAGCACATCGACCCAGTAGGTGTTGACCGTCTGCGTGCCGGCGAGGTCGCTGCGGATGTCGCGCGTGTGGGCGTCGTAGGCCAGTCCGGCGATGAAGAAGCTGTTGTTGCGGCCGGAGGAGTAGCTGCCCAGATTGGTGGTGGGCGCTCCTTCGAGCTGACCGACCATGCCGGTGGATGTCTTGACGTTGACCTCCGTGTCTGCGGTCACTGCAGCGGGCATGGTGGGCTCGTTGGTGCGGATGGTGCTGCCCTGGAGGTTGGAGTCGTTCCAGGTGTTGATGTCGCCGATGCCGAGGATGAAGTTCTTCTGGCAGGAGTAGAGGATCGGGTCGTCCCAGGTGGTGATGACGGGGAAGTCGTCGATCGTGGCGGTCAAGGTGCCGGTGCTGGTGATGCCGGTGAAGGTGCTGTAGCTGGCCACCGGGCCGAGCTTGCGGTAGTAGCGCAGGCCGGCGTAGTACAGCTCGCTCACCGGGTCGTAGCTCTTGAGCGCGTGCGAGAACAGGCCGAACTTGTTGAGGTAGTTCATCACGCCGCTGTTGACCACCGGCGCCGACAAGCCGGTCTCTGCCAGCGCGCGGGCAGTCGTGGCGGCGGCATCGGCCGTGTCGGGGTTGAGCAGCATGACACCGGTGGTGGCGTCCCACTCCGTGGTGGCGTTGGGCAGCGAGACCGAACCTGGCACTGGCTTGCTCGGGCCGATGTACTTCATGCGCGAGCGCATCACGCCGCCGTCCCGGCTGGCGGCACTGTCGTTGAGGTAGCCGAAGGCCGAGTAGCGCAGCTTGCTGGCGTACTTCTGCATCAGTCCTTCGGGCTTGTAGCTGCTGGCGTAGGGGACGCAGTTCGTCTCCAGTCCGACCGCGGGGTCGCACGCCTGGAGCTGGATGTAGACGCGGTAGAAGGCGCTGGTGCTGTCCGTGCCGGCCGCGGAGGACTGGCCCGTGTAGTTCGTGTAGGCGGGGTCGGCCTGCTTGCAACTGGATGCGCTGGTATCGGCCACCGTGGCGGTGCAGGTGTTGGTGTTGCCGCCGGCTTGCGTGCTGGTGCAGGTGTAGAGGTAGCTGCTTCCGCCGCGGGTGTAGCCGCAGGTCACGCTGTACGCCGGATTGGCGTTGTTCACCGTGCAGAAACTGTCCGGGTTGGCCGTGGTGCAGGTGTTGGTGCCGCTTGCCTGGGTGTTGCAGGAGTAGGTGGCCGTACCGCTGGAGATGCTGAAGTTGCAGCGCAGATCCAGGTTGGCGCTCACCACCATGGCGTGGCCCATGCCGCTGATGCGGGTGATGGCGCTGCCCCAGGTGAACGGGGTCGCGCCACTGACGCCGTTGGAGGTGAGCTTGTCGGGGTAGAAGCCCTGACGCCCCCCCATGCCGCCGTGGTAGGTTTTCTGCAGCACCGTCAGCGTGGGCGTGTCGAAGCCGGCCATGCGCGTGCCGCCGGTCAGGGTCCAGCGGAAGGCGTCGATGCTCTGTGTCGAGGTCCAGTTCAGCCAGTTGCCGCTCCACAGCGCAGCGGTGGTGGTGGAGGTGCAGGCGTGTGCGGTGGCCGGGCCGTGGGGCACGAAGTAGCTGTTGGCCGGGGTGACGGTGTTGGCGAGGTAGCGGTAGCACTTCTCGGGATCGAAGTAGCCGACGTAGACCGTCGCCGGGGTGTAGGCGGTGGTGCTGGTGTAGGCAGGGGTGCTGGCGGTGGGCCACTCGACCGACAAGGCCAGCAGCAGGTTGCCCGGCACGCTGGCTGAGGAAAACAGCGGTGCGTCGGCCAGATCGATGGCCTGGGCGGGCGGGGCGGCGCTGGTCAGCAGACCCGCCAGCGCGACCACCAGCGCGGCCGTGGCCGACCGGTGTGGGGACAGGCGGTGGTGGCGTTGGGGGATGTGCAGGAGGGTCATGGTTCAGCGCGCCACGGTGGATTGGAAGAACGCTTGCGTGTTGCGCGGGCCGGTGGCGCGCACGCTGATGCGGTAGACCGGCTGGGCCTCGCCGCGCACGTTGCGGTAGCGGTCATCGGCGGCACGGTCGCCGAGCGTGGTGGCCAGCGCGCAGGCATTGCCGCCGATGTCCCCGGCCGCTGTGCATTGGCGATCGACCACGACGCGCACCGTCACGCCACTGGCCGTGTCCGTCAGGTCGGCACCGGTCATGCCCGCGGCGGTGAAGGCCGCGTCGCTGAGCAGCAGGAGGGGGATGCCCTGGGCGTTGGTGGCGAGCCGGCTGGCCGAGTAGTTCACCGCCACCACGTTGGCGTTGCGCACCGACTCCACGGACAGGGCACCGGTGCCGCTGAACCGGGTGATCGCCTGCGCCATGCCGCGCTCGGCCTGGTTGGCGAGGTCACGCCGGAAGGCGAGGTTGCCCGCCTGCAGCAGGCTCACGTCCATGGCCCGCACCAGCGACAGCCCGGCGATCAGCACCACCACGAGCGCCACGAGCGTGAACAACAGGATGACCCCGGACTGGGTGCGGCGCAGGTTCATGGCGTGATCAGCAGATTGCGCAGCGGGATGGTCGATTCCAGCGTGCGGTGGCGGTAGCGCCGCTCTGCGGCGCTCAGGGAGCGGGTGTAGGTGAGCGCATCGCCAAGATCGGCAAACAGGCGCAAGCTGGTCGGTGCCACGGTCGAGCCTTCCTGCGCGGTCGAACGCAGCAGCCAGCCGACCCGCACCGCCACGATGGTGCGCAGCCGGGCATTCGCGGCCAGGCTGCCGTCCATCAGGCTGGCGATGGCGTAGGTGCCAGTCGGTGTGACCC
>NZ_JAAFKF010000146.1 GCF_013299175.1 Sphaerotilus sp.
CCGTTTCCGGGCGTGGCGGTGCATCTGCACCAGATGCTGGAGGACGATCCGAAACACGTCCTGGTGCTGCACAACCGGCGTGATCGGCGGCTGTTCGACCTCTACCGGCTGCACATCGAGACGGGCCAGGAAACGCTGGTGCAACGCAACCCCGGCGATGCGCTGGGGGTGGTGACGGATCGGGCGGGGCAGGTGGTGGGCGTCGTGCGCAAGCAGGGTGAATCGATCAGCCTGCACGCTTCGTTCACCGACATGGCCGAGGCCCGTGAGGTGCTGCGCTGGCACACCGACGACCTCGTGACGGTGGTCGGGCCGGATGCGCAGAGGCGCGGCTTCTACCTCGTCACCAACCAGGGGCGCGAGCGGCGGGCGCTGGTGCATCTGGACGTGGCGACCGGGCAGCAGCGGGTGGTCCAGGACGATCCGGACGTGGACATCGACTGGGTCTGGCTGCACCCGCAGACCCGCGAGCCGCTGGCGGCCTTGTCCCATCCCGGCCACCAGCGCATCTACCCGCTGGATGCCGAGTGGGCGCGGGATCTCGACCGCTTCTTTCCCGAGCGCCCGCGCCGGCTGGGGCTGCTGAGCGTCAGCCAGGACGAGCGCCTGCTCACTGTGCTGGCGGACACCGACACCGAGCGCCGCTACCTGCTGCTCGACCGCCGCAGCGGGCGCGTTACCGCGCTGGGGCAGGGCACCGCCAACGCCTACCCTGGACAGCTCGGCGTGACGCGGCCGGTGCAGTTCACGGCGCGCGATGGGCTGCCGCTGCATGGCTACCTCACGCTGCCGCCCGGTCATGAGCGCCGCCCGCCGGGGCCGATGGTGCTGCATGTGCATGGCGGGCCGTGGGCGCGGGACTACTGGGACAACGGCCTGGGCAGCATGCAGTTCCTCGCCAACCGGGGCTATGCGGTGCTGCAGGTCAACTACCGCGGCTCGACCGGCTACGGCCGGCGCCACCAGCTTGCGGCCATCGGCGAGTTCGCCGGCAAGATGCACGACGACCTGCTCGACGCGGTGGACTGGGCGGTGGCGCAAGGCGTGGCCGATCCGCAGCGCGTGGCGATCATGGGCGCGAGCTACGGCGGGTACGCGGCGCTGGTGGGGCTGACATTCACGCCCGAGCGGTTCGCCTGCGGCGTGGACACGGTGGGCGTGTCGGACCTGGTGTCGCTGGTGGAGAACGTGCCGCCGTACTGGGAGCCGAACATGCAGGTCTGGCACCGTTACGTCGGCAACCCGGCGGTCCCGGCCGAACGCGAGGTGATGCAGGCCAAGTCACCGGTCCACCGCACGGCGGCGATCACCAAGCCGCTGCTGGTGATCCAGACCACCAACGACGTGCGCGTGCGGCAGGACCAGTCGGACACGGTGGTCAACGCGATGCGGGCGCGGGGGCAGCCGGTGGAGTACCTGCTGCTGTCCGGGGCGGGGCACCTGTCGCGCTCGTGGAGCTGGGGGCAGCGGCTGCGGGCGGAGCGGCGGGTGGAGGATTTTCTCGGGGCGTGCCTGGGTGGACGGAGTGCGGGGTTCGATTGGTTCGAGCTGGGGGCTTGGGTGTTTTGATGGCGGCGGTGGTCAGCCCAGGTGTTCTCGCAAGAACGCCGCCACGATCGCCAGATTCTCCGCCGACTCGAACTCCCGGCCCCCGTGCCGCGCCCCCTCCAGCAGCGTCAGCCGCGCCCGCCCCGCTCCCGCCACCTCGTCGATCCGATCCGCCAGCCGCACCGAATGCTGGTACGGCACGAGGTGGTCGCGCGTGCCGTGCTGCAGCAGGAACGGCGGGCAGTCCGGCCGCAGCCAGCTCTCCGGATTGGCGCGCCGCACGGCGTCCGGCACCTCGGTGATCGGTGCGCCGAGCAACTGGCTTTCGGGTGAATCCGGCAGGCTGTGGTCGGGCGTGCCGCAGCCGGTCTGGCGCAGGTAGACATCCATCTTCAGGAAATCGGTCGGCCCGAACCACGAGACGACCGCCTGCACGTCACTGCGCTGCGTCGGATGGCCGAGCGTCAGGTCTTCCAGTTCCGCCACGCCGACGCCCGTGCCGACCAGTGCCGACAGGTGCCCGCCCGCTGACCCGCCCCAAGCCGCCACGCGCCGCGGATCGAGCTGGTACTCGGCCGCGTTTCCCCGCAACCAGCGGATCGCGGCCTTCACGTCGTGGATCTGCGCCGGAAACTGCGCCTCGCCCGAGAGCCGGTAGTTGACCGCTGCCAGCGCGTAGCCCTGCGCCAGCATCTGCTGCGGCGCGTTCAACTGGCGATCGCGCTTGTCGCCCATCCGCCAGGCGCCGCCGTGGATGTGGACGATCAGCGGGTAGCCGCCCGGCGGCGGGGGCGTGTCCGGCAGATAGAGGTCGAGCAACTGCCGGGCCGAGGTGTCGGCGTAGCGCAGGTCGAGGTGGGTGGTCGGTGAGGAGGTGATCATCGGGTTCTCGTCCAAATCTTCAGATTAACCCCAGCCAGTGCCTGGGCGTGTCCCACCACAGCCGCGCCCGATCGGCCGGATCGGGCAGCAGCCGCTCCACCTGGCGGATCAGCGGCCCCATGTCGGTGCGCTGCGGCGCCCGCAGGAAGGGCCAGTCCGACGCCCAGAAACAGGCGTCCAGCGTGAAGGTGTCGAGCAGGGCGCGCACGTAGACCAGCGCGTCGTCGTGGGGCAGCAGTTCGGTCGAGAACTTCTGGAAACCGGAGAGCTTCACCGCCACCCGCCCGGTGGGCGCCAGGGCGAGCAGCGCCTGGAATCCGGGTTGGTCGAGTCCCGCACCAGGGGCGGGCCGGCCGCAGTGGTCGATGAGGATGCGCGCGCCGCTGTGCAGCAGCATCGGTTGCACCGCGAGGAGCTGGTCCTCCACGACCTGCACCTGCACGAACATGTCCAGATCGGCGAGGTGGCGCAGCAGCGGGGCGGTGTCGGCGTAGAAGTCCGTCCCCAGCATCGCCACGTTGAACGCCACGCCCACCACGCCCGCCGCCCGCAGCCGCGTCAGTTCATCGAGCGAGGTGTCGTTGGGCAGCACCACGATGCCCCGGAAGCGGTCGGGATGCCGCGCCAGCGCGTCGAGCAGACAGCGGTTGTCCCGCCCGTAGCCCGAGTTCGGCCCGACCAGCAGCGCATGCCGAATCCCGTAGGCATCCATGACCTGCACGTACTGGTCGAGCGTGCCCATTTCCTGCCCGGCCGGGCGGTAGGCCACGTCGGGCGCATAGGGGAAACGGGCCGGGTCGAGGAGGTGGCAGTGGGTGTCGATCTTGGGCTCGTCGAAGAGGTGCAGGGGCACGGCTCAGACCTCCAGGTTGTCGATCAACCGCGTGACCCCGAGCTTGGCCGCTGCCAGTGCCACCAGCGGCGTGCCTTGTGCCAGATCGTCTGCGGTCGGTGCCAGCAGGTCGGCACGGCGCCGCAGCGTCATGTAATCGGGTTTCCAGTCGCGGGTGATCATCGTCGCCATGGCACGGGATTCGATTGCCGCCACGTCACGTTCGCCGGCCTGGATCGCCACCTGCATCGCCTGCAGCGCGATCGACAGTTGCACTGCCTCGGCGCGCTCGGCCTCGCTCAGGTAGCCGTTGCGCGACGACAGCGCCAGGCCGTCCCCCGCGCGCGCCGTGTCGCCCGCGACGATCCGCACCGGCATCGCGAACTGCTCCACCATGCGCCGGATCACCATGAGCTGCTGGTAGTCCTTGCGCCCGAACACCGCCACCGACGGCTGCACGCACTGCAGCAGCTTCATCACGACGGTACACACGCCCGTGAAGAAGCCCGGCCGGAAATGTCCTTCGAGCAGGTCAGCCAGCGCCGGATCGGGCACGACCTTGAAGGTCTGCGGCGCGGGGTACAGCTCGCGCTCGTCGGGCGCGAACACGAGGTCGCAGCCAGCGCCTTCCAGCAGTTCGCAGTCACGGGCCAGCGTGCGCGGGTAGCGGTCGAAGTCCTCGTTCGGGCCGAACTGCAGGCGATTCACGAAGATGCTGGCGACCACCGGCACGTCCGGGCCGACCAGCGCACGCGCCTGCCGGACCAGGCTCAGGTGGCCATCGTGCAGGTTGCCCATCGTGGGCACGAAGGCGGGGCGGGCGGTGTCGGCCAGGGCGGCCCGCAGCTCGGCGAGGGTGTGGAGAACACGCATGGGGCAGGGATTCCGTGGGGCAGGCGGTTCAGGCAGCGGCGTAGGCGTGGGCGACCGGATCGGGGAAGGTGCCCTCCTTCACCGCGGCGACGTAGCGGCGCAGCGCGTCCTCGATGCTGCCGCCCTCGTCCATGAAGTTGCGGACAAACCGCGGCAGCTTCCCGCGCGTGACGCCGAGCATGTCGTGCAGCACCAGCACCTGTCCCGCCGTGTCCGGGCCAGCACCGATGCCGATGGTGATCATGCCGGGGTTGTCGGTCTGCACGGCCGCGGCGACGGACGACGGCATCAGCTCCAGCACCAGCATGGCCGCGCCTGCGTCGGCCAGTTCCTTGGCGTGGCGGCGCAGCACCGCCGCACCCTGCGCATCGCGGCCCTGCACCCGGTAGCCGCCCAGCGCGTGGACGCTCTGCGGCGTCAGCCCCAGGTGCGCGCACACCGGCACACCGCGGTCCACCAGGAAGCGCACTACCTCGGCCGTCCAGCCACCGCCTTCGAGCTTGACCATCTGCGCGCCGGCCTGCATCAGCGCCGTGGCGGACGCCATCGCCTGCGCCACGCCCTGCTGGTAGCTGCCGAAGGGCAGGTCGGCCACCAGCCACGCTGCGCCGCCCTGCAAGCCACGCGCCGTGCAGCGCGTGTGGTAGACCATCTCCTCCAGCGCCACCGGGATGGTACTGCTGTGGCCCTGCAGCAACATGCCCAGCGAGTCACCGACCAGCAGCGTGTCCAGCCCCGCCTCGTCCGCCAGCCGCGCGAACGTGGCGTCGTAGGCGGTCAGCATGGTCACTTTCTCCCCACGGGCGTGCTGGGCGCGCAGGCTGTGCAGGGTCACGGGCTTGCGTCCGTTCGGGGTCGCGGTGGGCTGGGCGTGGGTGCTCAAGCGGGTCTCCTGGCGAAATTATTTGGACTCGACCCCCCGTTTCCGTGAGGTCTGAGGCATTCTAGTCAGCCTTGCTGCAGTGCAGCAGTGGTACTTTCCGGTGCGCACTGATTTTCACCCACTGCCTGATGACCCCATCATGACCGTCGATAAGCCTTTTGCCCCTGCATGTGACCGCAACCGGGCGCCGATCCTGGCGGTGCTGCGGAGTTTGCTGGCCGAGCGGCGCATGGTGCTGGAGATCGGCAGCGGTACAGGCCAGCACGCGGTGCATTTTGCCGCCGCGCTGCCGCACCTGCGCTGGCAGACCTCGGACGTGCGGGCCAACCTGCCGGGCATCTGTCTGTGGTTGGCCGACGCGGCGCTGCCGAACACGCCCGCGCCGATCTGTCTGGATGTCGCTGGCACCTGGCCGCAAGCGCAGTACGACGCCGTCTACACCGCCAACACGCTGCACATCATGGGCTGGCCGGAGGTGCAGGCATTCTTCGAGCGCGTGGCCTCGGTGCTGACACCGGGCGGGCTGGTGATCGCCTATGGCCCGTTCAAGTACCTGGGCGAGCACACCAGCGCCAGCAACGCTGCCTTCGACGTGTCGTTGCGTGCGTCGGACCCGCGGCGGGGCGTGCGCGAATTCGAGCTGGTCGATGCGCTGGCGCGGGCGGTGGGGCTGGAGCTGGTGGAAGACCGGGCGATGCCGGCGAACAACCGCTGCGTGAGCTGGCGCCGCTGCTGACCAGCGTCACCACTGCGCCAGTGGCGTGCCCTGGGTGCGCAGCAGCGTCTGCCGTCGCACATGCCGTGTTCGCTCGATGGCTTTGCTGCGCAGACGCCTGAAGGTGTCCGGGTCTTCGTGGGCTGACATTTGCATCAGCACCTGGAGGTAGCGCCGTGTATGGTGCGCGCGGCCACCGCAAGCGCGTGCCGGGTTCATGGTGCTGCCACGAAGAGGGGGGCTGACTTTGGCGACGGATGATCCCTGAAACGTGACATTTCTCATGCAAGGATTCTTTGTTCCTTACATGAAGACCCCATGAAGTTTCCGTTATTTTTTCATCGGAAGTGGGCTGTACCCATCAGTGCCAGTACCCACTGCGCTGTCTCGTCCGGCCTCTCCAGCGCAAACAGGTGCGTGCCGTCGATCCACTGGAAGCGATCCTGCACCAGCGCCCGCGTCGCGGCGAGACCCACCTGGCGCACCTCGCGCGACTGCGTGCCGCCGATGAACGCCACCGGACAGCGCGGGGGATGGCGCCGCAGCATCTCGCCGATGTTGTGCGCCAGCGTGTTGTAGATGTGCGCCTCGACCTGCCGGTCAAAGGCCAGTTGCACGCCACCCTGGGGCGCAGGCTCCAGCCCGGCGCGCAGGTAATCCTCCAGACAGCGCGGATCCCAGCGCGCAAAGACATGCTTGGCCGCGAAATGCGCGCGGGCCTCGTCCACCGAATCCCAGAGATGGCGCCGCCGCGCCGCGACCTTGCCGGGCGAGACGCGCTGGATCAGCCGCGTCGCCTTGGCCACCTGCACGCTGTGCGCCTTCCAGCCCGTCAGGATGGGCGAGTCCAGCAGCACCACCGCCCGCGCCAGATCGGGCCGCTTCAGTGCCGCCTTCAGACTGAGGAACCCCCCCAGCGAATGTCCGACCAGCACCACCGGTGTGTCTGTGCCGAGTCCCAGCCCGTCCACGAAGTCGATGAGCTGGTCGCGCAGCCGCGGCCAGTTGCTGGTCACGGGATAGCGCGGGTCGTGGCCGAACCGCTCCACCGCCTCGACCCGCCAGCCCGCCGCCCGCCAGTGCGCGAAGAGCTGCGCGTAGGTGCCGGCGGGGAAGCTGTTGCCGTGGCTGAAGACGATGACGCCGGGAGACTCGCCGCTGGCCATGGCCGGCATCAGACGATGCGCTCGCCGGGGTGGGTGATCTTGCGCATGGCCTCGTGGCGGGCGGAGGGCTGCATCAGCGGGAACTCGGCGGCATCGCCGTTCCACGCCGGGTCGTCGATGCCCTCGAACACCTCG
>NZ_JAAFKF010000147.1 GCF_013299175.1 Sphaerotilus sp.
GGCTTGAACGCTCGACCCCGGGCTGAACCCCGGGGCTTGTCGCTTCGTCCGGGTCACCGGGCCGGCCTGTCGCGTTGGAGAAGCAGGACGGCGGGTTCAGTTCGCCGAAGCCGGCGCCGGCACCCCCCACCGCTTCGTCACGTCGCCCTTGCCGTTGACGCTCTCCAGGAACACCGCGAAGCCCCACAGCCGCGCCACGTGCTTGAGCACCTCGACGGCGCTGTCGGCCAGCGGGCGGTCCTGGTGCTGGAAATGCCGCAGCGTGAGCGAGCGGTCGCCCCGCAGGTTGACGTTCCAGACCTGGATATTCGGCTCCCGGCTGCCGAGGTCGTATTGCCGTGACAGCATCTCGCGCACGCGCCGGTAGCCGCTGTCGTCGTGGATGGCACTGACCTCGATCTCGGGTTTCTTGTCGTCGTCGTGCAGCGCGAACAGGCGCAGGTCACGCATCAGCTTCGGGCTGAGGTACTGGCCGATGAAGCTCTCGTCCTTGAAGTTGCGCATCGCCTGGTCGAACGCGGGCAGCCACGGCGTGCCGGCCAGTTCGGGGAACCACTGGCGGTCCTCCTCGGTCGGCTCCTCGCAGATGCGCTTGATGTCGGTGTACATCGCGAAGCCGAGCGCGTAGGGGTTGATGCCGCTGTAACCGCGGTCCCCGACGCGCGGCTGGTAGACCACGTTGGTGTGCGACTTGAGCCACTCGATCATCACGCCGTCGGTGAGGTGACCGTCGTCGTACATGGTGTTGAGCAACCGGTGGTGCCAGAAGGTGGCCCAGCCTTCGTTCATGACCTGGCTCTGCCGCTGCGGATAGAAGTACTGCGCCACCTTGCGCACGATGCGCACGATCTCGCGCTGCCAGGGTTCGAGCAGCGGGGCGTTCTTCTCGAAGAAGTACAGCAGATTTTCCTGCGGCTCCTCGGGGAAGCGGCGACTGCCGTGGGCTTCCTCGGCCTTCTCGGCACGGCGCGGCAGCGTGCGCCAGAGGTCGTTGACCTGCTGCTGCGCGTAGGCTTCGCGGTCCTTGCGCTCGGAGAGTTCCTGCGCGAGCGTCTTCTTGCTCGGGCGGCGGTAGCGGTCCACGCCGTGGTTCATCAGCGCGTGGCAACTGTCAAGGAAGGCTTCCACCGTGTCGATGCCGTGGCGTTCCTCGCAGTCGGCGACGTAGTGCTTGGCGTAGACGAGGTAGTCGATGATCGACGCCGCGTCCGTCCACATGCGGAACAGGTAGTTGCCCTTGAAGAAGCTGTTGTGGCCATACGCCGCGTGTGCAATGACGAGGGCCTGCATCGGCATCGAGTTTTCCTCCATCAGGTAGCTGATGCAGGGGTTCGAGTTGATGACGATCTCGTAGGCCAGCCCCATGTGCCCGCGCTTGTAGTTCTTCTCGGTCGAGATGAACTCCTTGCCGTAGCTCCAGTGGCGGTAGTTCACCGGCATGCCGACGCTGGCGTAGGCGTCCATCATCTGCTCGGCGGTGATGATCTCCAGCTGGTTGGGGTAGGTGTCGAGGCCGAAGCGGGCCGCGGTGCGGCGGATCACGTCGTGGTACTGCTCGATCAGCTCGAAGCTCCAGTCGCTCGGGCTGGGCAGCGGCTCGACCGCTCGCTCGGGCGCCAGGAGCGGGCCGTCGTGCAGGTCTCTCATGGCGACAGCGGGCATGGGCGTCGGTTTCATGCGGTGGCTCCTTCCTTCTTGAACAGGTCACGGAACACCGGGTAGATCTGGTCGGCGCTCGTCACCTTGCGCATCGCGAAATGCGGCCCGGACACCTCGGCGAGCCGGACATATTCGTCCCACAGGTTCTGCTCCGGATCGGCCACCTGCACATAGGCGAAGTAGCGGCACAGCGGCAGGATCTTGTTCTGCAGGAGTTCGCGGCAGCGGCCCGAGTCGTGGTGCCAGTTGTCGCCGTCGCTGGCCTGGGCGCCGTAGATGTTCCACTGGTCCGACGGATAGCGGGTGCGGATGATTTCCTCCATCAGCACCAGCGCGCTCGACACCACCGTGCCGCCGGTTTCGGTCGAGTGGAAGAAGCCCTGCTCGTCCACCTCCTGGGCCTGCGTGTGGTGGCGGATGAAGACGATGTCGATCTTCTCGTAATGCCGGGTCAGGAACAGGTAGAGCAGGATGAAGAAGCGCTTGGACAGCTCCTTGCGCCCCTCGTCCATCGAGCCGGACACGTCCATCACGCAGAACATCACCGCCTTGGACGTGGGCACCGGCACCTTCACGCGGCTGCGGAAACGCAGGTCGATCGGATCGAGGAAGGGAATGTGGCCGATCCGCGTGCGCAGCTCGGCGATGCGGGTCTGCAGGTCCAGCAGCACCTTCTCGGCGAGCAGGTCGGTGGGGTGCGGATGCGCCTGCAGCTCGGCAAGCTGGTGTTCGAGGTGGCGCAGCTCGCGCCGGCTGTCGTTGCCCAGCGCGATGCGCCGGCCGAGCGCGCCACGCATCGAGCGCACGATGTGCAGGTTGCTGGGCGTGCCGTCGTTGGTGAAGCCGGCGCGGTGGCTCTTCCACTCGGGCGTCTCGGCAATCTGGGTGCGGATGAGGTGCGGCAGCGCCAGATCCTCGAAGAAGACCTGCATGAACTCTTCCTTGCTCAGGGAGAAGACAAAATCGTCCTCGCCTTCGCCGGAGTCGCTCGCCTGCCCCTGGCCCGAACCGCCACCGGCCCCGCCGCCCTTGGGCCGCTTGATGCGGTCGCCGGTGACGTAGTCCTGGTTGCCGGGATGCACCATGTCGCGCTGGCCGCCTTGCCCATGGTGGAACACCGGCTCGCTGATGTCCTTCTTGGGGATGCGGATGTCCTCGCCACGCTCCAGATCGCGGATGCCACGGCCGTCGATGGCCCGGCGCACGGCACCCTTGATCTGCTCCTTGTAGCGGCGCAGGAAACGCTCCCGGTTGCCGATCGACTTGTTCTTGCCGGAGAGCCTGCGGTCGATGATCTGCTGGAACATGGTTCACCTTGCAATGGTTGGCTGCCCCGGTGCCTCCCGGAGCCAGGGCGGCCGGGGCCTCAGCTCGACTTGCGCACGCGCAAGTACCACTCGCACAGCAGGCGCACCTGCTTGGACGTGTAGCCCTTCTGCACCATGCGGTTCACGAAGTCCTCGTGCTTCTTGGCCTCGTCGTGGCTGGCCTTGGCGTTGAAGCTGATGACCGGCAGCAACTCCTCGGTGTTCGAGAACATCTTCTTCTCGATCACCGCGCGCAGCTTCTCGTAGCTGGTCCAGACTGGGTTCTTGCCGCCGTTGTGGGCGCGGGCGCGCAGCACGAAGTTGACGATCTCGTTGCGGAAATCCTTCGGGTTGGCGATGCCGGCGGGCTTCTCGATCTTCTCCAGCTCGCCGTTCAGCGACCCGCGGTCGAATACCTCGCCCGTGTCGGTGTCGCGGTACTCCTGGTCCTGGATCCAGTAGTCGGCGTAGGTGACATAGCGGTCGAAGATGTTCTGGCCGTACTCGGAGTAGCTCTCCAGGTAGGCGGTCTGGATTTCCTTGCCGATGAACTCGGCGTAACGCGGGGCCAGCAGCTCCTTGATGTAACCGATGTACTTCGATTCGGTCTCGGCGGGGAACTGCTCGCGCTCGATCTGCTTCTCCAGCACGTACATCAGGTGCACCGGATTGGCCGCCAGCTCGGCCGTGTCGAAGTTGAAGACCTTGGAGATGATCTTGTAGGCAAAGCGGGTCGAGATGCCGCTCATGCCCTCGTCCACGCCGGCGTAGTCGCGGTACTCCTGGTAGCTCTTGGCCCGCGGGTCGGTGTCCTTCAGGTTCTCGCCGTCGTAGACCATCATCTTGCTGTAGAGGCTGGAGTTCTCCGGCTCCTTCAGGCGGGTGAGCATGGCGAACTGGCTCATCATCTTCAGCGTGCCCGGCGCGCAGGTCGCCCCGGCCAGCGACGAGCCGCGCAGCAGCTTCTCGTAGATCTTCACTTCCTCGGACACCCGCAGGCAGTACGGCACCTTGACGATGTAGATCCGGTCCAGGAAGGCTTCGTTGTTCTTGTTGTTGCGGAAGGTCTTCCACTCGCTCTCGTTCGAGTGGGCCAGCACGATGCCGTCGAACGGGATGGCACCGAAGCCCTCGGTGCCCTTGAAATTGGCCTCCTGCGTCGCGGTCAGCAGCGGGTGCAGCACCTTGATCGGCGCCTTGAACATCTCGACGAACTCCAGCAGTCCCTGGTTGGCCAGACACAGGCCACCCGAGTAGCTGTAGGCGTCCGGGTCGTCCTGCGCGTAGGTTTCCAGCTTGCGGATATCGACCTTGCCGACCAGCGCACTGATGTCCTGGTTGTTCTCGTCACCCGGCTCGGTCTTGGCGATGCCGACCTGCTTGAGGATCGACGGATACCGCTTGACCACCTTGAAGCGCCGGATGTCGCCCCCGAACTCTTCGAGCCGCTTGACCGCCCACGGACTCATCACGCGGCTGAGGTAACGCGCCGGGATGCCGTATTCCTTCTCCAGCACGGCACCGTCTTCGGCCGGATCGAACAGGCCCAGCGGCGACTCGTTCACCGGTGAGCCCTTGATCGCGTAGAACGGCACCTCCTGCATGAGCTGCTTCAGGCGCTCGGCAATCGAACTCTTGCCGCCACCGACGGGGCCGAGCAAGTACAGGATCTGCTTCTTTTCCTCCAGCCCCTGCGCGGCGTGGCGGAAGTAGGAAACGACCTGCTCGATCGCGTCCTCCATGCCGTAGAACTCGGCGAAGGCGGGGTAGATCTTGATGATCTTGTTGGCGAACAGCCGCGACAGACGGGGGTCGTTGCGGGTGTCGATCGACTTGGGCTCGCCGATGGCCTTGAGCATGCGCTCGGCGGCCGAGGCATAGGCCAAGGGGTTGCGCTTGCACTCGTCGAGGTAGTCTTCCAGCGAGATTTCTTCCTCGCGGGTTCGCTCGTAGCGGGCGGCGAAATTGCTGATCACGTCCATTGCCATTGCAGCCTCCTGGATGAAGTCAGGTGATGGGCGACAGGATCAGTGTCGCGCCACCAGGGAAGATCTGATGGCGTCCCGCATCGGCACTGGCCGGGGCAGGTGGCGTGCGAGGCGCCATCAGAACTTTCCGTTGGTCTGCAAGCGCGGGGGGGTCCGCGTTTGTGTGACTCGGCAATGTCAGCTTCGTTCAACTTGAGGCCATCGGTCCCACGATGTATGCCGATCAGATCGGCCATTTACACCGGCAACCCGGAGGATGCGACATCCACCACGGAAGCCAGACCCTCACTCCTCCTACCACGTCGGACGGGCACCGTGCGTTGACAGCAGCAAGGGACGTGCCCGAACCCACCATCTGCAGCACAGCATGCCGCCAAACCTGTACCGATCGTGACGGAAGGGACGAAGCGCGACAACACCGTATCCATGGATGCTCAGCACAGCAAAAGCCACCCGGACGCGGGTGGCGCGGGGCGGCGGGTCTGTGCTGCGGGGGAATCAGCGGTCGGTGGCGCCGAGCCGGTCGAGCAGACCGCTCAATTCATCCAGCGAGCCAAACGCGATGGCGACTTCGCCCTGCTCGCCGCGACGCGTGCGCTTCTTGACGCGGATCTCGACCTGGGCGGTCAGCAGATCCGACAGCAGCGCTTCCAGCCGCTGCACATCGCGCGATTTGGCCGGTGCCGCGCGCGTGGCTGCACCCGGCTGGGCCAGATCGTGCTGGCGGTTGACGAGTTTTTCGGCTTCGCGCACCGACAGTTTTCGCCCGACCACCTCGTTGGCGCAGGTGATCTGGTGCGCCTTGTCCAGCGACAGCAGCGCACGGGCGTGGCCCATGTCGATGTCACCGGCGGTGAGCATCTGCTGCACCGGCTCGGCCAGTTGCAGCAGGCGCAGCAGGTTGGACGTCGCGCTGCGCGAGCGGCCGACGGCCTGCGCGGCGCTGTCGTGGGTCAGCCCGAATTCGCGGATCAGGCGCTGCACGCCGTGCGCTTCTTCGAGCGGGTTGAGGTCTTCGCGCTGGATGTTCTCGATCAGCGCCATCACAGCGGCGGCCTGGTCCGGCACGTCGCGCACCAGCACCGGCACCTCGTCCAGCCCCGCCAGCCGCGCGGCGCGGGTGCGGCGCTCGCCGGCGATGATCTCGTACATCGGCCGCCCGTCGCGCGAGGCGATCGGGCGCACCAGCACCGGCTGCATCACGCCCTGGGTCTTGATGCTCTCGGCCAGCTCGAACAGCGAGCCTTCGTCCATGCGCGTGCGCGGCTGATACTTTCCGGGCAGGAGCTGGTCGAGCTGGACGGCACCGGGATGCCCCTCCTTGCCGCCGGACTGTGGCGTGGTGTCGCTGACCTGCGGCCCGAGCAGGGCTTCCAGACCGCGACCGAGACCTTTGGGCTTCTTGGTGACCATCCGGCGATTGTCCGCGATCTTGGCGTGGTTTCAGGGCCGAACGCTGGGGGCATTCACCAATGCCGCCAGCAGCGCCAGCCCTTGCGGCCAGTCCCCCAGACCCGAAGCGTCGTTGAGATGTCCGCGCGGCCCTGCCTCCACGGACGGGATCCCCCAGTCGGCACACATCCCGGCCGCACGCTCGGGCGCGCAATAGGGATCATTCGACGACACCACCGCCACCGCCGGGAACGGCAAGCGCCCGCGGCGGATGGGGCGCCAGTTGTGCAACTGCGGCGGCATGTCGGCGCGCTCGGTGTCCGGCGGCGCCACCAGCAGCGCGCACCGCACGCGGCCGGTGTGGCGGCTGTGCGCGGCCCACGCGGCCACGAGCTGGCAGCCCAGGCTGTGCGCGACCAGCACCACCGGGCGGCGATCCGCCCCTGTCAGCAGCACCTCGTCGAGCCGCGCCATCCAGTCACCGCGGCGGGGCCAGGTCCAGTCGTTCTGCTCGATCGTCTCGAAGCCGTGCAGCGCC
>NZ_JAAFKF010000148.1 GCF_013299175.1 Sphaerotilus sp.
TCACTCGGGGTTCGCGCACGGCGCGAGGGTGCCCACGCCCGCGTTGCGGCCTTGGCCGAGGACGAGCGGGCCGGTGATGGGACGGGTGAAGGTGAGGCGGACATGGACGGCCGGCATTTTCCAGCTTTCCCGGTCCTTCAAGCGCAGTTCCCGGTAGTCGATCGACTGCGGCAGGTAGCCCCGTGGCCCGAAATCGATCGCCTCCACCAGCCCCGCGTCCAGCCCGATGTGTTCCAGCGCCCGCAGGACCAGCTTGCGCGTGCGCCGCGCTTGTCCGCTGTCCATGCCCGGCAGGATCACCGGCTGCACGCTCGCCCAGCAGCGTGACGGCCGCAGCCATTGCCGCAGCACCGGCTCCGAGCGCACGTCCGCAATCGGCACCGCCCAGGCCACCAGCTCGCCCGTTCCCTCGTCCACCAGCGGCAAGCCCTCCGGCGGCATCGCCACCAGCAGCAGCGCCAGCCGATCCGCGTCCTGCGGTCGGGTCATGAGCAGCACGCGGCGCAGGCGGCCATCGGCATGCACATGCCCCGTGCTCGGTACCGGCACGACCGCCACACGCCCCGCCGGATCACCCGCCACATGCCCCGCCGCAAACGCGGCCAGCGCAGGATCTCCGCCCGCACAACCGATCAACGCATGGCGCACCATGCCGGCGATCACCGCCGCTTCGCCCGCCCGCCAGGACAGCGCGCCACCTTCCGGATGCTGCAGCGCACAGGCCACCAGCGCGGTGCGCGGCTGCGCGTCACTCGGGCAGTAGGCCATCGTGGCGAAGCCCGTGCCGTCGGCGGTGCTGCGACCCCCTTGCGGTGACCAGTGGCCATGCTGTTGCAATGCACGCTCACCGGCTGTCGTGATGGCGTGGCGCCGCGCCAGTTCGTGCAGCAGACCGGGGGCGGGTACATCCAGCAGCCGGTCCACGTCCCGGTTCGGCAATGTCGGCCGTCCCGGCTGCCACAGCCGGCGCGTGCCCGCCGACACCGGCGCCTGCTCGACGACCGTGGCGCGGGCAAAGGCCATGTCCTGACCGGAACCCAGCCCCGTCAGCCGTGTGGCCGCCGCGACCAGGGCGTCCGCCACAGCGTCGTCGTCCGCGCCGTGCAGCGGCCACAGGTAGACGACCGGCTCGACCTCGCGGCGGATGTACCGGTCACGCGCCTGCCGCGATTCATGGCCGGGCGTCGCGTTCAGGGGCACGTAGTCGCGCCGCCAGACACCCGCGGGTTCGTCGGTGGCGAGGATCAGCGGGGCGGTCTGGTGCTCGAACCAGTCGAGTCCGGGCAGGTGTGTGCCTTCTGCGCCAGCGGCCAGTGCCTGCACCAGCCGCGCCGGCGCAGGCGGCCACTCGGTGCCGCTGTAGGTGCCCGCCAGAAACTGCACCTCCAGGCGCAGGTAGCGAACCGGCGGTGGTGAAGGGGGCGTCGGCGTCACGGCGTGTCCTCTGCCGGCGCTGCGTCGCTCGCGGCGTCGGCCTTGGCGCCAGTCGATTTGGCCGTGCGCCCGCCAGCTTTGCCCGTTTTCTTGCCCTCGGCCTTGGCGTCGGTGGCACCCTTGACCAGCTTGGCGTCGAACGTGCCATGCAGCGGCGCCAGACCGGCAATGCCGAACGCCTGCGCCGCCGCCTGCGCATAGGCCAGCACGGCGGCGGCATCGAGCGTCACCGCCTCTTCCGTGCCATCGTCGCGCACCAGCACCAGCGTCGCCGCACCGTCCGGCACCAGCAGGCAGCCCGAGCGCAGGTCTGGCTCCACCGGCATCGTCGACACCACCAGCGCCAGCGCCCACAGGTAGCGCAGCACGTCGTCCGGCGTGTTCGCTCCCCGCACGGCCCGCGCGTTGCGGCGCAGCGTCGCCAGCGACAGCACGGCGCGGCGTTCGATGCGTGTGGCGATGACGCCGCCCAGGCCGAAGCTGAGCGCCGACTCCAAGCCCTCGGCCGAGCCAGCGTCTTCAAGTCCCTCGATCTCCGAAGCACGGACAGGCACCTTGTACACCGCACCCCGTGACAGCACGCTCACGTCATGCGCTGTGATTTCGGCTGAAAACGCCCTGGGGATTTGCAGCTTCTCGCCACGGCTGTCCCATGCACCGCAGATCAACGCGAGCGGCGCCAGTTCGGCCATCAGACGTGCATCGCCGGACGTGTAGGCGCGCGAGGCGGCCACTACTTGAGGAACCAACGTCGAGTAGCGAA
Source organism: Sphaerotilus sp. (assembly GCF_013299175.1). Lineage (GTDB taxonomy): Bacteria > Pseudomonadota > Gammaproteobacteria > Burkholderiales > Burkholderiaceae_C > Sphaerotilus. The sequence continues at coordinate 2,198 of NZ_JAAFKF010000148.1, forward strand.
AGACGGCATCAAACACCCGATGTCCTGCGGCCAGCATGTCAATCCGCGTTGTCCCGCCGCCATTCGTTGGCACCGAGACGCCGACCTCGCGGGTCAGTGTGCGGTAGGGCGCTTGCTGCAGTGTCGCCTCGATGCGCCCGGCCTGCGATTGCACCGAGTCGATGACGCAGACGTTGCGAGTGCCGTCAATGCCGACCGGGCTGATGCAGTAGCGGCCTCCTGGCTCGCTGCTCTTGTCGTTCTTGTCGGCGGCATAGGTGGCGGGGAACACGGGCGTGCCGTGGCCGGCGACCGGGCGCATCGGCTGGCGCCGCACCAGTGCGACGACATCGCGGCGCACGGCCAGCGCGTCCAGCGCCGCAGCGGTGTTCAGGTCAGGCGTCGCCGCTACGGGCGCAGCGCAAGGGGTGTCAGTGGAAGCTTCAGTCATGGGTTTTCCTCTCTGCTCTGGATGGGCAGTGGTCTGGTGTTCAGACGATGAGCACAGCCGAGGGCGGCGGTGCCAGCGAAGTCAGGTCGGCAATCAGCGCGTCGGCGTACTTGCCTTCGTTGGTGAGCAGCGTGCGCAGCAGCAGCCGGCGGTCGCAGCTCAGGTGGTGGCCCCGCACCGCCGCCATCGCCACGACCGGCGTGAGCGCGTGGGCCCAGGTGTGGTACGCCCAGCCACCTGCCTTGCGTCCGGCAGGCGGTGGCGCGAAGGTCTGCACGCCCAGCATCGCCAGCAGCTCGACCCACGGCCGGCAGGATTTGGGCCGGTTCTCCTTCTCCAGCGAATAGCCGACCTCGACCGCCGACCACGCGCCGCTCGCATCGAAGCGGAACCGCGCCGTGTCAGGGTTCGACGGCGCCAGCCCCGCGCCCTGGGCGAACAGCGGCAGCGCGCTGGTTGGGCCATCCGCTGTCAACAGTTCAGCGCAACCTTGCAGCAGCCGGCGCGTGATGTCCACGGCCAGCGTGCGCCCGCCGGACCATTTCCACTCGGAATTGCCGCGCCCGCTGTCGTCGATCCAGGCATGCAGCGGCAACGTCGGCCCGCCGGGCAGGACGAGGTGCAAGGCCGGCCAGCCGGGCTCCTTGGTGTCGCCATCGCTGCTGTCCGTGTCCTGTGGCGCCCCGGTTGCGGCATCCACCACCGGCACCACCTCGGCCGCACACAGCGCCCCGAGCAGCGCGCGCACCCCAGCGTCGTCCACCCCCTGCAGCACAAAATGCCCCGGCTCCCACCGCAGCGCCAGCGCCACCCCCGGCCGCAGCGCCCGCACCAGCGCCACCACGCCCAGACAGGCGAAATACTCTCCCGGATTGCGCACATTGACCGCCACCCGCCAGCAAGCCGCCACCGGCTGCGGCAGCGCAGGGCCGGCCGGCGGGATCGCATCCGACTGGCCCGTGGCGTCGGCGTCGTGCGCCAGCGTGTCGGCCATCAGCTCCGCCTGGATGTCAGCCGCCTTCAGCAGCGCCTCCAGATACGCCAGCGCCCACGGCCCGAGCGTGTCGTGCAGCCGGCCGAAGTCGTCGCCGGCTTGCCGCGCTGCGTCTGTGCAGCCGGGATGGACCAGCGCCGCTGCCGTGAAGCCGGGCCGGGCCCAACCGTGGTGCGCCGCGACCAGATGCCGCCACAGCGCGGCGCCACCTGCCGTCCGCCACCCCGCCGGCGCCGCTGCGACCGAACCGAGTTCATGCCGATACCCGGCAGAGCGGCGGGAGTCGAACCACGGCCGCGCCGACTTGGCCAGCGGCACGTCCCCAGGGCGGCGGCCGATCGCGGCTTGCCAGCGCGCAGCGGCCTTGCCGTCGTCGTGGTCGCTGGCACCCTGGTGGACCGCCTGCGCGCAGTCCGCCGCCACCGGCAGCACCGCCAGCAAGCGCGCCGCCGCCCGCCCGGCCAGCCAAAGGTGCTCGTCCAGCGCCCGGTCGGCACGGGACTGTCCGGCGCTGTCCCCATCGTCGGCCGCCCGCACGCCAGTCCGCTCCGGCCAGACGCGCAGAGGGCCGTGCCAGTCTTCGCCGTCGGCATCGGTGGGCGGTGCGTCGTGCCAGGCGATCCGCCAGCCGGGCAGGGCCGCGGTGAGTGCCGCGGTCAGGCTGGGGTGGTCGCTCTGCCCGTCCTCTGCGGCATCGCCGCCACCTACCACGCGCCAGCGTTCGCCCCGTGCTTCGCTGACCGTGCGGGCCAGCTCGACCGCCGTCACTGCGCCGCGCACATACCCACGGGCGTCGATGTGGTCGCCGGACACATCGGACACGGCCTGCGCTGCCAGCGCATCCGGCAGACCCGCCGCGTTCAATCCTCCTGCTTCGGCCGCCAGCAGCACCAGATCCCCGCCACGCAGCGCCAAACGGCGCACACCGGCCGGCACCGACTCGACCCGCTCCCCATCCGCTGACACCACCAGCGCCGCCGGCCCCGCGCCTGTCCATGCCGCCAGCCGCGCCAGGATCACCTTGTCCGCCCGATGCCCCGGCAGCCGCGCCTGTTCACGCACACCCACAGGCCACGCCTCCAGCCACTCCTTCCACTGCGGCGTCTGGGGCAACTGCCGCCACGCCAGTCGTACCTCTGCCTCGTCGTCCTGCACGCCATGGAGGTACAAGGCGCGCTGCGGCACCGCCAGCGGCACCGAGGTCAGCGCATACAGATCGACCACCTCGCGCGCTAACACCCGCATGGCCGGCGCTGGCTCGATCGCGTCGGCATAGCGTGGGTGCGCCAGCAACGCCGACAGCGCCTGCGGGGACGCATCACGCGCAGTGCCACCCGACTCCGAGGGCAGCGGCGCCAGCGGTGGCAACGCTTCCAGCAGCGCCAGAGCCACCTCGATCCGCGCCGCCAGTGCCTTCGGGGGCTTGGCCGCTGCGGGGAACACGACGATGCGACCCTGCCCGAGACCACGCCGGTTGCAGCGCCCGGCCCGCTGCACCAGCCGATCCAGCGTCACGGCGTCGCACAGCAGCACGTCAGCGTCCAGGTCCATGCCGACTTCCCCTGCCGCCGTCGCCACCAGCACCGCACCACCGCCGGACTCGTCGCGCCGTCCATCGCCCGCCAGACGCGCCAGCACGGGCGATGCGGCCAGCCGGTCCCGCTCCAGTCCGCGCAGCGTCCCGGTCAGACAAGCGACCCGCTCGCCGTCGATACCGGCCTTGCACAGCGCCGCCGCCGCCTTGGCCGCATCCTCGGGCGAGTTCAACGCGACCAGCACCGCCTGTCCCGCCCGCACGGCCGCCGCCGCTTGCTTCACCAGCTCCGCCATTCCGGCACCGTCCTGGCGATACAGCCGCTTGACCGCACGCAGCCGCTGCGCGAGCACCGAGTCTTGCGCCGGATCGGCAAGGACCACCGGCCGATCACCACCGGACAGATCGCGGGGTGTCGCGCTCATCTCGATGACCGACAGCGCAGGCCGCCCGATGCGTGCAGCACCGGGAGCCGCCAACGTCTCGATGCGGCGCAGCAGTGCAGTGAGGGCCGGCGCCAAGTGGGCCTCGTCATGCACCAGCAACGTGTCCACGCCCAGCAGCCCCGCATGCGTCGCCCGGCGCGAGCGCCCAAGCCCATAACCGCCAAACAGCAGCCGCGAGCCGGCCATGTCGGGCGTGGCGGCGATGATGGCCGGTCGGCTCGGATCGGTGGCCCAGTCGCAGGCGTCGGCGCGCTGACCCCGCAGCGTCGAGACCGTCAGCGGCTCGCCCGTGCCAGCCCGGCCGGTCATCGACAGGGCTGCGAGTGCCCCACGCAGATCCGCCAGCGCGGGCTGCTCCAGCGCCTGCGCCAGACCCAGCGCCAGATCCGATGCCGCATCGACCAGCACGCGCCGATTCACCACCACCACATAGCGGCGCGGCAAGCTGATCCGGCCGGGATCGCCACCCGACGCGCGGGCCTGCTCGATCAGCGCGGCCAGCCAGCACACCATCAACGCTGTCTTGCCCGCGGCTGTCGGTGCGCGCACGCTGGCGGGCACCGTGCCTGCGCACAGCAGCGCGAAGGCTTCACGTTGCCAGGGATAGGGTTGTGCTACGCCGACAGCGGCCAGCAGGCGGTCCAGCACGGACAGTCCGGCCGGGTCAATTTCGGTGTTTGCGTCGCGTTGCTGCGGCATGTGCGCCATTCCCTGGTATCCATCGGCCCGTCTGCGCGGGAGTCCTTGCTCGCCTGTCGGAGCGGTGCCGATGATGGACAGGAGAGGGTAATTTTTCAATATCAGCTTCGCCATGCGGGATGGTGGCGGTAATTTTTTGCGGTATACGTTCGATTGAACGTAGGCGATGGCAGGTCAAACCGCACTTGTCCGGGGCGAAGGGGGTTGCAGAATGGCGGAATCGTTGTCTGCCATGAGAGGCACTTCCCTTGACCCCGCTCTACCGCGATTTCACCGACCCAGCCCAGATCGACGCCCAGTACAACGCCTCGCTCCAGGTGCCCGACCCGGCGGCCGAACTGGCGCATTACGTCCGGCAAGCCAGCCGCGCCCGTGCCACCTTGCGCGACGTGCAGGACATCCGCTACGGCC
>NZ_JAAFKF010000149.1 GCF_013299175.1 Sphaerotilus sp.
CGCAGCAGCTCATCGCCGTCAAGGCCGACTCCAAGGTCGCCAAGTTCGACGACCTGAAAAAGCTCAAGGTCGGCGTGCAGACCGGCACCACCGGCGATGAAGTCGTCACCAAGTTGCTGGGCAAGAACAGCACGGCGATCAAGCGGTTCGAATCGACCCCGCTGGCCCTGAAGGAGCTGGAGTCGAGCGGCGTGGACGCGGTCGTGGCCGACAACGGCGTGGTGATCCACTACGTGGCGAACAACGCGGGCGCCAAGTTCAAGACCGTCGCCGACACCGCCTCGTTCGCGCCGGAACAGTACGGCATCGCCGTGAAGAAGGGCAACGCCGAGCTGCTGGAGAAGATCAACAAGGGCCTGGCCGACATCAAGGCCGACGGCACCTACGACAAGATCTACGCCCAGTACTTCGGCGCAGCCCCCGCCGCCGCCAAGTAAGTCCGGCCGCTGCGCTCACCCCCCAGTGAGCTGCGGCGCACCCCAGACCCGCCGCCACACGTCGAACTCGGCGGCGGGCATGGGCCGGGCATAGAGCCAGCCCTGCCCCTGGTCACAGCCCTGCGACTCCAGCAGGGCACGCTGACCTTCGGTCTCCACGCCTTCGGCAATCACCTTCAGCCCCAGGCCATGTGCCAGCGCGATGATGGTGCCGGCGATGCTCATGTCCCGCCCGTCGCGCTCGATGTTGCTGACGAAGCTGCGGTCGATCTTGAGCACATCCACGGGCAGGTTCTTCAGGTAGGACAGGCTCGAATAGCCGGTGCCAAAATCGTCGATCGCCAGCGTCACGCCGGTGCGGCGCAGCTCGCCCAGCCACTGCCCTGGCTCCGTTCCCGCGTCCATCAGGGTGGATTCGGTGATCTCCAGCTCCAGCACGTTCGGCGGCAGGCCATGCTCGGCGCGCAACTGGCGCAGCAACGCGGGCAGCGCCGGATCGCTGAAATGCCGCGCACCCAGGTTCACCGCCACCGGCAGCCAGCCCAGCCCCTGGGCGTGCCAGTGCGCGATCTGGGTAGCGACCTCGCGCAGCATCCACTCGCCGATGACGACGATCAGGTCGCTTTGTTCGGCCACCGGGATGAAGCGCGCCGGCTGGATCCAGCCCTGGTCCGGGTGCTTCCAGCGCACCAGCGCCTCGGCGCCCACCACCTCGCGGGTGTACAGGTCGAGCTTGGGCTGGTACCACGCGCGCAGCTCGCCCGCCGCCACCCCGCGCCGCAAGGCCGACACCAGGATCAGCCGCTCCAGAGACGCCTGGTTCATCTGCGGATCGTAGAAGCGCCAGGTGTTGCGGCCATCGTGCTTGGCACCGTGGAGCGCGCTCTGGGCGTTGCGCAGCAGGACATCGCTGGCCTGTCCGTCACCCGGAAACAGGCTGATGCCCGCCGAGGCCGTGACCGTCAGTTCGTGGCCCTGGATGGACAGCGGCACCGACAGCGCGCGCAGCAACTGCCGCCCCACCTCGGCGCAGCGGTCCCGCCCGGCGCGCTCCAGCAGGACAACGAACTCGTCCCCGCCCAGCCGCCCGACGAACAGGCCCTGGTGAACGAGCGTGCGCAGGCGGTCGGCCATCTCGGTCAGCACGGCGTCGCCGGCGGTGTGGCCCATCGAATCGTTGATGGACTTGAACCCGTCCAGCCCGATGACCAGAACGCCCGCCTGAACGTTGGGCGCCTGCGGCGACGGCCGGGCAGAGATGGCCTGCTGCAACCGCGCACCGATCGCCTGCCGGTTGGGCAGATCGGTCAGCGCGTCATGGCTGCTGAGGTAATCGGTGCGCGCTTCGGCCTGACGCAGGCGCGACAGGTCGGCGCCGATGCCGACGTAGTGCGTGATCTGGCCCTCGCTGTCGCGCAGCACGGTGATGGTCTGCAGCAGCGGGTGGACGCGCCCGTCCTTGGCACGGTTCCAGAACTCGCCCTGGAAGCTGGCCTCTTGCTGCAGCGCACGCCACATGCGCTGGTAGAACGCGGCATTCAAGCGGCCCGCGCCCAGCAGACCGGGGTTGCGGCCCAGCACTTCGTGCGCTTCGTAGCCGCTGATCCGCGTGAAGGCGGCGTTGACGGCGACGATCTCGTTGCGCGGGTTGGTGACGACAATGGACTCGCTGGCCGAGTCGAAGATGCGGGCCGACAGGCGCATGCGCTCCTCGTCGCGCTTGCGGTCGCTGATGTCGCGCGCGGTGCCATTGATCTCCAGCGCCTGGCCGCGGGCGTCACGCGCCATCTCGGCACACAGGTGCAACCAGCTCGCCGACGTGTCGTTGTGCAGGCGCAGTTCGATGTCGAGCGCGCCACGGGTCAGTGCCATGCGCCATTGGCGGCGCAAGCGGGCACGGTCACGCTCCGCCACGCAGGCCACCAGCGCATCGAAATCCAGCACGCTGCCCACCGGCTGCCCGAACAGCGCGCACGCCGGCTCGCTCAGCACGATCCGGTCGCCCACCGGGTCCGACCACCAGCTCCCCAGGCCGGCGGCGCGCTGGGCGCCGCGCAGCCGGGCTTCGCTGTGGCGCAGTTGCTCGGCGGCGTTGCGGCGCTGGTACCAGCGGGTCAATTCCTGCGCCAATGCCGCCAGCAGCACGGGGTCGGGCGACGGATCACACGGCACCGGGCTCTGCAGGTCGGTGCAAGCCGCACCGATGTGGCCAAGGGGCTGGCCTCCCAGCTCGATGCCCTGCCAGAGCGGCCAGCCACCGGCGGGCGGGTCGTCGCCGACGCGTTCCATGCCCAGCATCACGCCCACCTGCACCCGCTCTGGCCGCTCGAAGGCCATCGGCAGACACACCGCCACCACATGCGCCGCCTGCGCGGGCGTCAGGGTGAAGTCCCCCAGCGACGCGCTCACCTCGAACAGGCATTGCGCCTCGCGCAGCCGCGCATCGAGCTGGCGCGAACGCTCCTGCAGCGCATCGGCCAATGCCTTGCGGGTGGTGATGTCGCGGGTGGCACCACGCACGCGGCACACCTGCCCCGACGCATCGATCACCGGCACCCAATCGCCCATCAACCAGCGCACCTGGTGGTCACGCAGCTTGACGGGGTATTCGATGCCGAATTGCATGCGCTGCTCACGCACGGTCGTGCGGATGTGCTCGCGCACACGCAGCACATGCGCCGCAGGAATGCCGGTCAGCGGTGGCAACTGCAGCACCACGTCTGCATCCAGCCCCAGCACGTTCTCCACGGCACCATCCACGAACACGAAGCGCAGCGCCTCGCCCTCGGCGTTGACCTCGATTTCCCAGGCAAACGCCCGGCCGGCCTCGCTCACGGTGCGGAACAGGGCTTCGCGCTCGTGCAGGCGGTGGGCGGTCTGCTGGCGCAAGGTGATGTCGCGGGCCACCGCCAGCCAGCCCATCCCCGGCCGCGCCACCCGCACCACCTCGACACACACCTGCTCGCCCGTGTCGGCGCGCACCAGGTGCAGTGCTTCCACAGGGAGCCGTCCGCCGGGCACCGTTTCGACGCCGTGGCCCATCAGCGCCGTGAAGGCCCGGTTGCGGGTGAGCACCTGCCCTGCCTCGTTTTCCAGCCAGGCCGGATCGGGCAGGTGGTCGAACAATGCGGCGTCCGGCGCGGTGGGCAGACAGGGAGTAGGCATTGGCTCGCGGGCTCAGCGGTGGCGGTCCCGCATTCTGCTATGTCCGGGCAGCGCCGCCGCCCGCTGGCCATGGGCACGCACCACCATGCCGCGTAAACTCGCACGCCACCCCGATTCCCCTACTCCAACCTTTGCCACAGGCGCCACGACACCATGGATTTGCGCTGGAACATCCTGGCCGGCTACGGGCCGCTCTTCGCCGAAGGCGTGATCACCACCATCGAGCTGACGCTGGTGGCCATCGTTGCCGGCATGGTGCTGGGCACCGGCTTCGGGCTGGTCAGCAGTTCGGTGAACGCGCCCCCGCCCCGCGCCACGCTGTGGGCCTGGGGCATGAAGACGCTGCGGGCCATCACCACCGCCTACGTCACCTTCTTCCGCGGCACGCCGCTGTTCGTGCAGATCCTGCTGGTGCATTTCGCGCTGATGCCGGCACTGATCCACCCGGACAACGGCCTGCTCCTCAGCGGCGACCTGGCCCGCACCTTCCGCCAGGAGCACGGCGCCTTCTTCTCGGGCTGCCTCGCCCTGAGCCTGAATGCCGGGGCCTACATCTCCGAAATCTTCCGCGCCGGCATCCAGAGCATCCACCTCGGTCAGACGCAGGCCGGCTACTCGCTGGGCCTGACGCACGCGCAGAGCATGCGCTTCGTGGTCCTGCCGCAGGCGTTCCGCCGCATGGTGCCCGCGCTGGTCAACGAGGGCATCACGCTCATCAAGGATTCGTCGCTGGTGTCGGCGATCGGGCTGGCCGAACTCGCGCTGGCCGCCCGCACGGTGGCGGGGGCGTATTCGCGCTACTGGGAGCCGTACCTGGCGATCTCGGCGATCTACCTGGTGCTGACGCTGGTGCTGTCCCTGCTTGCCAAGCGGCTCGAAGCGCCCGCCCACCTGCGCGGGCGCTGAGAAACGACGGGGGTTGGTCGGTCAGTCCAGCTTGAGCTTCTGGACCTCGACCACCTTCTTGTAGACCTCGAACTCGGCCTTGATCTGCGCGGCGAACTGCTCGGGCGTGTTGCCGACGATCACCGAGCCGGTGTCCTCGATGCGCTTTTTCACCACCGGGTCTTCCAGCGTCTTGCGCACGGCCGCGCCGATCTTGTCCACCACGTCGCGCGGGGTGCCCTTGGGCGCGACGAAGCCGTAGAAGGCCATGCGGTTGACCGGCTCCATCCCGATCTCCTTGAAGGTCGGCACGTCCGGCAGCACCGCCAGCCGCTGCGGCGCCGACACGACGATCGGGATCAACCGCCCGTCCTTGATGAAGGGCAGCGCCGAAGGCATGTTGTCGAAGATCACCGGCACCTGCCCGGCCACCGTGTCATTGAGCGCGGGACCAGCGCCGCGGTAGGGAATGTGGGTGATGAAGACGCCCGCCAGACTCTTGTACAGCTCCATCTGCAGGTGGCCGATGCCGCCGGTGCCCGAGGTGGCGTAGCTGTAGCGACCAGGGTTCTTCTTCAGGACGTCCAGGAAGGTCTTGTAATCGCGTGCCGGAAAGCTCGGATGCACGGCGATCACGTTGGGCGTCGCGGCGATGTTGATGATCGGCGCGAAGTCGGTGAGCGGGTTGTAGGGGGTCTTGGGGTTGATGGCCGGATTGGCGGCGACCGTGGAGACCGTCGCCATGCCCAGCGTGTAGCCATCAGGTACGGACTTGGCCAATTCATTGGCGCCGATGATGCCGCCGCCACCCGCCTTGTTCTCGACGATCAGCGTCTGGCCCAGCGCCGGGCCGATCCGCTCGCCCATGATGCGGGCGATGATGTCCGTGGTGCCGCCAGGGGCGAAGGGCACGATCACCTTGACCGGCTTGCTCGGAAAGCCCTCGGCCCGGGCGGCGAGCGGGGCCAGCGCCACGGCAAGGACCGCGGTGGACGTGGCGAGGATCTGGCGTCGTTTCATCATGCGCATGCGGAGTGCTCCTGGAGTGGTCTGGGATTCGTTCTGTCGATGCCCAGTCGATTCTCATGCTACCCAGCGGGTGGGCGTTGTGGATGGTGCGTAGGGGAAAACGAGGCGGCTGCGCTACGCTGGCACGATGTTGTCCATCGCCTTGCTGTTGCTGCCCGATTTCCTGCTGATCATCGCGGGGTTTGCCATGTGCCGCTGGACGGCGCTGAACCGCCCGGTGTGGAACGGCGCCGAGCGGCTGGTGTACTGGCTGCTGTTCCCGGTGCTGCTGTTCACCTCCATCGTGCGCAGCCCGCTGCAGCCGGCGGCCACGCTGGGGCTGGCGCTCGGTGGCGTGCTGACGGTGGGGACGGGACTCGTGCTGGCGACGCTGCTGCGCTCGGTGCCGAAGATCGACGCGCACCTGCAAGCCTCCGGCGCACAGGTGGCCTTCCGCTTCAACTCGTATGTGGCGCTGGCGCTGGCCGAGCGGCTGGGCGGGTCGGCGTCGGTGGCGTGGGTGGCGCTGCTGATTGCGCTGTGCGTGCCGCTGTGCAACATCGGCGCAGTGTGGAGCCTGGCGCGCCACGGCGGCCACAGCACCGGGCGCGAGCTGCTGCGCAATCCACTGATCCTGGCGACCGTGGCGGGCTTGATCGGCAATCTGGCGGGGCTGAAGCTGCCACAGGTGATCGACATCACCTTCACCCGCATCGGCGCCGCCGCACTGCCGCTGGGGCTGATGGCAGTGGGCGCGGGGCTGGAGTTTGGTGGCTTGCGCAAGGCACCAGGGCTGGCGGTGGCGCTGCTGGGGATCCGCCATGCCGTGCTCCCGCTGGTCGGGCTGGGACTGGGCGTGCTGCTGGCCTTGCCGATGGGGCAGGCGCAAATCCTCGTCGCCTTCGCCGCGATGCCCACCGCGTCGAGCTGCTACGTGCTGGCGGCGCGCATGGGCGGGGATGGCGTCTACGTGGCGGGGCTGGTGACGGCCTCGACGCTGCTGGGGATGGTGAGCGTGCCAGTGGCGCTGACAGTGTTCTCACGGCTGCACGGCGGCTGA
>NZ_JAAFKF010000015.1 GCF_013299175.1 Sphaerotilus sp.
TGGACATGCTGCGATTGCGGCGCGGAACACCACCGCGACGTGAATGCAGCCAGGAACATCGCCGCGCGCGGACATGCGCGTCTCGCAGGAGGAATCCCCGTCCTTTAGGGCGGGGAGGATGTCAAATGGAATCCCTGGGTGTTCTGGTCTGGCTGGACGCGATCGAAAAGCGCAGGGATCTTAGGGGATGGCGTGAATTGTTCACTTTTGGTGAACGTGATCGAATGCTCAGATGCATTTACCCCAGAACCCAGACCACTTCGGGCAACGCCCTGGGCTTTTTGCGTTGAAACCCGTTCCGGTCGTGGTGTTGTCAGGGGAGGAGTTCGGTGTCTGTCTGCCGCGCAAGGCGCTGGCGATGGCGGCAGATGCTGCGCTGAGAGCGTTGCAACAGGGGCCAGGCCTGTTCCATCCGGATACCGGCTGGACGCTGTCCATCAACAAGAAAAGCCGCCGGAAGATGGGCGACAACGCTGATCTGACGACAGTCGATTCCCAAGCCATTGCCGGGCTGGAAGCATTGGTCTGCCATGCGGTCGTTGCCGAGATTCACGCGGACGAAGCCCACAGAAATCCAGATGTCGAGGCAGTGCTGAGACTGTATGCACCGGTTTCTGTCGCAGGCGTCTTGTACCGCGTCAAGCTGACCGTGAAGGCGTACAGAGTGCCCGGTGAACCGAAGCGCCTGCACGCACTGTCCTCCGCAGAAATAGAAAACGCCCCGCTGGGGATCTTCCCGTCCTACTCCAGTGCCGAAGCACTTCAGACAGACCAGCCAACCACGGGGCGCACAGTCAGTGTACGTGATCTGCTACGTGGCGCGCAGCGGCAAGACGGTACGGACTTCATGGGATAACACCCAAGAAAAAACCCCAAGCGAATCAATCGCTTGGGGTTAGATCTGGCGGAAGAGGAGGGATTCGAACCCTCGGTACGTTTCCGTACGCCTGATTTCGAGTCAGGTACAATCGACCACTCTGCCACCCTTCCTGGATGCAAGACCGCGATTATAGCGGTCTTTTCACAAGGTCAGCAAGTGGGTCGCAACACTTCGATGCCACCCATGTACGGCCGCAGCACTTCCGGCACCGTGATGCTGCCATCGGCGTTCTGGCCGTTCTCCAGCACCGCCACCAGCGTGCGCCCCACCGCCAGCCCCGAGCCGTTCAGCGTGTGGACGAACTCGTTCTTGCCCTGCGCGTTCTTGAAGCGCGTCTGCATCCGCCGCGCCTGGAACGCTTCGCAGTTCGAGCACGAGCTGATCTCGCGGAATGCGGCCTGCGCTGGCACCCAGACTTCGAGGTCATAGGTCTTGGCCGCGCCGAACCCCATGTCGCCCGTGGACAGCAGCAGCACGCGGTACGGCAGCCCCAGCTTCTGCAGGATCGCCTCCGCATGGCCGACCATCTCGCCGAGCGCGCCTTCGCTGTGCTCGGGATGCACGATCTGCACCATCTCGACCTTGTCGAACTGGTGCTGGCGGATCAGGCCGCGGGTGTCGCGTCCGGCCGAGCCGGCTTCCGAGCGGAAACACGGGCTGTGTGCCGTGAGCTTGATCGGGAGCTGGTCGATCGGCAGCACCGTGTCGGCCACCGAGTTGGTCAGCGTGACCTCCGAGGTCGGGATCAGGTACCACTTGCTGCCCGCCGCGTCGCCATCGCCCGAGGTGACGTGGAACAAGTCCTGCTCGAACTTGGGCAACTGGCCGGTGCCCTGCAGCGCCTTGGCCTGCACGAGGTAGGGCGTGTAGCACTCGGTGTAGCCGTGTTCGGTGGTCTGGACATCGAGCATGAACTGCGCCAAGGCGCGGTGCAGCCGGGCGGCGGCCCCTTTCATGAACGTGAAGCGCGAACCCGAGAGCTTGGCGCCCGTCTCGAAATCCAGCCCCAGCGGTGCGCCCAGATCCACATGGTCCTTCACCGGGAAGTCGAACGTGCGCGGCGTGCCCCAGCGGCGGACCTCGACGTTGGCGTGTTCGTCCGTGCCGACCGGCACGTCGGCGGCAGGCAGGTTGGGAACGTGCAGCAGCATCGTGTCCAGCGCCGCCTGGATCTGCGCGAGCCGCTCGCCGCCGGCCTTCATCTCGTCGCCGATGCCACCCACCTCGGCCATCACGGCGGTGGTGTCCTGGCCCTTGGCTTTCAGGCCGCCGATCTGCTTGCTGAGCTGATTGCGGCGCGACTGCAGCTCTTCGGTGCGGATCTGCAGGGTCTTGCGCTCGGTCTCCAGCGCCCGGAAGGCGTCGGCATCAAGAAAGGCTTGCGGGTTCTTGCGCGTGGCCAGGCGGGCGAGGACGCCATCGAGGTCTCGGCGCAGCAGGGTGATGTCCAGCATGGGAAGTCTCGTGTTGCAGTGTTCAGTGGGGGCGCGGCGCGGCAGTGACACCGGCTTCGGCCATCGCCTTGTCGCCCAGTCCTTTGGGCAGCGGGAATTCGATGTGCTCCTCGACGCCCGGCATCTTGCGCACGCTCACCGCCCCCAGCGCCTTCAGCCGGGCGATGACCGCATCGACCAGCAGCTCGGGCGCAGAGGCACCGGCGGTCAGGCCCACGCGCGGACGGCCTTCGAACCACGCGGCCTCGATCTCGTCGGCGCTGTCCACCATGTACGACGCCGTGCCCAGCCGCTGCGCCACTTCGCGCAGGCGGTTGCTGTTCGAGCTGGTCGGGCTGCCGACGACGATGACGATGTCCACTTCGCCGGAGAGCACCTTGACGGCGTCCTGGCGGTTCTGCGTCGCGTAGCAGATGTCCTGTTTCTTCGGCTCGCGCACCTGTGGAAAACGCTGTTTCACGGCCCGCAGGATCTCGGCGGCGTCGTCCACGCTCAGCGTGGTCTGCGTGACGACGGCGATGCGGCTTTCATCGGGCACCTGCACGCCTGCGACATCGGCCACGTCCTCGACGAGGTGGATGCCCTCGGTGAGCTGGCCCATCGTGCCTTCGACTTCCGGGTGGCCCTTGTGGCCGATCATGATGAAATCAAAGCCCTCGCGGCGCAGCTTGGCGACTTCCACATGCACCTTGGTGACGAGCGGGCAGGTCGCGTCGAACACCTCGAACCCCCGCGCCCGCGCCTCGGCCCGCACCGCCTGGCTCACCCCGTGGGCGCTGAACACCAGCGTCGCGCCGGGCGGCACGTCGGCGAGTTCCTCGATGAAGATCGCGCCCTTGGCCTTCAGGTCGTTGACGACGTAGGTGTTGTGGACGATCTCGTGGCGCACGTAGATCGGCGCGCCGAACCGGGCCAGCGCCCGCTCGACGATCTCGATGGCACGGTCCACCCCGGCGCAGAAGCCGCGCGGCTGGGCCAGCACGACCTCTTCGACGTGGCCTTGCAGGGATTCCTGGCGAATCGCGGTGTCGGTGTTGGGGGTCATCACAGCACTCCGATCAGATGTACTTCGAACGTCAGCGGCTGTCCCGCCAACGGGTGGTTGAAGTCGAACACGGCCCAGTCCGCGTCGGCCGGGCCGAGTTCGCGCAGCACGCCGGCGAACGAGCCGCGCCCGTCCGGCGTCGGGAACTGCACCACGTCGCCGACGCTGTACTGCTCGTGCGGGTCACCCATCTCGCGCAGGATGGCGAGCTTGAGTTTCTGCACCATGTCCGGGCTGCGCGGGCCGAAGGCTTCGCCGGGTTCGAGCGTGATGGTCGTGCGCGTGCCTTCTTCCAGACCCAGCAGGCGCGATTCGATGGCCGGCGCGAGTTCGCCCGCACCGAGCGAGAGCGTGGCCGGCTTGTCGTTGAACGTGTTGACGATGTCGCCGCCATCTGGGCCGGCGAGGCGGTAATGCAGCGTCAGGAATGAACCCGGTTGGACCTGTGGCACGGCGGTGATCCTGGTAGAAAGTGAAAAAAATTGGACAAAAGGCGCGGAAGGCGTGGACGGCGGCGATGGGGGAGAGGCCGGCAGAAATGGGGGATGCGGGGTCGGGCCGCGGCCAGTTCTGGGTAGACTGAACCCCGATTTTAGGTGCCCCCGATGAAAGACCTCCCTGTTGCGATGCGTCCCCGCGAAAAGCTGCTGGCCCAAGGCCCGGCCGCGCTGGCGGATGCCGAGCTGCTGGCGCTGCTGCTGCGCACGGGCATCCAGGGCACGGGCGTGCTGCAGATGGCTGCGCAGGTGCTGGCGAAGTTCGGTGGCCTCGGGGGGTTGCTGCGTGCCGAGGGGGACGCACTCAAGGCGGTGAAGGGCATCGGCCCCGCCAAACGGGCCGAGTTGCAGGCGGTGCTGGAGCTGGCGCGCCGGGCGCTGTCGATGGAGCTGACGCAGCGGCCGGTGTTCGACTCGCCGCAGTCGGTGCGCGACTACCTGAAGCTGCAACTCGGCGAGCTGGGGCACGAGGTCTTCGCCGTGCTCTTCCTCGACGCCCAGCACCGGCTGATCTGCTACGAGCCGATGTTCCGCGGCACGCTGACGCAGACCAGCGTCTACCCGCGGGAAGTCCTCAAGCGGGCGCTGGCGCTGAACGCGGCGGCCGTGATCCTGGCGCACAACCACCCGTCCGGCGTGGCCGAGCCGTCGCGCGCCGACGAGTTCCTGACGCAGAGCCTGAAGTCGGCGCTGGCGATGGTCGATGTGCGCGTGCTCGACCACATGGTCATCGGGCGCGGGCCGGTGGTGTCGTTCGCGGAGCGGGGCTTGCTGTGAAGGCGCATTCGCTGTCGGAGCTGGCCGCCATCCACCGCGCCTTGCGGGACCAGCGCCAGCGCGCGGAGGAAGATGCGGCGCGCCGTGCGGCGATCGAGGCGGCGCGGCGGCGCGAGCGCGAGCTGTTCGCCTGGACCGTCGGCGACGTGACGCCGCTGCGCCCGACCAACCTCGCCGACATCGCCCGCCCGCGCCCCTTGCCCGAGCCGTTCCAGCGGGTGCTCGACGAGGCCGAGGTGCTGCGCGTGTCGCTGTCGGACGACTTCGACGCCGCTTCGCTGATGGAGACCGACGACCAGCTTTCGTATCGCCAGTCCGGCATCGGGGACGATGTGCTGAAACACCTGCGCCTGGGCCGCTGGTCGCTGCAGGGCCAGATCGACCTGCACGGCCTGAACCGCGATGCGGCGCGCGAGGCATTGGCGCTGTTCCTGAGCGATGCGGGCAAGCGCGGCTGGCGCTGCGTGCGCGTGGTGCATGGCAAGGGCTTGGGTTCGCCCGGCCGGCAGCCGGTGCTCAAGGGCAAGGTACGCACCTGGCTGGTGCAGCGCCAGGAGGTGCTCGCCTTCACGCAGGCGCGGGGGCCGGATGGCGGTGCCGGGGCGCTGATCGTGCTGCTGGCGTCGGCGCGGCGGCCGGACGGTCGGCTGCGCTGACGCGGCGGGCGCCGCAGGTCAGCGGTTGCGCATCCAGTCCGCCGTCCCGAAGAAGCTGGTGGTCAGCCGCTCGATCAGCACCGGGTCGAGCTGCACCTCGGTCATCGCCTGGTGCATGCAGGCGACCCACTGGTCCCGCTCCTGCACCCCGATCGAGAACGGCATGTGCCGCATCCGCAGCCGCGGGTGGCCGAACCGCTCGGTGTAGTGCTGCGGCCCGCCCAGCCAGCCGCTGAGGAACCAGTAGAGCTTGTCGCGGGCCTCGTCGAGGGTGGTGCCGTGGGCGGCGCGGAGTTCCCGGTAGCCGGGTTCCAGGTCCATCAGGTCGTAGAAACGATCGACGAGGGCGCGGACACGGGCGTCACCGCCCACCCATTCGTAGGGCGTGGCAGGGGTCGCGGGTGGGGCAGGGGTCTCGGGATTCATCGCCCGGACTGTAGCCCAGCCATGTTCCGCAGCCGGGTGGCGATGTCGTCGATGGCGCGGGCCGCGTCCGAACCCGGATAGGTCAACACCAGCAACTGCCGCTTCTGCACTGCCTGGCGCACGGTGGGATCGAGCGGAATGTCCCCGAGCGGCTGCAGGGTGACGGTCTCGCCATCGGGGCGCCGCACGAAGCGGTCCAGCACCAACTGGAACTGCACGGCGACATGCTGGCCCTCGCCGCGGCGCTGGGTCTGGTTGACCACCAGCATCGGCCGGGTGCGCCCCTGCTGCAGCGCCAGCACCTTGACCGTGGCGTAGGCATCGGCCAGGGCGGTTGGCTCGGGCGTGGCGATGACCAGCACCTCGTCGGCCAGCGAGACGGCGTAGAGCACGATGTCCGACAGCCCGGCGCCCGTGTCGATCAGCACCCGGTCATAGCGCGGGCGCACCGTGTCGATCAACTGCGCAAGCTGTTCGCGCACGGGTGGAGTCAGCCGCGAGTATTCGATCAGCCCCGAGCCGGCCAGCAGCACCTGGAACCCGCCGGGCGCGTCCACCACCGCCTCCTCCAGCGTGGCCTCGCCGGTGAAGACCTCGTGCAGCGTGGTGCGTGGCTGCAGGTTGAGCACCACGTCGAGGTTGGCCAGCCCGAGGTCGGCGTCGATGACGAGCACGCGCTCGCCCTGGCGCGCCAGGGCGGCGGCGAGGTTCGCGCTCAGCAGCGTCTTGCCGACCCCGCCCTTGCCGCTGGTGATGGCCAGCAGGCGGGCGCCGGCCGGGCGTTCGGCGGGCACTGGACTGAGACTGGGACTGGGATTCATGAGGTCGAATCCAGGGGATCGGGCATGAAGGCCGACACGGCGGTGAACAGCATGTCGCGCTCGGCATGTCCCACGTTCGAGCGCGGCGGGGATTCGAGCCGGGTGCGGTTGCGGCCGGCGGCCTTGGCCCGGTAGAGCTGCTGGTCGGCCCGCTCCATCCACAGGTGCGACGACGAGCGCACCCACTGCGGCGCGAAGGCCCCGCCGACGCTGACGGTGACGGTGATGTGCTGGCCCGGTGCGGCCACCACGACGGTGGACTCGATTGCATGGCGCACCCGGTCGGCCACGTTCTGGCCGAAGCTGGCCGGGCAGTTGGGCAACACGGCGCCGAACTCCTCTCCTCCCAGCCGCGCCACCGTGTCCATCGGGCGCACGCAGTCCTGCAGCGCCTGCCCGATGCGGCGGATGACGAGATCGCCCGCGGCGTGGCCATAGGTGTCGTTGACGCGCTTGAAGTGGTCGATGTCGAGCAGCAGCAGCAGCGCGGACTCTCCCGTGCGGGCGACGCGGTCGATCTCGCTGTCCAGGCTGGCCTCGAACTGCCGGCGGTTGAACAACCCCGTCAGCGGGTCGCGGCTGGACAGGGTACACAGGCCGTCGAGGAGGGCTTGCAGCCACGCAGGCGAGCCGGGATCGAGCTGCGCCATGGCACCCCCCTGGCCGGCCCGCTCCAGGAGCTGCAGCGCCTGCCCGACCTGCAGCGGGTGGCCGCCGACCGTGACCACCGTGGCGACCGGTGCTGGAGAGAAGGGCATGGGCGTCTGGGCCATGGACGGTGTGGACACGCCGTGGCGTGGAGTTCTGAAAACGGAAAAAGACCCCACAAAGGGCACTATTTGCAGTCTACGGCATGACCCCCCTGACTTGAAGGGAAGATGGCGGGTGTTTGGCGGGCTTCTCCTGCGGCGGCCGGGCGGTGTGACCCGCACAGTGGTCGGGCTTTGCACTGCGCCTTGTCCTTGACCTCTTGATGCTCCGTCCCGCTGTGGTTCGCCCCGACTCCCCTTGCGCTCCCGGCGTCGCTGATGCTGCTGTGTCGGCGCAAGTGGTGCCTGGCCGCCTGGAGCGGCTGCGGGCGTTGCCACGGGTCGAGGGGCAGGCGAAATTCTTTTACCGTGAGGTGCTGTTCGACGCCGACGCGGTGCGCGTCATGCCGGGCGAATTCTTCGTGCATGGCGAGGACATCGTCATCACCACCACGCTGGGTTCGTGCATCGCCGCCTGCCTGTGGGACCGGCAGGCCCGGTTGGGCGGGATGAACCACTTCATGCTGCCGGGGGAGGCGGGTGCGCTTGCGGAGGCTGGCCGCTACGGTGTCGAGGCCATGGAGCGGCTGGTCCGCACGCTGGTGCAGAAAGGCGCCAGCCGCAAGACGCTGGAGGCCAAGGTGTTCGGTGGTGCTGCCCTGATCCAGGGTCCGGGTTCGCTCCATGTCGGGGAGCGCAACACGCAGTTCGTGCTCGACTACCTGCGCACACACGCCATCCCGCTTGTCTCCCAGGACGTGCTCGGCCACAGCCCGCGCAAGGTGTGTTTCTTTCCGCAGACGGGCCGCGTGATGGTGCGCCGGCTGCCGCCGACGGCGGGGGTGGCGTGATGGCGGGGATGCCGCTGCGGGTGCTGGTGGTCGATGATTCGGCGGTGGCGCGCAGCCTGCTCTGCGCCATCGTGGCCCGCCAGCCGGACATGGTCTGCGTCGGCACGGCGGCCGATGCGCTGCAGGCGCGCGAACTGGTCTGCGGACTGGTGCCGGACGTGGTCACGCTGGACATGGCCATGCCAGGCATGGACGGATTGCAGTTTCTGGCACAGCTCATGCGGCTACGGCCGACACCGGTGGTCATGGTGGCCTCGCCGACCGAGCAACACCAGGCGGTGGTGCTGCGGGCGGCGGCGCTGGGGGCCACGGCCTTCATCGACAAGCCGCGGGCGGGTGTCCACGGTGCGGTTGCGGTGTTCGAGCGGGCGCTGGTGGCGCGCTTGCGCGAAGTGGCCCGGCTGCGGCGCGGCCAGCCGGGGCTGGAGGTCGGCCTCATCGCCATCGGTGCCTCGACCGGCGGCACCGAGGCGACACCGCGTGTGCTGGCCCGGTTGTCGCCCGAGGTGCCGCCTGTGCTGATCGTGCAGCACCTGCCCACCGGGTTCTCGGCCCGCTATGCCGCGCGCCTGAACGCATTGGGTCCGCTGGTGGTCAGCGAGGCCCGCGAGGGCGAGTTGCTGCAGCGGGGCCATGCCTACGTCGCACCGGCCGCGCAGCATCTCTCGATCGCACCCGCCCCCGGCGGCGGGTTCGTGGCGCGGGTGTCGTCGGGCGAGTCTGTCCAGCAACACTGCCCCAGCGTCGATGGCTTGTTCCGCTCCGTGGCCCGGGTCGCGGGCGGACGGGCCATCGGCGTGATGCTGACGGGCATGGGCCACGACGGTGCGCAGGCCATGCGGGCACTGCGCGAGGCCGGCGCCTACAACCTGGCGCAGGACGAGGCGAGCAGCGCGGTGTTCGGCATGCCGCGCGAGGCGATCCGGGCCGGGGCGTGTCAGGAGGTGCTGCCGCTCGACGCCATCGGGCCACGGGTGATGGCCCTGCTCGGCCCCCGCCTGGGCATGGCACGCCACGTCAGGCCAGAAACAGCCCTTGCAGATCGCTGAGGAAATCGAAGCCGCGGGCGGTCGGGGCGGCGCGTTCCCAGTCGCGCTGCAGCAAGCCGCGCTGCTCCGCCTGCTGCAAGGCGGCCTCGATGCTCGACAGCGGCAGCCCGGTGCGGTCGCGGAACAGGCCCAGGTCGAACCCGTCCTTCAGCCGCAGCGCGTTCAGCATGAACTCGAAAGGCAGCGCCTTGCGGCCCACCTCCTCGTCGTTGGACACCGCCTGTCCTGCCAGCGCCTTGGCCATGTACATCGCCGGCTCGCGCCAGCGCACCTGCCGCACGACCCGGTGCGGGAAGCTCAGCTTGGTGTGCGCGCCTGCACCGATGCCCAGGTAATCGCCGAACTGCCAGTAGTTCAGGTTGTGCGTGCAGCGGTGGCCGGGGCGCGCGAAGGCCGAGACCTCGTAGCGCGACAGGCCCTGCGCGCCGGTCATCGCCACGATCTGGTCCAGCATGTCGCTGGCCAGATCGTCGTCCGGCACGACGGGCGGATGCACGGCGAACAGCGTGTTCGGCTCGATCGTCAGGTGGTAGACCGACAGGTGCGGCGGCTGCAGCGCCAGGGCGGTGCGCAGATCCTCGGCGGCCTCGGCGAGCGTCTGGCCGGGCAGGGCGTACATCAGGTCGAGGTTGAAGGTGTCGAACGCCTGCGCCGCTTCCTCGGCCGCGGCGAGCGCCTGCCCGCGGTTGTGGACACGGCCCAGCGCCCGGAGCTTCTCGTCATCGAAGCTCTGCACGCCGATCGACAGCCGCGTCACCCCGACATGGCGGAAGGCGCGGAAACGTTCGCGCTCGAAGGTGCCGGGATTGGCCTCCAGCGTCACCTCGCAGCCCGGCGCCAGTGGCATCAGCGCCCGCACGTCGCTCAGCAGCCGCTCGATGCCTTCGGGCGAGAACAGGCTGGGCGTGCCACCACCGATGAAGATGGACTGCACGCTGCGGCCCCAGACCAGCGGCAGCGCGGCTTCGAGGTCCGCCCGCAGCGCATCAAGGTAAGCGGCTTCCGGGTGCCCACCGCTGGCCGCCTCGTGCGAGTTGAAGTCGCAGTACGGGCACTTGCGCAGGCACCAGGGCAGGTGGATGTACAGCCCCAGCGGCGGCGGTGCGCCGAGTTGCAGCGTGCCGGACCGCAGGTAGCGCGACACCACGTCAGCGCCGTTCGCGGCCGCCGAGGTGTCCGCGGTGGCCTGGGCCGGCTGGATCGGGATGAACTCAGCCAAGCTGCCAGACCTCGCGCATCAGGGTCAACATCTGCGCACAGGCCAGGGCGCGGTGGCTCCGGGCGTTCTTGACCGCGCTGGGCATCTCGGCGGCAGTCAGTCCCTGGGCCGGGACGAACATCAGCGGGTCGTAGCCGAAGCCACCCGTGCCGCGGCGCTCGGCCAGGATCTCGCCCTCCCAGCGCCCGAAGGCGATCAGCGGCTCGGGATCCTCCGCCGACCGCACGGCCACCAGCGCGCAGACGAAGCGGGCGCGGCGGGTGGCGACGCCGTTCCCTGCGGCGGTGGCCAGTGCGGCGAGCAGCTTGCGGTTGTTGGCCTCGTCCTGCAGCGCGCGCCGGGCTTCGCGGTCGATCCCGTCAGGGAATGCGACCTCGGCATACACGGCCGACTGCACGCCCGGCGCCCCGCCCAGCGCGTCCACGCACAGGCCGGAGTCGTCCGAGATCGCCGGCAAGCCGCTGGCCGCTGCCGCGTGGCGGGCCTTGGCGAGCGCGTTCTCGATGAAGGTGTGGTGCGGCTCTTCGGCCTCCGGGATGCCGAGCGCACCTTGCGTGACCAGCTCGACCGACACCGGCGCCAGCAGCGCGCCCAGCTCCTTCAGCTTCTTGGCGTTGTTGGACGCCAGCACCAGACGGTGACGCAGCTCGGCCATGGCCTCAACCACCGATCGGTGCGGCCAGCGCCTGCCGCTGCAGGGCGACCAGTTCGCGGATGCCCTTGTCCGCCAGGCCGATCAGCGTGTCCATCTCGGCGCGGCTGAACGGCGTGCCCTCGGCTGTGCCCTGCACTTCGACAAAGCCGCCGGAGCCGGTCATCACGACGTTCATGTCGGTGTCGCAGGCCGAGTCCTCGACGTACTCCAGGTCCAGCAGCGCCGCGCCATCCAGCAGCCCCACCGAGATGGCGGCGACGTGGTCGCGGATCGGCGTCTCGGTGATCAGTCCTTGTGCCAGCAGCATCGCCACGGCGTCCTGGGCGGCGACGAACGCGCCGGTGATGGCGGCGGTGCGGGTGCCACCATCGGCCTGCAGCACGTCGCAGTCGATCGTGATCGTGCGCTCGCCCAGCTTCTTCAGGTCGAACACGCTGCGCAGCGAGCGGCCGATGAGGCGCTGGATCTCCTGCGTGCGGCCGGTCTGCTTGCCCTTGGCGGCTTCGCGGGCGCTGCGGGTGTGGGTGGCGCGGGGGAGCATGCCGTATTCGGCCGTGACCCAGCCTTCGCCCGAGCCTTTCTTGTGCGGCGGCACGCGCGCTTCGACCGACGCGGTACACAGCACCTTGGTGTCCCCGAAGGCGATCAGCACCGAGCCTTCGGCGTGCTTGGTGTAGCCGCGGGTGATCTGGACGGGGCGCAGGGCGTCGGAGGCACGGTCGTTCGGGCGGGAGGTGGTCATGGGGTTCCGTGTTCTGCGTTCTGTGTTTTGTTAGCTGCGCTTCTGGGCGCTGCGCTTGATGGCTTCGTTGATCTCGCGGATCGAGCGTTCGATCTCGGCTTCGTCGAGCAGGTCGTCCGGGTTGCCGACACCGGCTCCCGCCTGGATGGTGGACGCGAACACGTCGTCGCCGAGCGCGTCGGTCTCGATGCCGGTGAGGGTCTCGTCGTCCTCGGCGGACTCCCACTCGACGGCGATCACGGTCACGTTGTCGCTCTTCTCGCCGGCGATGCGCAGGGCGCGTTCCACCAGATCGGGCGCAGCTTCGGTGATCGCCCCGGTGGCGAGGGTGCGGGTGATGGTGTCGTCGTCCACCGCGCCCCACAGCCCGTCCGAGCACAGCAGCAGCTTGTCGCCCGGCTGCAGCGTCACGGGACCGACCAGGTCGATCACGGGCTTGCCCGGACTGCCCAGGCAGGTGAACAGCACGTTGCGGTTGACCTTGTCGCCCAGCGGCACGACGCCGTTGAGCGACTCCTGCAGCTCGGAATACGAGTGGTCGCGGGTGCGGGCCTGCAGCCGGCCGCCGCGCACGAGGTAGAGCCGCGAGTCGCCGCAGTGCGCCCAGTAGGCGTCGCGGCCCTGCAGGATGCAGGCGACGACGGTCGTGCGCGGGGTGTCGAGCAGGGCGCGCTCGGTGGCGTAGCGGATGAGCGCGTGGTGACCGGCGAGGATGGATTCGGTCAGGAAGCGGCGCGGCTCGCGGATGACCGGCTTGGCGTCGCGCTGGAACATGCCGGCCATGGTCTGGAGCGACATCTGCGACGCCACTTCCCCTTCCGGGTGGCCGCCCATGCCGTCGGCGAGCGCGAACAGACCGGAGTCACGGGTGTAGCAGTACCCCATGCGGTCTTCGTTCTTCTCGCGCCCGCCGCGGCGGCTGATCTGGTAGACGGAAAAGCGCATGGACAAGGGTTCCAGGGAAGAAGCGGGTGCGGCGGCCAGGCTCACGCCTTGGCGCCGGACTTGATGTTTTCAAGCTGCAGCTTCAGGCGTTCACTGAAACTGAGCTTGGTGTAGCGGCGTTCGGTTTCCCTGGAAAGTTCTTTTTGCAGCGCGAACACGCTTTGCGGGCGTGCGAGCGGATCCAGCGACATGCACCACTCCGTCACCTCGATGAGGTTGTCCGAGTAGACATTGCGCAGACGCGACAGCGACAGACTCAGGCGGTCTTTCTCGATGCGCTGGGGGGCGTCGTTGGGCGGGTAGCCTTGCATGCAGGCGTAGATGCACGCGCCGATGGCGTAGATGTCGGTCCACGGCCCCAGCGAGCCGTCGCGGCGGTACATCTCGGGCGCGGCGAAACCGGGGGTGTACATCGGCCGGATGAAGTTGCCTTCCTTCGACAGCACTTCACGGGCGGCGCCGAAGTCGAGCATCACCGCCTTGTTCTCGTTGGTGATGAAGATGTTGGCCGGCTTGATGTCCAGGTGCAGCATCTTGTGCTGGTGGACGATGCGCAGGCCGCGCAGGATCTCGTCGAACAGGCTGCGGATGGTGGATTCGCGGAACACCTTGTCGCGCTTGAGGTCGCGGGCGGTGACGATGAAGTCCTGCAGCGTGTCGCCCTGCAGGTAGTTCATCACCATGTAGACCGTCTCGTTCTCGCGGAAGAAGTTCAGCACCGAGACGACGCTCTGGTGGCTGATCTGCGCGAGCGAGCGGCCTTCCTCGAAGAAGCTCTTCAGGCCGAGGCGGTAGAGCGGCTGCTTCTCGGGCTTGACGCGCGGAATCAGCTCGCCCGCGGAGCGTTCGGCCAGCGAAGAGGGGAGGTATTCCTTGAGTGCCACCAGCCGGCGCTCGGCGTCCTCGGCGAGGTAGACGACCCCGAATCCGCCCGCTGCCAGCTTGCGGATGATCTGGTAGCCCCCCACCACAGTGCCGGGCGGCAGCGGGGCGGGTTTTTGCTTTGACATAATCGTATTTTGATTGGGCGAAATCCGCGATGTCAGTTTACAGCATGACCGGTTATGCCAGCGCCTCCTCCAGCGCGCTGCCCGAGGCCGGGGAACACACCGAGAACACTGCCGCACCAGCGGGATCCGCAGGATCGGTCACGGTGGAACTGCGCTCCGTGAACAGCCGCTTCCTGGATCTGGCGCTGCGCCTGCCCGACGAATTCCGGTCGCTGGAGCCGGCGCTGCGCGAGCTGCTCACCCGGGCCTTCAAGCGCGGCAAGATCGAGCTGCGCCTGAACCCGGACCGCGCGCCCGACGCGGCGGCGGAGCTGCCGCACCCCGAGCAGCTCGCCCGGCTGGCGGCGCTGCAGGTGGCCGTGCGGTCGCAACTGCGGGACGCGCAGTTGATGTCGGTGCATGAGGTGCTGCAGTGGTGCCGCAGCACGGCGCCGGTGGTGGTGCTCGACGAACCTGCACTGGCCGCGGCGCGGGTGTGCATCGAGCGGCTGGGGGAGGCCCGCGCCCGCGAAGGCGAGCGGCTGGTGGCGATCCTGATGGAGCGGGTCGAGCACCTGCGCGGCTTGGCGGCCCAGGCGGCGCCGTTGCTGCCGCAGGTCGTGGCGCGCCAGCAGCAGCGTTTTCTGGAACGCTGGCACGAAGCCCTCGCCACGGCCGGCGCCAACCAGAGCGTGTCCGCACAATCGCTGGCCGAGCGGGCGATGTCGGAAGCGGCGGCGTTCGCGATCCGCATCGACGTGGCGGAAGAGCTGGGCCGTCTGGGCGCCCACCTCGACGAGATCACCCGGCTGCTGCGCAAGGGCGGCGAGCTGGGCAAGCGGCTCGACTTCCTGATCCAGGAACTGCACCGCGAGGCGAACACGCTCGGCTCGAAGTCCGCTGCGCTGGAGCTGACGCAGATTTCGGTGGAGATGAAGGTCGCGATCGAGCAGATGCGCGAGCAGGTGCAGAACATCGAATAAACGTTGAAGCGTCGCACCGTTGAATGAAAAAGGCCACCCGAGGGTGGCCTTTTTGTTGCCCCTGCGGGCTGGGCGTCAAGCCCGCGCAGCGGTCAGCGTGGCGTTGAACGTGGCGCTCGGACGCATGATGGCCTTGGTCTTCTCCGCGTCGGCGAGGTAGTAGCCGCCGATATCAGCCGGCTGCCCCTGCACGGCGCTGAACTCGGCCACGATCTTGGCTTCGTTGTCGCTCAGTGCCTGGGCGAGCGTGCCGAAGTGGGCGGCCAGGGCGGCGTCCTCGGTCTGGGCGGCCAGTTCCTGCGCCCAGTACATCGCCAGGTAGAACTGGCTGCCGCGGTTGTCGAGCTGGCCGGTCTTGGGGCTGGGCGACTTGTTGTTGTCCAGCAGCTTGCCGGTGGCCGCGTCCAGCGTCTTCGACAGCAGCGCCGCTTGCACGTTGCCTTCCTTCAGCCCCAGGTCTTCCAGCGACACCGCCAGCGCCAGGAACTCGCCCAGCGAGTCCCAGCGCAGGTGGTTTTCCTGCACCAGTTGCTGCACGTGCTTCGGCGCCGAACCTCCCGCACCGGTCTCGTACATGCCGCCGCCGTTCATCAGCGGCACGATCGACAGCATCTTGGCCGAGGTGCCCAGCTCCATGATCGGGAACAGGTCGGTCAGGTAGTCGCGCAGGATGTTGCCGGTGACGCTGATGGTGTCCAGACCGCGGGCCACGCGTTCCAGCGTGAAACGCATCGCGCGCACCTGGCTCATGATGCGGATTTCCAGACCCGTGGTGTCGTGGTCCTTGAGATAGGCGTTGACCTTCTGGATCAGCGCGTTCTCGTGCGGGCGGTACGGATCCAGCCAGAACACGGCCGGCATGCCCGAGTTGCGGGCGCGGGTGACGGCCAGCTTGACCCAGTCGCGGATCGGCGCGTCCTTGACCTGGCACATGCGCCAGATGTCACCGGCCTCGACGTTCTGGCTCAGCAGCACTTCGCCGGTGTCCAGGTCGGTGATGTTGGCCACGCCGGCTTCCGTGATCTCGAAGGTCTTGTCGTGCGAGCCGTATTCCTCGGCCTGCTGCGCCATCAGGCCGACGTTCGGCACCGTGCCCATCGTGCGCGGGTCGAAGTTGCCGTGCCACTTGGAGAAGTTGATCATCTCCTGGTAGATGCGGGCAAAGGTCGATTCCGGCATCACGCACTTGCTGTCGTACTGCTTGCCGTCGGCGCCCCACATCTTGCCGCCCTGGCGCATCATCGCCGGCATCGAGGCGTCCACGATGATGTCGTTGGGCGAGTGGAAGTTGGTGATGCCCTTGGCCGAATCGACCATCGCCAGACGTGGGCGGTGCTCCTGGCAGGCGTGCAGGTCACGGATGATCTCGTCGCGCTTGGACTCCGGCAGCGTCTTGATCTTGTCGTACAGGTTCACCATGCCGTTGTTGACATTGATGCCCAGTTGGTCGAACAGCGCGCCGTGCTTCTCGAAGGCTTCCTTGTAGTAGATCCGGACGCAGTGGCCGAAGACGATGGGGTGCGAGACCTTCATCATCGTCGCCTTGACGTGCAGCGAGAAC
Source organism: Sphaerotilus sp. (assembly GCF_013299175.1). Classification (GTDB taxonomy): domain Bacteria; phylum Pseudomonadota; class Gammaproteobacteria; order Burkholderiales; family Burkholderiaceae_C; genus Sphaerotilus. The sequence continues at coordinate 16,300 of NZ_JAAFKF010000015.1, forward strand.
AGGATGCCGGACTTGCGGCAATCTTCGAGCTGGGCCTCGTAGAACTCGCACAGGGCCTGCTTGCTCATGAACATCGAGTCGATGATCTCGCCGTCGAGCAGGGCCAGCTTCGGCTTCAGCACGACGGTCTTGCCGCTCGCGGTGAGCAGCTCCATCTTGACGTTGCGCGCCTTGTCGAGCGTCAGCGACTTTTCACCGTGGTAGAAATCGCCGTGCTCCATGTGCGACACATGGGTCTGCGACCACTGCTTCCACTCGCCCATCGAATGCGGGTTCTTGCGGGCGTATTCCTTGACCGCCTTGGGGGCGCGGCGGTCGGAGTTGCCTTCGCGCAGCACCGGGTTCACAGCCGAGCCGAGGCACTTGCCGTAGCGGGCCTTGATGGCCTTCTGCTCGTCGGTGGTCGGGTTCTCGGGGTAGTCGGGGATGCCGTAGCCTTTGGCCTGCAGCTCCTGCACGCAGGCCGCCAGTTGCGCCACCGAGGCGCTGATGTTGGGCAGCTTGATGATGTTGGCGTCAGCCTCCAGCGTCTTCTTGCCCAGCTCGGCCAGCGTGTTGGGCACCTTCTGGCGGTCGGTCAGGTATTCCGGAAACTCGGCCAGCACGCGGGCGGCCACGGAGATGTCCGCGGTCTGGATCTGGATGCCCGCCGGGCTGGTGAAGGTGCGGATGATCGGCAGGAAGGCGCAGGTGGCTAGCGCGGGGGCTTCATCGGTGAGGGTGTAGATGATGGTCGGCTGCTGGGTCGTCATTCACGAATCTCCGGAGGTTCTGCTGAAACGGTGTGTCTGCGGCGGCAGGGCCGCACGGGCTGTATTGTCGTTGTGTCTGCCGACATCGGGGACAATTGCACGCCCGCCGCTTCCCGAGCGCCAGCCCTGCGAGTCCGCCGTGCCCCAATCTGTCACATCTTTGCCTGCCGATTATCCCGGCAATCTCTACGTCGTCGCCGCTCCGTCGGGCGCCGGCAAGTCCAGCCTCGTCAAGGCCCTGCTGGAGATCGACACCCGCCTGATGGTGTCGATCTCGCACACCACCCGCGCGCCTCGGGGCCAGGAGGAACACGGCCGCGAGTACTGGTTCGTGACGCCCGATGCCTTCGGCCAGATGATCGACCACGGCGACTTCTTCGAGTGGGCGGAGGTCCACGGCAACCGCTACGGCACCTCGCGCGCCGCGATGGAGCAGCGCCTGCGCGACGGGCACGATGTCGTGCTGGAGATCGACTTCCAGGGCGCGCTGCAGATCAAGCGCATCTTCCCGAGCGCCGTGCTGATCTTCATCCTGCCGCCGTCGTGGGAAGAGCTGAACCGCCGCCTGTGCCGCCGCGGCGAGGACACGCCCGAAGTCATCGCGCAACGCATGGTCAACGCCCGGCACGAGGTTGCGCAGGCGCGACACTTCGACTACATCGTCGTCAATGCCCTGTTCGAGACCGCCCTGTTCGACTTGAAAACCATCGTCCACGCGCAGCGGTTAAAATATTCGACCCAGCGCCTCAGCCGCCCGGCTGTGTTCGACGCCCTTCAACTGTCTTGACCGACTCCTCACCCGCGGAAGCACGCTCCCACCATGGCCCGTATCACTGTCGAAGACTGTCTGCTGAAGATCCCCAACCGCTTCCAACTGGTGCTCGCCGCCACCTACCGCGCCCGCATGCTGAGCCAGGGCCATGCCCCCAAGGTCGAGACGAAGAACAAGCCCGGCGTGACCGCGCTGCGCGAAATCGCCGCCGGCGTGGTGGGCATCGAGATGCTGCGCAAGGTGCCGACCTGAGGTGATGTCGAGTCGATTCTGACCCGCAGGCTGTCGGGCATCGACCACACGGTGCCCGGCCTGCTGCGAGACGCGCTAGAGTCAATCCATGGTGTCCCGCACAGCCGATGTCCTGCGCCGCATGTTCTTCTCGTCCTGGCGACGCGAAGGCAAGCCCGAGTCCACCGAGTCCGAGCCGTTCCCGGACACGCAGCCCAGCGATCCCGCTGACCTGTCCGAGGCGTCCACCACCGCGGACACAGCGGTAAAGAGCAAGCCGCGTGCCAAACCCGGCAAGCCGCACCGCCCAGTGATCGAGCAGGTGCCGGGGGCGCATGGCGCGAGCGCAGCATCCTTCGCGGTACTCACCGCCAAGCTCGATTACCTTGACGAAGCCGATGTCCGCCGCGTGCGCGAGGCCTACCGCTTCGCCGACCAGGCCCACCTCGGCCAGTTCCGCGCCAGCGGCGAGCCGTACATCACCCACCCGATCGCGGTCGCCGGACTCTGCGCCGACTGGAAGCTCGATGCCCAGGCCATCATGGCGGCGTTGATGCACGACGCGATGGAGGACTGCGGCGTCACCAAGGCCGAACTCGTCGAGCGGTTCGGCACGCCCACCGCCGAGATCGTCGATGGCCTGACCAAGCTCGACAAGCTGCAGTTCTCGACCCGCGAGGAGTCGCAGGCCGAGTCCTTCCGCAAGATGCTGCTGGCGATGGCGCGCGACGTGCGCGTCATCCTGATCAAGCTCGCCGACCGGATGCACAACATGCGGACGATGGGTGCGATGGCGGCGAACAAGCGTGGCCGCATCGCCCGCGAGACGCTGGAGATCTACGCCCCGATCGCGCACCGGCTGGGCCTGAACCAGTGCTACCGGGAGCTGCAGGAACTCTCGTTCAGCTATCTGCAGCCCTGGCGCCATGCGGCCCTGTCGCGTGCGGTGGACAAGGCACGCGGCCACCGCCGCGACATGGTCGATCGCGTGCGCGACGAGGTCGAAATCTCGCTGACGCAGGCCGAGGTGCCGGCGCAGGTCTACGGCCGCGAGAAGACCGTCCACTCGATCTACACCAAGATGCGCGAGAAGCACCTGAGCTTTGCCCAGGTGAGCGACGTGTTCGGCTTCCGGCTGGTCGTGGGCACGCTACCGGAGTGTTATCTCGCGCTGGGTGTGCTGCACCAGTTGTACAAGCCGGTGCCGGGTCGCTTCAAGGACTACATCGCCATCCCCAAGGCCAACGGCTACCAGTCGCTGCACACCACGGTGGTCAGCCCGGTCGGCACGGCGGTCGAGTTCCAGATCCGCACCGCGGCGATGCACGCCGTGGCCGAAGCGGGGATCGCGGCCCACTGGATGTACAAGACCGGCGGTGGCAGCGAACCCCCGGACACCAAGCACCTCGGCACGCTGTGGCTGCAGTCCCTCGTGGACATCCAGAGCGAGACCCGCGATTCGGCCGAGTTCCTCGAACACGTCAAGATCGACCTGTTCCCGGAGTCGATCTATGTCTTCACGCCGCAGAGCAAGATTCTGGCGCTGCCGCGCGGCGCCACGCCGGTGGACTTCGCCTATGCGATCCACTCGCGTGTGGGCGACCACTGCGTGGCGGCGCGGGTCAACGGTGAGCCCGTGGCGCTGCGCACCGAGCTGAACTCGGGCGACGTGGTCGAGATCATCACCGCGCCGTCCGCGCGTCCCAATCCGGCCTGGCTCAACTTCGTCCGCACCGGCAAGGCGCGCTCCAAGATCCGCCACTACCTGAAGAACATGGAGGCCGAGGAGTCCTACGACCTCGGCCTGAAGCTGCTGGCCCAGGCGCTGCGCACCGAAGGGCTGCAACTGCCTGGTGTCGATGACAGCAGCCTGAACGAGCTGGACGCGGCCTTGTGGCAATCGCTGGTGCGCTGGAGTGGCAACCGCAACCGGCGCGAGCTGCTCACCGACATCGGGCTGGGCCGCAAGATTGCCGTCATCGTGGCCAAGCGCATGGCGCGCAAGATGGTCGAGCAGGGCCGCCGACCGGATGCGCTCACGCTCAGCATGGGCCGCTACGCCACTGACCAGGAAGCCCCCACGCAGGGCACCGTGGTCATCGACGGCAGCGAGAACGCCACGATCCAGCTCGCCACCTGCTGCCAGCCGATCCCGGGTGACGAGATCGTCGGCTACCTCGGTCGCGGCGAAGGGCTGACGGTCCACACCAGCGACTGCTCGGTGGGCAAACGGCATTTCGAGCGTGACCCCGAGCGTTGGCTGGGGGTCGAGTGGGCCGAGCAGCCGGCGCGGGCGTTCCGCACGGCGGTAGGAGTGCTGGTCCACAACGGCAAGGGCGTGCTGGCCGAGGTGGCGCAGGCCGTCAGCCAGGCCGAAGCCGACATCGCCCACATCGACATGGACCCGACCCGCGCGGACGAGACCTCCGAGCTGAAGCTCACGCTGGCCGTGCGCGACCGGCAGCACCTGGCGGATGTGCTGCGCGTGGTGCGGCGCTGTCCGTCGGTGGTGCGGGTGGCGCGCGTCAAGCCTTGATCAAGTGCGTGCAGGTGCGGGGTAGCAGACCTCGATCACCTCCAGCCGCTGCAGCCCGCCCGGCGTCATCAACTGCACCTCATCGCCCTCGCGCGCCTTGAGCAGCGCACGGGCGACCGGCGCCACCCAGCTCACCTCGCCGTTGAGGTTGTCGGTCTCGTCAATGCCCTTGATGGTGATGGTGTGCTCCACGCCGTTGCCATCGGCATACGTGACCGTGGCGCCGAAGAAGATCTGGTCCTTGCCGTGGTGGACGGACGGGTCGGCCACCTCGGCGATGTCGAGCCGGCGCGTCAGGTAGCGGATGCGCCGGTCGATCTCGCGCAGGCGCTTCTTGCCGTAGAGGTAGTCGCCGTTCTCCGAGCGGTCGCCGTTCTTGGCCGCCCAGGACACGGTGTCCACCACCTTCGGCCGCTCCTCGTCCAGCAGATGCATCAGCTCTGCCCGCAGCGTGTGCCAGCCTTGCGGGGTCATGTAGTTTCGTGTACCGGCGGGCAACGGGGGCAGGTTCCCGGTGGTCTCATCGTCGTCGTCGGTGGAGGCTTCAGGTGGAAGGACTTTGCGCATGATCAAAATTGCGGGATCATCGGTACTGACTGGTCCCGTGCTCGCGGGGTCTGTGGCGAATCACCATCACACTGAATGTGAGGAATTCGTAATCGGGTGGCGAAATACGTCACACTTTGCAACGTCCGGTCCTACAGCAGGGGAAGCGGCGTGCCGATGACCTTGGCACGTCACAGAAGAAATAAGTGCTGGAGACCTGCGAATCTGCTCAACTCCGTGTTGGCGGGTTCGCCCGATAGGTGTTTTTGAGGACCCCCTGCCATGTCCCGTCCCCATTTTGCTCAAGATCCGATGGATCCATTGTTGACCACCCGCGAGGCCGCCCAGCGATTGGGCGTGTCGCTGCGCACGGTCCAGCTCTGGGTCGAAGCGGGAACCCTGCCCGCCGGGCGCACACCTGGTGGCCATCGGCGCATCCGCCTGTCCGCCGTCGAGGCGCTCGCGCACCGCAGCGGGCTGCGTCCTGCGGCGCCGACTTCGCTGTCGATGGCCGCGTCCGGCAATGCGCCGCTGGACCTGCTGCTGATCGCCTCCAGCGTGGACCAGCTCCACCTGTGGCAAGAGGTGCTGCAGCCGCTGGGCTCGGCGATCTCCATCCGCGGCGCCAACAACGGCTACACCGGCCTGCTGCAGCTCGGCCGCAAGGCGCCGGAGCTGCTGGTCACGGACCTGGCGATGCCCGACATCGACGGCTACGCCATGCTGCTGACGCTGTCCTCGCTGAGCGACTACAGCCAGCTCCGCGTGCTGGCGATCACCACCCAGACGCCGCACCAGATCGCCGAACGTGGTGGGTTGCCGGAGCGCGTGCGTGTGGTCCACCAGCCGGCGCCGGCCATTGCGGTGCGCGCCTGGGTCGAGTCGGAGATGGCGCGCCTGGGTCGCAGTCTGCATGTGGATGGTGTAGCCTGACGGCATGTCCCCACCACGCCGCATCCTCCTCGTCGATGACCAACCCGATTTGCGCAAGCTGATCCGCATGACGCTGGCGCTCGGCGAGTTCGATGTGCATGAGGCGGTGGATGGTGTGGGTGCGCTGGCACAGGCGGCGGCGTTGCGGCCGGACCTGGTGCTGCTGGACGTGATGATGCCCGGTGAGTTGAACGGCTACCAGGTGTGCGAGCGCATCAAGGCCAACCCTGCCCTGGCCGGCACGCTGGTCGTGATGCTGACGGCCCGCGGGCAGCTCAGTGACATCGGGGCGGGGCAGCAAGCCGGCGCCGATGGCTATCTGGTCAAGCCCTTCAGCCCCTTCGAGCTGATCGAGCGGGTCGAGTCCATCCTGGGCATCGACGGGCAGGGCTGAGAAGCTTCTTTACGGGCGCGTCACACGGGCCTGACGCGGTGGGTCGAAGATACTGAACCCCTTCTGACCGGATGCCTGCTCGCCATGACTGCCCGAATACTGCTCATCGACGACGACGCCCGCCTGACCGGCATGGTGCGGGATTACCTGCAGGCGGCGGGCCTGTCCGTCAGCGTGGCGGGCGATCTGGCGCAGGGTCGGCTCAAGCTGCAGCGCGAGCCTTGCGACGCGCTGGTGCTCGACCTGATGCTGCCCGACGGGGACGGCCTGGACCTCACCCGCGAGCTGCGCGCCGATCCGCGTCTGCGCGGTCTGCCGCTGCTGATGCTGACCGCCCGCGGCGAGCCGATGGACCGCGTCATCGGACTCGAACTCGGTGCCGACGACTACCTGCCCAAGCCCTTCGAGCCACGCGAGTTGCTGGCGCGCATCAAGGCACTGCTGCGCCGCGCCACGCCACAGGCCGATGACGCCGTGCTGCGGTTCGGCCGGCTGGAAGTCGATGTGAATGCGCGGCAGGTGCGGGTCGATGGCCGCGCCTGTGACCTGACGAGCTACCAGTTCGACATCCTGCACGTCATGGCCCAAAGCCCTGGCCGCGTGCTGTCGCGTGACCAGATCATGGACGCCCTGCGCGGCCACCCGATCGACGCCTTCGACCGCAGCATCGATGTCCACATGTCGCGCATCCGGGCCGCCATCGAGGACGACCCGAAAAGCCCCCGCCGCATCCTGACGGTGCGCGGCTCGGGCTATGTCTTTGCCCGCAAGCAGGACGCGGACGCAGCGTGACGGCGCGCTGGCGGGGCGGAGGCGCGCACAGCCTCTACCTGAGCATCTACCTGACGGTGGTGGCGGCGCTGCTGGTGTTCGCGCTGGTGGCGGTGCTGCTGGTGAACCGGCACACCGAGGCCGAGAGCGGGCGCATCGAGGTGGCCGTGTCCGACCGCACGCTGGCGCTGGTGGCCTTGCTGCAGAACAGCCTGCCCCCGGCCAGCGCGGCGCCCGAGGTCCAGCGCGAGGCGCTGCTCGACTGGTCACGCCGGTTGCGCGTCCCGATGGCACTGGACGCGGCAGACGGGCAGCGCCTCGCCGTGTCGCCCTTCTACAGCCGCAAGGTCGGCGAGGACCGGCGCGACGAGGAACACGCCGCCGCGCGCACGGTGCTGGCCGATGGCCGGGCGCTGTGGGTGTTGCGCAGCCGCGGCCCGCATGGCGATGACCGGCTGCCGGCCTTGGGGCGCTTGCCCCACGACCGTGACCGCGATCGCCATGGCCCGCCGTCCCAGGGTCTGAACGGACTGCTGGGGCACTGGATCGACGAGGCGTCGGGGTTGCTCGTGCTGCTGGGGGTTCTGTTCGCGGCGGTGACGATCGGCTGCTACCCGGTGGTGCGCCGGCTCACGCGGCGGCTGGAGGCGCTGGAGCGCGGCGTCGAGCAGTTCGGCGCGGGCGATCTCGGGCACCGGGTGGCGGTGGTCGGACAGGACGAGGTGGCCGCCGTGGCCACCAGCTTCAACCGGGCGGCGCAGCGCATCGAGGATCTTGTGCGTGCCAACCGTGCGCTGCTGGCCAATGCCAGCCACGAGCTGCGTTCGCCGCTGGCACGGCTGAAGATGGCGCTGGAGATGATGGAGCACACCCCCGCCGAGCGGCGCGACGCGCTGCGGCAGGAGATCGCGTGCGACATCCGCGAACTCGACGGGCTGGTCGAGGAGGTGCTGCTGGCGAGCCGGCTGGACGCCCAGGGACAAGGCGAGCGGCGCACCGAGTCCGTGGACCTGCTGGGGCTGCTGGTGGAAGAGGCCGCCCGTGTCGGGGCGTCTGCCGAGGGCGAGCCGGTGGTGGTCGAGGCCGAGGAGCGGCTGCTGCGCCGGGCCTTGCGCAACTTGCTGGAAAACGCCCGCCGCTACGGCGGCGACGAGGTGGACGCGACGGTCCACAGGGTGGGCACCGGGCAGGTCGAGGTGCAGATCTGCGACCGCGGCCCTGGGGTACCGGAGTCTTACCGCGAGCAGGTGTTCGAACCCTTCTTCCGCTTGCCGGGTCATGCCGAGCGGGCGGGCGGGGTCGGGCTGGGCCTGTCGCTGGTGCGCCAGATCGCCCAGCGCCATGGGGGCAGCGTGCGGTGTCTGGCGCGCGAGGGCGGCGGGAGCTGCTTCGTGCTCACCTTGCCCCGAGGGGCGGTGGTGGCGCATCCGGGCGCACCCGGTCTGCATAGCGGTTGAAGCGCCAGGCGGTGCCCTCGCGGGTGATGCGGTGCCAGGTCTGGCGCTTGTCGGCCGGGGTCATCGACGGCCAGTGCTGCACTTCGTCGAAGGTGCGCCCGCAGCCCTTGCAGACCGCGTCGCCCTGGGTGGTCGAGCAGATGGCGATGCAGGGCGCATCCGGCGTGCTGGCGTACCAGTCGAGCCAGGCTTGCCGGGCCGCGGCGGGCATCCCGTGCTCGTCGCACAGCGTCTCGTGGTAGTAGACCAGCAGCGCGTAGACCTGTGCGAGCGCCCGCAGTGGCGCGCTCAGCGTCACGCCGTCGGGCGAGGGTTGTCGGTGGCGCCACCAGTTGATGGCCGCCTCGATGTCGGTGATGTGGATGCCTGCCATGGGGGCGCCAGCATAGCGCCGCTGGCCGGCTGACATCAGATCGCCGCTGCGGGACGGTGGAACTCGACGCGCCCCTTGCCCTGTTGCTTGGCCTGGTACATCGCCGTGTCAGCCGCACGCACGAGGTCCAGCGTGTTCATCGCGTCACGCGGGTAGACGGCAATGCCTATGCTCACGCCCACGCTCAGGCGCCGCCCGTCCACGTCGAAGGGCACGGCGATGGCCGCCAGAATCTGTTGCGCCACGGCGTTGAGCGCGGGTTCACCGCCCTTCGAGCGGATCAGCACCAGGAACTCGTCGCCCCCGAAGCGGCACAGCGGATCGTGCGGTGACACGGTACCGCGCAGGCGCTCGGCCACCTGGCGCAGCAACTGGTCGCCGGCGTCGTGGCCATGCCGGTCATTGATCTCCTTGAAGCCGTCGAGGTCGAGGAAGAGCAGGGCGAGCTGTTCCTGTGCTTCATGCACCCGGCTGCGGGCGGAGCCGAGCAGGTCAAAGAAGCGGGCGCGGTTGTACAGGCCCGTCAGCGGATCCTGGAAGGCGAGGGTCCGCACCTGCTCCTCGGCCCGCATCCGCTCGGTGATGTCGAGCAGGGTGCCGCTGACGGCCAGCGTACCCGGCGCATCGGGCATGGGGCGCGAGACGATGCGGTACTGCAACCAGCGCGGCAGACCACCGTACCCCTGCAGCCGCAGCTCCCCGCACAGGCTGACCTCCTGGCGCGCGGCGTGGCGCAGGCTGTCGTGCAGCAGCACGCGGTCGGTGCTCTCCACGCTGTCCAGCCAGTGCGCCAGGGACAGCTCGCGGGTGTTGGCCGGCAACTGCATCAGACCGGCCAGCGTCGAGGAGATGCGCAGCGTGTCATTGCCCGGCTGCCAGGTCCAGCTCCCCAGCCCGGCGATCTGCTCGGCTTCGGCGAGCGCGGACTGGCTGCGCTGCAGCTCGTCGGTGGACATGCGCTCGGCGCGGGTGACGAGGTAGACGAGTTGTTCGTATTCGGCGTAGGTCTCGCCGGTCAGCGCGAGCAGGGCAGACCACTGCGCGGCGCTGGGTGGCCCCGCGTGGGGGTCGATGCCGATCCGCCGGAGCTGGCGGGCCAGCATGGGGTGGAGTGCCTTGGTCAAGGTGCCAGATCCTCCCAGAGTGCGGCCAGCGTGAGCGTCATGTTGTGCATGTCGCAGCGTTGGCCCGCGCTGGCCGAGATTTCGCCGAAGGAATAGAAACCTGCCAGCACCGAACCGGTCGGCAGGTGGTCGGCGACGGGATCGAGTTCCTCTTCCGTCTGCTCGCCCAGCACATGCCGCCGGCCGACACAGCTCACCGCCAGGGCCAGCACCGGGGTGTGGGCGGGCAGGGCCTGGTGCAGGTCATCGGCCGCCTGGAATGCACCTTCCAGCAATTCGCTGCGGCCTGCCCGCGAGAGCTGGACCAGGCTGCCGGTGGGGATGTCGCCGGCCACGTCGATGGTCTGGCGCTGTGCGTCGATGGCCAGGACGTAGCGGATCACGCCGTGCGTGTCGCCGGCCTGCCGGAACACGGTCAGCGGGAAATGCGAGGCCGCTTCGGGCAGGCCGCTGGCGTAGCGGCCGAGGTATTGGCGGTAGAGCTGCAGGGCGGGCTGGCCGTCGATTTCCTCGACCGTGTGGCCCTGGGCGCGGGTGACGAGCCGGCGCTGGCCGAAGCCGACACTGCCACCACGGCAGGCGCGTGCCATGCGCAGCCGCGGGCCATACAGGCCGATGGCACAGACGCTGCCCTGTGGCGGGTCGTCTGCACGTTGCGAGCCGGCCCGGGCCAGGTGCGTGCCCGCTGCACCCATGCCGCCGGCGATCGGCACACTGTCCGGCAGCACCGCCGTCAGGCCGCGCACGAGATCCGGCCCGTTGACCTCCAGCCCGTCAGCCAGCACCAGCACGCCACTCAGCCCCGGCGTGTCCAGGAGGGTGCGTGCCAGTTGCTGCCCGGCCGCCTCTGCGCTCAAGGTCGGTCCGAGCACGGCGTGGACCCGCCGCAGGGTCGTGTGTGCCAGCCGCACGATGCAGACAACCAGCGCCTCGTCATGGGTCTGGCGGGCATGGGCGACGGTGTGGGTGGCGGCGCTGGCGAAGACGCTGTGTGGCAGGGCGCGGGCCAGATCGGCCAGCGGACTGTCGTCGGCCGCTGTCGCCAGCCGCTCGGCGGGACCGAACACCAGCACGAGGGTATTGGGGCTGTCCAGCCTCGGGTCGGGCAGTGTGGCCCAGCCGGCGTCTGGCTGGGCCACGAGGGTGGCGAGTTCCATGCGGTCAACACATCCGGTGCGGTCCAGCCAGGATTGGCTAACCGGTGTATCGACCGCTGGCCGCAGGGCTTGAGTGCCACTGCGGCGTGGTGGCTCAGCGGTTGAGCATCCCGCCCAGGATTTGCGGCAACAGGCTGCCCAGGTCCGTGCCTTGCTGGGGCATCTGGCCGTGGGGCGTGAGTCCGTCGATCAGTTGCGGCAGGAGCTGTGACAGCGCGCCAGCGGCAGCGCCATGGTCCATGCCGGCGCTGCGCGCGAGCTGGCCGATCACGTCCGAGCCGAGCACGTTGCTGAGCTGGTCGGCAGAGATGGGCAGGTTCTGGCCGGTGGAGACCCAGGACGAGGCCACGTCACCCAGCCCGCCGCGCTGGAACTGTTCCAGCAAGCCACCCAGGCCACCGGCGGCTGCCCCGCCGCCCTGGTTGCCGCCGCCCATCAGCATGCCGAGGACGGCCTGGATGAGTGCCGCCTGGCCACCGCCGCCACCGCTGTTCTGGCTCCCGCCACCGAGTGCCTGGCTGACGACCGAACCCAGCATTGAATCGAGCAATCCCATCGTGTTCTCCTGAAAGTGTCTGTGAGGTGCCGGTGCGTGTGCGTTCCATCACGGTCCGCTTTCTCCGGCGGCCGTACTGTGACCGGTTTTGGCCGCGCTGTCATGCGCTGCGGTCAGCCGCTACACTCCCGCACCCATGAAACGCATCGTGATCCTGATTTCCGGCCGTGGCTCCAACATGGAAGCCATCCACCGTGCCTGTGCCGAAGAAGGCTGGCCCGCCGCTGTGGTGGCCGTCCTCAGCAACCAGCCGACGGCGAGCGGCCTCGCGTGGGCGGCCGAACGCGGCATCGCCACCGCGTCGATCGACCACCGCGCCCACGCCGACCGCGCCGCCTTCGATGCGGCGCTGGCCGCTGAAATCGACCGCCACCAGCCCGACCTGGTCGTGCTGGCCGGCTTCATGCGAATCCTGACGCCCGATTTCGTGGCCCGCTACGCCGGTCGCTTGCTCAACATCCACCCGTCGCTGCTGCCCGCGTTCAGCGGACTGCGCACGCACGAACGCGCGCTGCAGACCGGCTGCAAGGTGGCCGGAGCGACGGTGCATTTCGTGACCGCCGAACTCGACTACGGCCCGATCGTGCTGCAGGCGGTGGTGCCGGTGCTGGCCGGAGACACCGCCGACACGCTGTCGGCGCGGGTGCTGGTGTCCGAGCACCAGATTTATCCACTTGCCGTGCGCTGGTTCGTCGAGGACCGGCTGGTGCTGGGCAGCGACGGCGTCATGCGCCACACCGGGAACGCGCCACAGTGGCTGTTTCCGACCCCTGATTCCCGAGATACCTGAGGACTTCCCGATGACCCCCAAAGCCCTCTTCACGCTGTGCGACGAGCTGTTGCATGAAGTCCTGCGCTTCTCCAGCCCGACCGACGCCGTGGTGTCGGCCTTTTTCCGCCGCAACCGGATGCTGGGCGTGCGCGAGCGCCACGCACTGGCCGAAACGGTGTACGCCGTGCTGCGCGAGCGGCTGCGGCTGCAGTACCTGGCCAAGTCCGGCACGGGCGCGCTGGAACGCCGCCTGAGCATCCTCGCCTGGCGCGGCACCGAAGCCTACCTGCGCGCCGCCACCACCGAAGCCGAGCAGAAGTGGGCCGCCACCGCCAAGCTGCTGAGCCTGAAGAGCCAGTCCGAGAACCTGCGCCACAACCTGCCCGACTGGTTGGCCGAGGCGCTGAAGAAGGAAACGGGCAACGACTTCTGGCCGCTGATCGAGAGCCTGTCCTCCTCGGCCGGGCTGGACCTGCGCGTCAACACCCAACTGACGAAGCGCGAAGCCGCCCAGGCTGCACTTGCCGAAGAGGGCATCCTGACCGAGCTGACGCCGTACTCGCCGACGGGTCTGCGCGCGCGCGGCAAGCCGACGCTCAACCTGACCGAGTGCTTCAAGCGCGGCGAGGTCGAGGTGCAGGACGAGGGCAGCCAGTTGCTGGCGCTGCTCACCGAGGCCAAGCGCGGCGAGATGGTGGTGGATTTCTGCGCCGGAGCGGGTGGCAAGACGCTGGCCCTCGGCGCGATGATGCGCAACACCGGGCGCCTCTATGCCTTCGACGTGTCCGCCCACCGCCTGGCCGCGCTCAAGCCGCGTCTGGCGCGCAGCGGCCTGTCCAACGTCTACCCGGCCGGTATCGCCCACGAGCGGGATGAACGCATCAAGCGGCTGTCCGGCAAGATCGACCGCGTGCTGGTCGATTCGCCGTGCTCCGGTCTGGGCACGCTGCGCCGCAATCCCGACCTCAAGTGGCGCCAGACGCCCGAGGGCGTGGCCGAGCTGACGGTCAAGCAGCGCGCCATCCTGGACAGCGCCGCGCGGCTGGTGAAATCGGGCGGCCAGCTCGTCTACGCCACCTGCAGCCTGCTGGACGCTGAAAACGAGGCCATCGCCCTGGCGTTCAGCGAAGCGCATCCGGAGTTCGAGCTGCTGAACGCGGCCGAGGTGCTGGCGCGCCAGAAGGTCGAGGGTGCCGAGTCGCTCTGCCGCAACAACTACCTGCGTCTGTGGCCGCACCGGCATGGGACGGACGGGTTTTTCGCCGCGGTCTGGCGCCGCCGCTGACGTCTTCTGCCCTTGATCGGGCGCAATCGTCGGCGATTGTCTGGTTTGGGTCGCCATATCAGGCAAATTCCCTGTTTCAGGGAGATTGGTGGAACGTCTAGAATGTTCCACCCCTCCGCTTGCTCCCTGAAAGTATTCAATGCCCGAACTCTCGACGATCTGGTCGGTCCTGGTGGACTGGCTGGCCCATGGTCTGCTGCGTGCCAGTCCCTGGCAGGTGCTCGTCACCACACTGGTGATGACGCACGTCACGATCGTCGCCATCACCGTCTTCCTGCACCGCAGCCAGGCCCACCGCTCGCTCGACCTGCACCCGATCCCGGCGCACTTCTTCCGCTTCTGGCTGTGGATGTCCTCGGGCATGGTGACCAAGGAATGGGTCGCGATCCACCGCAAGCACCACGCCAAGTGCGAGACCAAGGACGACCCGCACAGCCCGGTCGCCCACGGCATCAAGACGGTGCTGCTCCAGGGCAGCGAGCTGTACCGCGCCGAAGCCAAGGTCGAGGAAACGCTGAAGAAGTTCGGCCACAACACCCCGGACGACTGGCTGGAGCGCCACGTCTACACCGGCCGCTCCAAACTGGGCGTGTCGCTGATGCTCATCATCAACGTGCTGCTGTTCGGTGCGCTCGGCTTGACGGTGTGGGCGGTGCAGATGCTGTGGAGTCCGGTCCACGCGGCCGGCATCATCAACGGCCTGGGTCACTGGTGGGGCTACCGCAACTTCGAAGCGGCCGACGCTTCGACCAACATCTCGCCCTGGGGCATCTGGATTGGTGGCGAGGAGCTGCACAACAACCACCACACCTTCCCGACCTCGGCGAAGCTGTCGGTCAAGCCCTTCGAGTTCGACATCGGCTGGGGCTACATCCGTGTGCTGGAGATGCTGGGGCTGGCCAAGGTGCGCAAGACCGCCCCGCAACTCAAGCTCGGCGCCGTGCGTCCCGTCGCCGACAGCCAGACGCTGGAGGCCCTGATCGCCAACCGCTACGAGGTCATGGCCCAGTACGCCACCAACCTGCGCAAGGCGTGTGCGGACGAACTGGACCGCCTGAAGCAGCAGGGCGCGCAGAACACCGAACGCTGGAACGAAATGCGGCTGGCGCAACGCTGGCTGCACCGCGATGACCAGAAGATCCCGGCCGACGTGAAGGAACAGGTCGCCAAGGCGTGTGACCAGAGTCCGGCGCTGACCAAGCTCGTCACCATGCGCGAAGAGCTGCGCCAGTTGTGGACCCGCACCAACGTGTCGGGCGAGCAACTGGTGGTGGATCTGCAGGGCTGGTGCCAGCGCGCCGAGAGCAGCGGCATCGCCGCGCTGCAGGACTTTGCGCGCACCTTGCGCTCCGCCCACGCCTGATATCCAGCATCAAGCTGCCAGCAGCTCCATCAACCGTGACACTGGTGCCTGAGCCGGTAGTTCGATGCGGGAGAGTGCGGTGCCTGTGGCCTTGACGGCTGCCGCAGCGGGCCACGCCGATGGAGATTGCCGGGCGATGCCGTGCAGCAACAAGGCATCCTCGAACGCCGGCTGGTCGAGCACCTCGATGCGCGTCGGCCGCAGCAGCAAGCCTGCGATGGCCGCAGCGGGCTCTTCCTGTGACCAGGCCTGCTGGATGTGCGCCAGCGTGTCGGGATAGGCGTCCAGGTCGGCGGCAAGGGGCGGTGTGACGGACCCCATGTTCGGGATGCGGACGTTGTAGAGCGCCTCCAGTTGCGCGGCCACACGCTCGTGGTTCCAGGGTTGCTCCATGTGCCGGTAGAGTGCCAGCAGGCGCAGCAGGATCCAGGGACATTTGCCGGGCAACTCCTGCAGCCGACGCTCCAGAACGACCGCCACCCCGATCGGTGATTCCGCGACGTGCGGCTCAAGCTCCTGCAGCAACTCTGCGCTGGCGTGGGGCGTGTCCAGGTTCGGGCGGCCGAAGTCGGCATCCGGCCACCGGGTGATGGCTGCACTCTGTGGTGCTGCGGGCGGTGTGTTGGGCGGTGTGGCGGGAGGCGCCCAGCGGACGGTGCTGGTGTCCCCCTCCTCGCTCGCCTGTGGTGCCGATGGCGGTGCGGGCATGGCCAGCGCCGGTGCGAAGTCCGCAGTGGCTGGAGTCTGCGTGGTGGATGTGGCGAACGTGGACGTGCCGAGGATCTCCATGCGTGGCATCAACCCTTCCCGCACCAAGCGCAGGCCGAACAGGCCCACCGCCAGCCCCATGGCGGCACCCACCACCAGCAAGGCATTGCGCCACATTTCCCGCTCGCCGTGTTCGACCCGCGCCAGGAGGGCCGCCAGATGGGCGCGTGTCTGGCGCTGCTCCTCGCGCAGGTCTTGCCAGGCGAACTCGCCAGACAGGCGTTCGGCGGGTGTTGGCAGCGCCAATGTGCTCACCACCGCGTTCACCAGCCGCTGTACTTCGGCCTCTTCCAGCGGGCGGGAGGGTGCAGCAGCGGGTACGGCCGATGCGGATGCGGCGACCGGTGGCGGAGGATCGTCCGACCGTGTGGTGCTGCGCGGCGAGAGAGCGGGTGCAGACTTTGCCACGGGCTGCGGCAGTGGGGTGACCCGCGTGGCCGGGCGCTGCCTGGGGTCTGCCACTGCCATGGCCACGGAGCGCCTGCGGGCATCGGGTGGATCGACGAGCACGGTGAATTCGCGTGTGTAATCGGCACCGCACAGCAGGCGCAGTCGGCCCGTGAGCACGGTGTCGGTGACAGTCTGCGGGCTGCTGATCTGCACCAGCACGCGGCCATCGTCCCCACTGGGGGTCGTCCGCACACGCACGGGTGCGATGGACGCTCCCGATTCACCCTGCTGGAGCTGCACCTCCAGGCAGTCCGGTGTCATGCGGCTCGCTGGCCAATCGAAACCGCGCACCTGTACGGCCATCGACAGCGGTTGGTCCACCATGGCGTGTGCCATCGAGGTGTCCACCGACTGACTGCAGGCGTTGCCCGTCCAGGCCAGCAGCGCGGTGGCGACGACCATGCGGATGCCGGTGCCTGTGCTGATGCCTTGTTGCCATTCCGGCTGCTTCATGCTGCTCCCCGCGCGGCGTTGTGCTGGGAGGTCAATCTAGGCGGATTGTGGCGTGCAGTCCATCACACCAGAGGGGGCCACCTTTTGGGGGATATCCGGGCAGTGGTGCCCTTCAAGACATGAAAAAACCCGCTGGGGCAGTGCCTGAGCGGGTTTTCGAGGACAAGTCCGTCCAGCGCAGGGCTGGTCAGCGGAGCTTGATTTCCTTGTACAGCACGTGCTTGCGCACCTTCGGATCGAACTTCATGAATTCGAGCTTTCCGGGCGTCGTCTTCTTGTTCTTGTCCGTGGTGTAGAAGTGGCCGGTACCCGCAGTGGATTCCAGCTTGATTTTTTCGCGTCCGCCTTTGGATGCCATGGTGTCAGTCTCCGATTACAGTTCGCCGCGGGCACGCAGGTCGGCGAGGACCACGTCGATACCCTTCTTGTCGATCAGTCGCAGCGCAGCGTTGGAGATGCGCAGGCGAATCCAGCGGTTTTCGCTCTCGACCCAGAAGCGGCGGTACTGCAGGTTGGGCAGCCAGCGGCGCTTGGTTTTGTTGTTTGCGTGGGAAACATTGTTCCCGGTCATCGGGCCTTTACCCGTGACTTGACAGACGCGTGCCATGACGCTTCTCCGATACGATGGTTACAGCAACCAGAGCAGACCCGCCTGAACATTGTCGGCACTTGTGGTGCCCGGTCTGATGATCACCCCTCCGACAAATCTGAATGACCTGTCGGGTCTATTGGCGGCAAAACGTCAATTATAGAACGGAACCGAGCGCCGCCGCCAATGGCCCGGTGTCAGGCGCCCGCAGGGGGGTTCTGTTCGAGGTAACGCTGTGCGTCCAGCGCGGCCATGCAGCCCGTGCCGGCGCTGGTGATGGCCTGCCGGTAGACGTGGTCCTGCACGTCGCCCGCGGCGAACACGCCGGGCACGCTGGTCATCGTGGCCAGCCCGTTCAGGCCGGAGCGGGTGACGATGTAGCCGTCCTTCATCTCCAGTTGGCCCTTGAAGATGTCCGTGTTCGGCTGGTGGCCGATGGCGATGAAGCAGCCCTGCACGGCCAGATCACGGGTGCTGTCGCCGGTCGTGCTCTTCAGGCGAACACCCGTGACACCCGTGGTGTCGCCGAGAACTTCATCCAAAGTCTGAAACAGATGTAACTCCATTTTTCCGACGGCAACCTTCTCGTGGAGCTTGTCGATCAGGATGGCCTCGGCGCGGAACTTGTCGCGGCGGTGGATCAGGTGGACCTTGCTGGCGATGTTCGACAGGTACAGCGCCTCTTCGACGGCCGTGTTGCCGCCACCGACCACGCAGACTTCCTGGCCGCGGTAGAAGAAACCGTCGCAGGTCGCGCAGCCGCTCACGCCGCGTCCCATGAAGGCGGTTTCCGAGGGCAGGCCGATGTACTTGGCGCTGGCACCGGTGGCAATCACCAGGGCGTCACAGGTGTAACTGCCAGAGTCGCCGGTCAACAAGAAGGGCCGCTGCGAGAAATCCACCGCATGGATGTGGTCGTACACCATCGTGGTGTTGAAGCGTTCGGCGTGCTGCTGGAAGCGCTGCATCAGCTCCGGGCCTTGTACGCCCATGACATCGGCGGGCCAGTTGTCCACTTCGGTGGTGGTCATGAGCTGACCGCCCTGGGCCATGCCCGTGACCAGCGTCGGTTTGAGGTTGGCGCGGGCGGCGTAGATGGCGGCGGTGTAGCCGGCCGGGCCGGAGCCGAGGATGAGGACTTGGGCGTGCGTGGAGGGGCTGCTCATGGGGTGCGGTGTCGGTTTGCTTGGCTGCGCGCAGTTTCATTTCCGGGTCAACGCGCTGTTCAACGGGGTGACGCTTCGGTTAGAGTCGCGACGCAATGGGCATGTCGTGAAATGGTGCAGTGCGAAGCTTAGCGTTTCTTGTCTGCCCCGCGCCATGTCCCGCTTTCAATGACAACGATAGACACCAACAAGCAGGAGTAGCCCCATGGCCATGCTCTCAAACCTGGATCTGATTCGACGGGTTCCTCTTTTCTCGATGCTGACTGTGGAGCAGGCGCAGACCATCGCGGACGGCGTGGTCAAGCGCCGCTACCGCCGCGGCGAAATCATCGTCGAGCAGGGCCGCAAGTCGGACGCCCTGTTCATCCTGCTGAGCGGCCGCGCCCGCGTCATCACGTCGGACACCCGAGGCCGCGAGGTCATCCTGGCGGTGCTCGAAGCCGGTGACTACCTCGGCGAGATGAGCCTGATCGACAACGAGCCGCATTCGGCCACCGTGCGCGCCGAGGTGCAGACGGACGTGCTGGTGCTGGGCCGCGGCGAGTTCGCGACCTGCCTGCCGGACAACTCCAGCCTGTCCTACGCGATCCTGCGTGGCCTCGTCGCGCGCCTGCGCAACGCCGACCGCCAGATCGAGTCGCTCGCGCTGCTGGACGTTTACGGCCGCGTCGCCCGTGCGCTGCTGGACATGGCCGAAGACGACGAAGGTCGCCGCGTCATCCGCAGCAAGGTCTCACGCCAGGATCTGGCCAAGGTCGTGGGCGCGTCCCGCGAGATGGTCAGCCGCGTGATGAAGGATCTGGAAGAGCGCGGCCTGATCGAGACGCAGGAAAACGGCTGGGTCGTGCTGACCGAGCGTCTGGCCACCCAGTAAGCCCTTCGGCCAGGCATCTCCGGGTGCTTCGGTTAACGCAAAGCCGCCATGCCACATGGCGGCTTTGCCGTTTCTGCGGATCGCGGACAATGCCGGCATGACCTATCCGCTCGGTTCGCTGCGCAGTTCAGCATCCGCCCAGACGCCTGCCCCGCAGGCCCCGGCCACCTCCTCCCCTCCCACCCCCCGCTGGCGCCTCCAGGTGGGGATCACGCTGGGCGGCACCTTGTTGCTGCTGTGGGTGCTCGCCATGCTCAGCCACCACCCCGGCGATGCGGCATTTTCCACCTCCGGCGATGGCCAGCGCCTGCGCAACCACGTCGGCGTGGCCGGTGCCTGGGCGTCGGACCTGTCGTTCGTGCTCTTCGGGTTGTCTGCGTGGTGGGGTCTGCTGTTTGGTGCGCGGGCCTGGCTGTCGGTGGTGGCGCGTCTGCTGCGGGCCGATCTGGCGCCGGTCGATCCGGTGGGTCCGGTGCATTGGCGCCCGCAGTGGCTGACCTGGGTGGGTCTGGCGCTGCTGCTGATGGCCAGTGCCGCGCTGGAGTGGACGCGGCTGTACCAGTTCGAGGGGCAGGTGGCGGGTGCCCATGCTGGCGGCGTGCTGGGCGCTGTGCTCGGGCCGTCGAGCATGCGGCTGCTGGGGTTTGTCGGCAGCGGGGTGCTGTGGATTGTCGTGCTGCTGCTGGCGCTGGCCTGGGCCTTCCGTTTCTCGTGGCTGGGCTTGGCCGAGCGCATCGGCGGGTGGTTCGACGGCTGGCGCGAGCGGTACCAGCTCTACCGCAAGGAGGCGGAAGACAAGCGCATCGGTGCCGAGGCACAGGTGCAGATGCAGCGGCAGATGTCCCGCGAGCGCGACGCCGTGGCGGTGACTGCCCCGGCACCGCTGGACACCCCGACCGCGCCGATCACCCTGGACACCCCGACGCCGCTGGCCCAGGCCGGTCGCAAGAAGAAGGAAAAGCTGGCGCCCCCGCCCAGTGTCGAGCCGGTGTTCGACGCCGAGACCCTGCCCGGCGTGCTGCAGGTCGCCCCCGGCGGCACGCGCGCAACCACCTACGAACCCGATTTCGTGGACACGGTGCCGGACAGCCTGCCGCCGCTGGTGGTGGCGCCGTGGGACGAGGGACTGCCGATGCCGGTGGTCCGCGCCACACCGCTGGTCCCGGCACCGGCTGCTGCACCGATGCCAGCGCCCGTGCGTGCTGCACCGCCGCCGCCACTGCCGCTGGCGACGCCGTCAGCACCACCAGTGCTTGCACCACTGCCCCCGCTCGACGGCCCGGCCCACCTGCCGCAGGTCAGCCTGCTCGACCGCGCCACCGTCGCCACCGAGACCGCCACGCCCGAACACCTGGAGGCCACCAGCCGCCAGATCGAGCGCAAGCTCGCGGACTTCGGCGTGGAGGTGCAGGTCATCGCCGCCATGCCCGGCCCGGTGATCACGCGCTTCGAGATCGAGCCAGCCACCGGCGTCAAAGGCTCGCAGATCGTCAACCTCGCCAAGGACCTGGCCCGCTCGCTCAGCCTCGTGTCGATCCGCGTGGTCGAGACGATTCCGGGCCGCAACTGCATGGCGCTGGAGCTGCCCAACGCCAAGCGCCAGATCATCCGGCTGTCCGAGGTGCTGGGCGCGCCGGTCTACACCAACGCCGCCTCGTTGCTGACCCTCGGCTTCGGCAAGGACATCGTCGGCCAGCCCTTCGTCGCCGATCTGGCCAAGATGCCGCACTGTCTGGTGGCCGGCACGACCGGCTCCGGCAAGTCGGTGGGCATCAACAGCATGATCCTGTCGCTGCTCTACAAGGCCGATGCGCGGGATGTGCGGCTGATCCTGATCGACCCGAAGATGCTGGAAATGAGCGTCTACGAGGGCATCCCGCACCTGCTCGCACCGGTCGTCACCGACATGAAGCAGGCGTCGAACGCGCTCAACTGGTGCGTGGCCGAGATGGAGCGGCGCTACAAGCTGCTCAGCAAGATGGGCGTGCGCAACCTCGCCGGCTACAACAAGAAGATCGACGACGCCACCGCCCGCGAGGAGCTGATCCCCAACCCGTTCAGCCTGACGCCGGAGGAGCCCGAGCCGCTCGACCGCCTGCCGCACATCGTGGTGGTGATCGACGAGCTGGCCGACCTGATGATGGTGGTCGGCAAGAAGATCGAGGAACTCATCGCCCGGCTGGCCCAGAAGGCGCGCGCCGCTGGTATCCATCTGATCCTGGCCACGCAGCGCCCGTCGGTCGATGTCATCACCGGTCTCATCAAGGCCAACATCCCGACCCGGCTCAGCTTCCAGGTCTCCAGCAAGATCGACAGCCGCACCATCCTCGACCAGATGGGCGCCGAAGCCTTGCTGGGGCAGGGCGACATGCTGTACCTGTCGCCGGGTTCGGGCGTGCCGATCCGCGTGCATGGTGCGTTTGTCAGCGATGACGAGGTGCATCGCGTCGTCGAATACCTGAAGTCGCAGGGCGAGCCGAACTACATCGAAGGCATCCTCGAAGGCGGCGTGCTCGATGGCGACGGCGGCAACGACACCAACGCCGAAGGCGGTGGTGGAGACGCCGAAGCCGACCCGATGTACGACCAGGCCGTGGCCGTCGTGCTGCAGAACCGCAAGGCGTCGATCTCGCTGGTGCAGCGCCATTTGCGCATCGGCTACAACCGCGCGGCCCGTTTGCTGGAACAAATGGAGCAATCCGGACTCGTATCGAGCATGTCCACCAACGGCAACCGCGACCTCCTCGTCCCGGCCCGCAACAACGAATGATGCTGCTGAACCACTTCCCGACGTCCCCGAAGGCTGTGCTGCGGGGTGCAGTGCTGGCGCTGGCGGTGCTCAGTCCCGTGCTGGCCCGCGCCGACGCGGTGGACGCGCTGCGCAGCTTCGTGCAGACGGTGCAGTCCGGTCGCTCGCCGTTCACGCAGGTGGTCACGGCGCCGGACGGCGCGAAGAAGAAGACCACCAGCGGCGAGTTCGAGTTCCAGCGACCCAACCGTTTCCGCTTCGACTACACCAAGCCCTACGAGCAGCAGATCGTCGCCGATGGGCAGAAGGTCTGGCTCTACGACGTGGACCTCAACCAGGTGACGGTGCGCGCCTTCGACCAGGTGCTGGGGGCGACCCCGGCGGCGCTGCTGGCCGGTGGCAACCTCGACCGGGATTTCACGCTGCAGGCCGATGCGGACGCGGGCGGCTTGCAATGGGTGCAGGCCCAGCCCAAGGCCAAGGAAGGCCAGATCCGCCAGTTGCGCGTGGGTTTCCGCGGCAAGGATCTCGCGGCGATCGAACTGGTGGACGCGCTGGGCCAGCGTTCGCGGCTCGACTTCAGCCGCTTCGAGCCGAACGTGATGCTGGCACCGACGCGCTTCAAGTTCACTGCGCCTGCGGGTGCCGACGTGCTGCAGCAGTGACCCCGACGAGCCCAGACCTGTTTGGCGAAGCGTCTGGCACGCTGCCGGATGCTGTCCCGGTGGCTGCGCCAAGCGCGGATGCCCCGCTCGCCGAACGCCTGCGTCCACGCCACCTGGATGACGTGATCGGCCAGCGCGACCTGCTCGGGCCGGGCAAGCCGGTGCGGGTGGCGTTCGAGTCAGGCCGGCCGCATTCGATGATCCTGTGGGGACCGCCGGGCGTGGGCAAGACGACGCTGGCCCGCTTGATGGCCGACGCCTTCGACAGCCGCTTCGTGCAGATCTCGGCCGTGCTGGGCGGCGTGAAGGACATCCGCGACGCCGTCGAGCAAGCGCGGGTGACGCAGGCGCAGGGGCGGCGCTGCATCGTGTTCGTCGATGAAGTCCACCGCTTCAACAAGGCGCAGCAGGACGCCTTCCTCCCGCACGTCGAGTCGGGCCTGTTCACCTTCATCGGCGCGACCACCGAGAACCCGTCCTTCGAGGTCAACTCGGCGCTGCTGTCGCGGGCGACGGTGCATGTGCTGCAGCCGCTGTCCGAGGACGACCTGCGCACATTGCTGGCCACTGCCCGCGCGGAACTCCAGGCCGCCGAGCCGACGCCCGAGGCCGCCCAGCGCCTGATCGCCTACGCGGATGGGGATGCCCGGCGCCTGCTCAACACCTACGAGAACGTGGTGCGGATGGTCGGCGCGGCCACCGTGATCGACGAAGCCGTGCTGGAGCAGAGCCTCGGGGCGCAACTGCGGCGCTACGACAAGGGCGGCGACCAGTTCCACGACACGATTTCCGCGCTGCACAAGTCGGTGCGTGGCAGCAGCCCGGATGCTGCCCTGTACTGGTTCGCGCGCATGGTCGATGGCGGCGTCGATCCGCGCTACATCGCCCGGCGGCTGGTCCGCATGGCCAGCGAGGACATCGGACTGGCCGACCCGCGGGCGCTGCGGCTGGCGCTCGATGCCAGCGAAACCTACGAGCGACTCGGCTCGCCGGAGGGAGAGCTGGCGCTGGCGCAGGCCGTCGTCTACCTTGCCGTGGCGCCCAAGTCGAACGCGGTCTACACGGCATGGAAGGCCGCGCGCGCCTTCGTGCAGCAGGACGGCTCGCGCCCGGTCCCGCTGCACCTGCGCAATGCCCCCACCAAGCTGATGAAGGATCTCGACTACGGTCGGGATTACCGCTACGCCCACGACGAGGCGGACGGATATCCGTCCGGCGAGCAGTATTTCCCGGATTTTCCGCACGACCGCGACCCGGCTCCGCGCTTCTATGCCCCAGTGGCCCGTGGGCTGGAAATCCGCATCGGCGAGAAGCTGGCCCAGTTGCGCCAACTCGACGACGAAGCCCGGAAAAACCGCTGAATCGCCGCGCATTCCCGGCTGTTCCACGCTGTTCCTAGCGCAAACGCGCATCCGTCGGTGCTGGGCGCCCACCTAGAATCGGCGTGCGCAATGCGGCGGCAAGATGTCACATCCCATTCTGGTACGGGTCTTGCAGCATGGCGCCGCAGCGGCCACAGGAGAGCTTGGAATGGATACCTTCGTACAGCAGATCATCAACGGCCTGGTGCTCGGGAGCATGTATGCCCTCGTCGCACTCGGCTACACGATGGTCTACGGCATCATCAGCCTGATCAACTTCGCCCACGGCGAGGTGCTCATGGTCGGCGCCATGGTCAGTTGGAGCGTGGCGATCGCGTTCCAGGAAGCAGGCTCGACCTTGCCGGGCTGGCTGATCATGTTCATTTCGGCGATCGCGGCGATCATCGTCTGTTCGCTGCTCAACTACGCGGTCGAGAAGATCGCCTACCGCCCGCTGCGCAACGCACCGCGCCTGGCCCCGCTGATCACCGCCATGGGCATGAGCCTGCTGCTGCAGACGCTGGCCATGATCATCTGGAAGCCGAACCCCAAGCCGTATCCGCAGCTCCTGCCGGTGGAGGTCTACAACCTGTGGGAAGACGGCCCCGTCATCACGCTGACGCAGATCCTGATCCTCGTCATCACGGCGGTGGTGCTCACCGGGCTGCTGTGGCTGGTGAACAAGACCAAGCTGGGTCGGGCCATGCGCGCCACGGCCGAGAACCCCCGCGTCGCCGGCCTGATGGGCGTGCGTCCGGACCACATCATCAGCACCACGTTCGTGATCGGCGCGGCGCTGGCCGCCATCGCCGGCATCATGTGGGCCGCCAATTACGGCACGCTGCAGCACAGCATGGGCTTCATGCCCGGCCTGAAAGCGTTCACGGCGGCGGTCTTCGGCGGCATCGGCAACCTGACCGGCGCGATGGTCGGCGGCGTGCTGCTCGGCCTGATCGAAGCCATCGGCGCGGGCTACCTCGGCGACCTCACCGGCGGCATCTTCGGCAGCCAGTACGTCGAGATCTTCGCCTTCCTCGTCCTGATCCTGGTGCTCACCATGCGACCGTCCGGCCTGATGGGCGAACGCGTGGCCGACCGCGCCTGAGGAGACCACACACATGACTTCTTCCATGGACAAGACCCGGCAATGGGTCGTCTTCGGGCTGGCGGCGGTTGCGCTGCTGGCGCTGCCGCTGTTCGCCGCGCAGTTCGGACAGGGCTGGGTGCGCATCATGGCGCTCGCGCTGCTGTACGTGATGCTGTCGCTTGGCCTGAACATCGTCGTCGGCTTCGCCGGCCTGCTCGACCTGGGCTACGTCGCCTTCTACGCCGTGGGCGCCTACCTCTACGCGCTGCTGGCTTCGCCCCACCTCTCGGAGAACTTCGAGTGGATCCGGGCCATGTTCCCGAACGGGCTGCACATGCCGATCTGGGCCGTGGTGCCCGTCGCGGCAGCCGTGGCGGCGTTCTTCGGCATGGTGCTGGGGGCGCCGACGCTCAAGCTGCGCGGGGACTACCTGGCCATCGTGACGCTGGGCTTCGGCGAGATCATCCGGGTGTTCATGAACAACCTGGAGCACCCGCTCAACATCACCAACGGACCGCGCGGCATCAGCCAGATCGACCCGATGAACTTCTTCGGCTTCAGCTTCGGCCAGCCGGTGGACCTGTTCGGGCACACCTTCCCGCCGGTGGTGCTGTACTACTACCTGTTCCTGGTGCTGGTGGTGCTGACGGTGATCGTCTGCCGCCGCCTCGAAGTCTCACGCATCGGTCGCGCCTGGATGGCCATCCGCGAGGACGAGATCGCCGCCAAGGCGATGGGGCTGAACACCCGCAACCTCAAGCTGCTGGCGTTCGGCATGGGCGCCACCTTCGGTGGCATCTCGGGCGCCATGTTCGCCGCCTTCCAAGGGTTCATCTCGCCCGAGTCGTTCACGCTGGCCGAGTCGGTGATGATCGTGGCGATGGTGGTGCTGGGCGGCATCGGGCACATCCCCGGCGTCATCCTGGGCGCGCTGCTGCTGTCGGCGCTGCCGGAAGTGCTGCGCTACGTCGCGGGTGACGTGCAGGCCATGACCGGCGGCCGTCTCGACGCGGCCATCCTGCGCCAGTTGCTGATCGCGCTGGCGATGATCACGATCATGCTGGTGCGCCAGCGCGGCCTGTGGCCCGCCCCCGAGCACGGCAAGGCCGCTCCGGCGGCCAAGTGAAGCTGAAGCGAACAGGAGCCATCTCCCCATGAGCAAGAACAGCAAGAACACCGCGGACATCGTCCTCGAAGTCAAGGGCGTCTCCAAACGCTTCGGCGGCCTGCAAGCCCTCTCGGACGTGGGCATCACCATCCACAAGGGCCAGGTCTATGGCCTGATCGGCCCGAACGGCGCCGGCAAGACGACCTTCTTCAACGTCATCACCGGTCTCTACACCCCCGACGGCGGCACGTTCAACCTCGGCGGTGCCCCCTACACGCCGACCGCGGTGCATGAAGTCGCGGCAGCCGGCATCGCCCGCACGTTCCAGAACATCCGGCTCTTCCCCGAGATGACCGCGCTGGAGAACGTCATGGTCGGGCGCCATGTCCGCTCGCACTCCGGGCTGATCGGCGCCATCTTCCGCACCTCGGCGTTCAAGGCAGAGGAAAAGGCGATCGCCCAGCGTGCGCAGGAACTGCTCGACTACGTCGGCATCGGCAAGTTCGCCGAGTACAAGGCCCGCACGCTGTCCTACGGCGACCAGCGCCGCCTGGAGATCGCCCGTGCGCTGGCCACCGACCCGAAGCTGATCGCGCTCGATGAGCCGGCGGCCGGGATGAACGCCACCGAGAAAGTCGTGCTGCGCGAGCTGATCGACCAGATCCGCAAGGACGGCCGCACCATCCTGATCATCGAGCACGACGTGAAGCTGGTGATGGGCCTGTGCGACCGGCTCACCGTGCTCGACTACGGCAAGCAGATCGCCGAGGGCACGCCGGCCGAGGTGCAGAAGAACGAGAAGGTGATCGAGGCCTACCTGGGCAGCGGTCACAAGGCCCATTGAACGCAGCAGGACATCCCCACCCCATGGCAACCGCAACGAACCACAAGGCCGGCGGCAGCGGCCAAGTCCTGCTGAGCATCGAGAACCTGAAGGTCGCCTACGGCGGCATCCAGGCGGTCAAGGGCGTGACGCTCGAAGTCCGCGAAGGCGAACTCGTCAGCCTGATCGGGGCCAACGGCGCTGGCAAGACCACCTCGCTGAAGGCGGTCACGGGCATCCAGCCGATCGCTGATGGCGACGTGAAGTACCTCGGCAAGAGCCTCAAGGGGCAGGGCGCCTGGGATCTCGCCAAGCAAGGGCTGGTGATGATCCCGGAAGGCCGCGGCACCTTCACCCGGATGACGATCACCGAGAACCTGCAGATGGGCGCCTACACGCGCAACGACCAGGAGATCGACGCCGACATCGACAAGGTCTTCACCATCTTCCCGCGCCTGAAGGAGCGCCGCGACCAGCTCGCCGGCACGATGTCCGGCGGCGAGCAGCAGATGCTGGCAATGGGCCGCGCGCTGATGGCCCGACCCAAGGTGCTGCTGCTGGACGAGCCGTCGATGGGGCTGTCGCCGATCATGGTGGACAAGATCTTCGAGGTTGTCGCCGACATCCACCAGCAGGGCGTCACCATGCTGCTGGTCGAGCAGAACGCCAGCCGCGCGCTGGCGGTGGCGGATCGGGGCTACGTGATGGAGTCCGGGCTGATCACGATGACCGGGCGGGGGCAGCAATTGCTCAGCGATCCGAAGGTGCGCGCCGCGTATCTGGGCGAATAAGGCGGCACCAGGGCGGTGGACCGGGCGGGCATGGGATGATCCCCACCCGAAATGAAATCCGATACCCGCCCCATGCTCCGTCTTGTTCACCTTGTGCGTGTCCTCCCGGCTGTGGCCGTCGCCATCGCCATGCCGCTCACGTCCGCCGTGGCGCGCACCGATGCCGCGGCTTCGGCCTACCAGACCTTCTCCCCGCAGGCGTCCTACCGCCTGTGCTTCACCCCGGACGGCGACTCCTGCGAGAAGCTGCTCATCGAGGCGATCCAGGCCACGCGCCGCTCGCTGCATGTGCAGGCGTATTCCTTCACCAGCGTCCCCATCGCCCAGGCCGTCAAGCAGGCCAAGGAACGCGGGGTCGATGTGCAGGTCATCGTCGACAAAAGCCAGGTCAGCGAGAAATACACCAGCGCCACCTACCTGAAGAACGGCGGCGTGCCCGTGGTCATCGACACCAGACCGGCCATCGCGCACAACAAGGTCATGATCTTCGACGGCCGGGCGGTGTTCATGGGGTCGTACAACTTCACCAAAGCCGCCGAGACCCGCAACACCGAAAACGGTCTGCTGGTCCGCGACGACGCGGCGCTGGTCAAGGCGTATCTGGACAACTGGACCATGCGCTTCTCGGTGTCCACCCCCTACTGAGCGGATCGCCGCAGCAGGCGCGCCCATGCACATCGTCCACAACCCCGACCACCGCCTGCACACGGCGCACCACGAGATGTACCGTGGACGGTTGGTGCCCTGCCACGAGACGCCCGACCGGCTGGACCATGTGCTCGCCGCGGTGCAGGCGCGGGCGGTGGGCGCGCTGTGCCTGCCCGAGCCGGTGTCCGATGCGGCGCTGGTGGGCGTTCACGCGCCGCGTTACCTGGATTTCCTCGCGGGCGCCTGGAGTGCCTGGGTGGCGCTCGACCCGGCCAATGCCGCGCTCGACATCCTGCCCTCGGTGTGGGCGGGACACGGTCTGCGGCGCGACGTGGTGCCGCGCAACTTCGCGGCGCAACTCGGGCTGTACACCTTCGACGCCGGCAGTCCCATGGTGGCCGGCACCTGGGCGGCAGCGCGGGCCGGCGCGGCGTGCGCGGTGACGGCGGCGCGGGCGGTGTTGATGGGGGACCGTTGTGCCGTGGCGCTGACCCGCCCGCCGGGGCACCACGCCGGGCCGGATTTCTTCGGCGGCTACTGCTTCCTCAACAACGCCGCGCTGGCCGCCCAGACGCTGCGTGACGGTGGCGCGGCGCGGGTGGCGGTGCTCGATGTCGATTACCACCACGGCAACGGCACGCAGACGATTTTTTACGGACGTGACGACGTGCTGACCGTCTCGCTCCACGGCGATCCGATGACCCGGACGAAGCGACAAGCCCCGGGGTTCAGCCCGGGGTCGAGCGTTCAAGCCGTTCCGGCTTGTCAACCGACATGTATGGAAATACAGTTGTCAGATGGAAGCCGTGAAGACCCTCAAGCTGCGGATCAAGGACAAGCACGCGGGCGTGCTGTCCTTGATGGCGCGCGAGGTCAATCAGGTGTGGAACTACTGTAACGAGACCAGTTCGCGGGCGATCCGCGAGCGCGGAAAGTGGCTGAGCGGGTTCGACCTGCAGAAGCTCACGGCGGGGTACTCGAAGTGCGAGGGCGTGCGGATCGGTAGCGCCACGGTGCAACTGGTGTGCGAGGAATACGCCACCCGGCGCAAGCAGTTCAAGAAGTCGAGGCTGAACTGGCGGGTGTCGAACGCGAAGGCGGCGAAGCATTCGCTGGGCTGGGTGCCGTTCAAGGCGGGCGGCGCGAAGTACAAGGCCGGGCAGATCGCTTTTCTCGGGCACAAGTTCGGCCTGTGGGACAGCTACGGGCTGAGCCGGTTCGATCTGCGCGCTGGCTCGTTCTCGCAGGACGCGCGCGGCCGGTGGTACCTGAACGTGTGCGTCAAGGTGGACGTGCCGAAGTCGGCTGGCACTGGGCTGATCGGTATCGACCTCGGCCTGAAGACTGCAGCGACGTGCTCGGACGGCGAAGAGCTGGCGTCCGGCCTGTACCGCAAGCACGAGGGCGCGCTAGGGATCGCCCAGCGGGCGCGCAAGAAGAACCGGGTGCGCGCGATCCACGCGAAGATCGCCAACACGCGCAAGGACGCGATGCACAAGTTCAGCACCGGGCTGGTCGAGCGCAACGCGGCGATCTTCGTCGGGAACGTGCAGGCGAAAGCGATGGTGAAGACCAAGATGGCGAAGTCCACGCTGGACGCCGGATGGGCAATGCTGAAAACGATGCTGGAATACAAGAGCCATGGGGCCGGCATCGTCTTTGAAGAGGTGAACGAAGCCTACACAACCCAGACCTGTTCGCGCTGCGGGGGCATACCCGCCAGCAGTCCGAAAGGCAGGACAGGTCTGCGAATGAGGCGATGGACATGCTGCGATTGCGGCGCGGAACACCACCGCGACGTGAACGCCGCCAGGAACATCGCCGCGCGCGGACATGCGCGTCTCGCAGGAGGAATCCCCGTCCTTTAGGGCGGGGAGGATGTCAACGAATACCCCTTCTTCCTCGGCCACGCGGACGAGTGCGGGGAGGGTGCCGGCTTCGGCTGCAACCTCAACCTGCCGCTGCCCCGCGGCACCTCGGCCGCGACCTGGTTCGATACGCTCGACCACGCC